>NZ_JBELQB010000030.1:0-1472 GCF_046000485.1 Flavobacterium rhizophilum
TTGGCAATCGGGAAAGTGTTCTGCTCGTACTTCGGCATGCTTGCCTGTATGGTGTAAGCCCTGTCACAGTCAATACTGTAGGTTACCTTACCGCCGGCATCGGCCGTTCTGGTCTCAATCACATTGTTGCGCTCATCAAGGATGGCTACCTTAGCACCGGCCAGTGGTTTGCCCGTGTTGGCATCCCTTACCATTACAATAGCCTCAACACCACAGATTGGTGTAGCACTGTACAGCTGGTCAACTCCGCTCCTGTTACTGGAGAAGAACCCGATTTGCTTATTGTCATTAAAACTGAAGGCAAAGTCATCCTGTCCTGAGTTTACAGGAAGGCCTACGTTTCTGGCTTCTGTTCCTTTTGCAAGGTCGATAACAAAGATATCCAGTGCCCCGAAGCCTTTACGCCCGTCTGAAGAGAAGTAAAGCTTACCTTCGGTAGTGATGTATGGGAAGTTATCATTACCCGGGGTGTTTACCTTATCCCCAAGGTTTTGCGGCTCTCCATAGGTGTTGTTGCCTTTCACTTCCACTTTCCAGATATCATTGCCTCCCTGTCCTCCCGGACGGTTCGACACAAAGTAAAGGGTCTTACCGTCTGCACTGATGGCAGGGTTACCTGTAGAGTAGGTTTTATCGTTTAACGGCAGTGGCTGGATGTTACCCCATTTACCGTCGGTCTTGGTAGCTTTGAAAAGGTAGATCTGACCCAGTTTAAGGTTGTTGTCCTTATCCCTTTCAAACTGTTTGCTCTCCTTAAAGCTCTCGCCCGAGAAGTACATGGTGTTACCGTCGGCGGTTACCGCCGCAGGGCCGTCATGCCATTTGGTATTGATGTCCGATATCGGGGTAGGCTCACTAAAAGTGCCGTCGGCATTGTAAGTGGCCGTATACATATCAAGGTACGGCTGCTCATTGGCTCCGTAGGTTTTCCTTGCTGTGTTTCTTGCACTGGTGAAATAGAAATTGTTATCATCGGTCAGTACCGCGCCGAAGGAGCTGTACTTCTCATCGTTGATGTCCAGTTTCTTCTCATCAAACATTTTGGTCTGGTTCCTTAACTTCGGTAGGTAGTTAGGATCCTGTTTGAAAGCGATGGCTCTCTCATCATTAGGTTTTAGTGAGGCAAACTTCTGCATCTGTGTGTTAGCTTCCTCATATTTGCCTTCGGCCTTCAGCATCTGGGCATAGTGGTAATAGATCTCGGCATCCTGATTGCTCTGGGTAGCCTTGCCATACCATTTTACCGCTTCCTTGCTGTTAAATACATTGTAGTAGCTCTCGGCAAGCTGTCTGTAAACATAAGGGTCGTTCTTGCCCGATACCTTTAGGTATTCACTGGCGGCATCAACATACTCCATCCTGGCATACAGCCTGTCCGCCTTCTCGGTATCCTTGTTTTGTGCCATGGCAAACTGCGCTGCAAGCATAAAACTTAAACTGATATATAGGTTCTTCATCTTTCGTGGTCGCTT
>NZ_JBELQB010000031.1:0-1450 GCF_046000485.1 Flavobacterium rhizophilum
ACGTTATTATGACCCAAAATGGAGTATGTTTATAGGAGTTGATCCCTTAGCAGATAAATATCCTGACTGGAGTTCTTTTGCCTATTGTGCAAATAATCCAATTAAGTATGTTGATCCCGATGGAAGAGATATTTATCGTTATGATGAAAAAACTGGAGATTTTTATCTATATGAAAAGAATAATGATGCAACAGATAAAGTAGGTAAATTTGAATTTAATAAAGAAATTAATGATTATGTGTTGATAACAGATAGTAAAGGAAATGCTAAAACTCATATTGATAATATAGCTAAAGGTATACTTAAAGAATGTAGGAATTTTAGAGAAGGTAATGAGTATATTGAAATAGGGGGAGAAAGACAACCTAGTGAGAGCCAACTTAAGGATTTTCTTGTTAAGTATTCAGATAATTTGTCAAATTGTGAAGTTAGTGGCTTTGCTATTGGTTATGATAAGTCTTCTGAAACTATTAACGGCTTCGTTATTGAAGAGCATAAGGGGAATGATTTAAATTCATGTGTTAGTGCTCGTTTTGATAAAAATGATCCGATTAATCTATATAATGGGTTTAGATTTAAAGTTAATAAGATAATGCATATAAAATATCATTTTCATACACATCCTCAGTATGGAGACTATGTCGACACTCCTAGTAAAGATGATTTTAAAAATGCTGACAATAGAAATATGGATCATTTTATATTCTATAGAGATAAAAGGTGGAATAATACTACAGAAAAAAGATATAGAAAATTTGATAATGAAAAAACAAAAAAATAAAATCATGAAAAAATTTAAATACCTTATTAGTTTATTTTTTATTTTGATTATATCTAGCTGTAAGACAGTTAGCTCTTCAGAAAGTTTTGATTCATATTCGGATTGCATAAATTTAGTAATTGAGGATTACTATAAAATGTATAGTGATGATATTAATAAGTATAATTTTTTTTCTGTAGAATATGAACCTATGTCTAGTAAAGGGTATTATCTTTTTAATATACTTCCTATGCAGGATAATAATTATAGCTATATCATTGATACTCTAGATTCAAAATCATACTTGCCGTCATATTATATTGAATATAAAACTAAAGTCTTTTTTATTGAAGAAGAAAATCGCAAAGAGACAACTATTGAATTGTTAAAATATTTAGACTCACATAAAATGTTAGATTCCACTAAAGTAAAAATTCAGTTAGGTTTATTACATCCTAAAGATGTAACTCCTATAAAACGTAAATCGGACGATCTAAAAAATGGGGTCAGTTATGTCATTTGTAAGGATAAACCTTTATATATAAAAAAGCGAGTAAGATCAAATATTTATATTTCACCAGATGATGAAATATTTAATGTATGTGAATAAAAACGGTAATGTATCAGATTAGGTGTTTTGATAAAATTACAATGTAACCATTTGAAAAACAGTATTAAATTAGAAATTTT
>NZ_JBELQB010000032.1:0-842 GCF_046000485.1 Flavobacterium rhizophilum
GATCGCCGCCGCGGCCATGGCGCGCGACGACGACAAGCGATTTGGTACGATCACGCTGCTCGCCGCGCAGACTGATTTCACCGAGGCCGGCGAACTGACGCTCTTCATCAACGAGAGCCAGGTCGCCTTCCTCGAAGACATGATGTGGGAGCGGGGCTATCTCGATACTACCCAGATGGCTGGTGCGTTTGCGTTGCTACGCTCCAACGATCTGATCTGGTCCTACGTCGTCAGCAACTATCTGAAGGGCCAGCAGCCGAGCGCGTTCGACCTGCTGCACTGGAATTCCGATGCGACGCGGATGACCGCGTCGAACCATTCCTATTACCTGCGCAACTGCTATCTGGAGAACCGGTTGTCGACCGGCACGATGGTGCTCGACAACACGCTGCTCGATCTCTCCAAGGTCATGGTCCCCGTCTACAACCTCGCCACCCGCGAGGACCACATCGCGCCGGCGGAGTCGGTGCTGTACGGCTCGCAATTCTTCGGCGGCCCGGTGAAATACGTGCTGTCCGGCTCGGGCCACATCGCCGGCGTCGTCAACCCGCCGGCCTCGAACAAATACCAGTACTGGACCAACGACAACATCAAGGACGTCACCGTCGCCGAGTGGTTGAAGGGCGCGGTCGAGCACAAGGGCTCGTGGTGGCCGGACTGGCGCGAATGGCTGGGCACGATCGATCCCGAGCAGGTTCCGGCGCGCCGCGTCGGCAGCGATGCCCTGCCTCCGATCGAGGATGCGCCCGGCAGCTATGTCAGGGTTCGCGCGTAGCGCCACGGCGCGCGCTTTCGTATAAGCTCACGACATCGATTTTGGAGGGGACCTGGTTATGACGCGT
>NZ_JBELQB010000033.1:0-790 GCF_046000485.1 Flavobacterium rhizophilum
CCTGTTGTAGCTGTAAAACTGTTATAAGTATATCCGTCAGGTAATAAATCAGTTACCTCTACCCCTGTAGCATCCTGAGGACCAGCATTGGACACAACCACCTCAAAAATTATCTGTGACCCAACAAGCGGAGTGGCATTATTAACCGTTTTAGTTAATGATAAATCGGCGGCTGTGCTTACAGGCGTTACAATTGCATTATCCTCATCATCCTCACTTTGATCTCCATCATCATTATTAGGTGTACTGTCGGGATCAGCTTGGTCACTCGCCGAAACTTCTGCAATATTTAAATAATTACCTGTAGCATTAACCGTTGCAGTTACCTGTAATGTTTCATTGCTACCATTAGATAAGCCTCCCAAGTCCCATAAACCTGTTATACTATCATAGCTACCTGATGTGGCACTATAAGATACAAATGTGTATCCGTCAGGAAGTAAATCAGTTACCTGTACTCCTGTGGCATCCTGAGGACCTATATTTCTTATTGTCACCGAAAAAGTAACCTGACCTCCAACTAGTGGAGTTGTTGAACCTAAAACCGTCTTTATAATTGAAAGATCAGCTTCTGCGCTTATTGGTACAGTAGTCGCACTGGCGTAATCGTCCTCCGTATCAACAGCATTATTTGGTGTACTGTCAGGATCGGGCAAGTCACTAGCCGTTACCTCAGCTATGTTTTCATAATTACCTGTAGTAGTTACTGTAGCAGTTACCTGCAAAGTTTCAAAACTACCTGTCGCAACACTACCTACAACCCAAAGTCCGGTAGCTCCATTATAAGAAC
>NZ_JBELQB010000034.1:0-786 GCF_046000485.1 Flavobacterium rhizophilum
GCGAGCGCATGGAGCAGCTCCATCGGTTCTGAGAAGATGATGCCGTCGCGCTCAGCTACTCCGACCGCACGGGCGCCGTAACGGTCGAGTGCCGCGATAACATCTCGCGTGGCATCGTTGAGCCGCTTCAGGGCCTCGCGGTCGACTTCGACGGAGTGCGCGGCGCTTTGCCGAAGCCGCCTGAAGAACGCGGCGGCCGTATCCGTCGCCGCGCGACCGGGATGACAAACCAGAGTCAGATAGAGATCATTGCGAAACAGCGCCTCTTTCTGAAGGCGTTCGTGATATTGTGCGTCGAGTCCAGCCGCAAAAGCTGACCGGAAGGTACCGTCCGGATAGACGGACGTTCGGCGGCGCACCAGGTGGGTCCAGAGTGCGAGGCGCGGGTCTGCGACATTGCGCAGGGTGAGATTCAGTTTGCCGTGAAGATCGTTCAGATCCGAGGTCGCGAAGCGGCCACCGTCGAGCGGCACCAGCGGGCGCAGCTCGGGCGGGATCACGGGGACGACGTCCAGGATCATCCACTCGGGACGATTGCCCGATTCGAGGAAGCTCTCGACGACCTTCAGCCGCTTGATGATCTTCTTGGGCTTCAGCTCCGACTTGGTCGTCGCCAGCTCTTCAAGCAGCGTGCGCTTCTCACCCTCGAGGTCGAGGTCCATGAGCATGATCTTGACCGCTTCCGCGCCGATGCCGGCGGAGAAGGCGTCCTCGCCATATTCGTCCTGCGCGTCGAGCAGCTCGTCCTCGGTCAGCAGCTGGAACTTCTCCAGCGGCGTCAGGCCC
>NZ_JBELQB010000035.1:0-734 GCF_046000485.1 Flavobacterium rhizophilum
GAAATATGGCTTGCATCGGGTAACACAGGAACTGAAGCAGATTTCTTAGCCTCACTTGAGGGTACGGACGGAACTAATGGTACAAATGGAATTAACGGATTAAGTGCTTATGAAATATGGCTTGCATCGGGTAACACAGGAACTGAGGCAGACTTCTTAGCCTCACTTGAAGGTACAGATGGTGTTGACGGAAACGGTATTACTTCGGTAACGAATAACAATGACGGTACCTATACATTTAATTTTGATAACGGTACCTCTTTCACCACAGCGGACCTAACAGGTCCAGCAGGAGCAGATGGATCAGACGGAAACGGTATTACTTCGGTAACGAATAATAATGACGGTACTTATACATTTAATTTTGATAACGGTACCTCTTTCACTACAGCAAACCTAACGGGTCCACAGGGTATAGCGGGTAATGACGGACAGGACGGTGCTCCTGGTACAGATGGTCAGGACGGAGAAGATGGAAACGGTATTACTTCGGTAACGAATAACAATGACGGTACTTATACATTTAATTTTGATAACGGTACCTCTTTTACTACAGCAAACCTAACGGGTCCACAGGGTATAGCGGGTAATGACGGACAGGACGGTGCTCCTGGTACAGATGGTCAGGACGGAGAAGATGGAAACGGTATTACTTCGGTAACGAATAACAATGACGGTACTTATACATTTAATTTTGATAACGGTACCTCTTTTACTACAGCAAACCTAACGGG
>NZ_JBELQB010000036.1:0-719 GCF_046000485.1 Flavobacterium rhizophilum
CCGTTCCCATCGCCATAAGTCCATGTTATGGTATAAGTACCCTGAGCGGAATAGGTAAGCGGATCAGTAGTTGTAGCAGTTATTGTTCCTGCACAGTTATCGGTTGCAGTTGGTGCGGTAATCATACCGGAAGTCACCTCACACTGTGCCGTTACAGCTGAAAGCGTAGCCACATCCGCTACAGGTGCAGTAGTATCATCTACTACTACCGTTTGTGTTTGTGTAGCAGTATTTCCGTTCCCGTCGTCATAGGTCCATGTTATGGTATAAGTACCCTGAGCAGAATAGGTAAGCGGATCAGTAGTTGTCGCGGTTATTGTTCCTGCACAGTTATCAGTAGCTGTAGGCGCAGTAATTGTTCCTGCAGTTACCTCACATTGTGCTGTTATAGTTGGAAGTGTTGCTACATCAGCCACAGGAGCAGTAGTATCATCTACTATTACATTTTGTGTTTGCGTAGTTGTGTTACCGTTACCGTCGTCATAAGTCCATGTAATAGTATAGCTATTCTGAGCAGAATAGGTAAGCGGATCAGTAGTTGTCGCGGTTATTGTTCCTGCACAGTTATCAGTAGCTGTAGGCGCAGTAATTGTTCCTGCAGTTACCTCACATTGTGCTGTTATAGTTGGAAGTGTTGCTACATCAGCCACAGGAGCAGTAGTATCATCTACTATTACATTTTGTGTTTGCGTAGTTGTGTTACCGTTACCGTCGTCATA
>NZ_JBELQB010000037.1:0-703 GCF_046000485.1 Flavobacterium rhizophilum
GTGTTTAGTTTACGCTTGACAATAATATCCCTGCTCATTTTTTTGAGCCGGGCTGCCATATTATAGGCAAGGTTTTGGTAGGTATTCAGAATTTCTGAATGGCCATCAAATTTCTGGTGCAGCGTGGTATGGTCAAAAGAAGTTGATAGTGCCAGCTCCAGTATTTCAACCAGCGATATAAATGCTAGCAGCATCCTGCGGTTACGCGTAGAGCCCCCGGCATTAGAGCGGTTGCGCATTAATACTTCCCTGAGATTATCATGAATAGTATTGATTTCTACCTGCAGGTCCAGTTGTTTTTTAGTGATTTCGTCACGGTTTGCCGATGCTGTCCATAAATCGCCGCGTAGCTTCAAGTATTTAGAAGTAAGCCTTAAACAATCAGCTATCTGTAATTCGGTATAACGATATGGGCTGAGTATATTAAACGTAACAGAAAGCAGCATATAAAACAGGCCGCCCCCAAACATTAGCAATGCATTGGTAAACATTTCGGCACCACTGTGCAAATGCCCGGTACCAAGAGCTATAGCCAAAAGCCCGCTAAAAGATATCATGGTGGCACGCTGCCCAAATACCGAAAGCATAGAGAGGAAAAATACCAGCAGCGTTACTAACGGGTAAAAAAGCCACTTAAAATCGTACAGCAGGTTTACCATAAGGGTACTGCCTGCAACAATTACAGCAGCCACCAGCAGGCCGC
>NZ_JBELQB010000038.1:0-671 GCF_046000485.1 Flavobacterium rhizophilum
TGGCCTCGGCGGGAGCAAGGTCTGCGGCCTTCGTTTCGGCAGCAGACTGATGATCGGAAGGTTTCTCGGCCGCCGCCTTGTCGGTCACGCTCTTGTCGGAGACGCTCTTCTCTGAGACGCCCTTGGCCTTGACGCCGGGTCCGGGAAGGTTGGCGACGTCCGCCGGCTTGCCGTCACGGCCGGCCTGGGCAGGCGCCGACACGGCCGAAGGGGCATCCGCCGCCGGCTTGGCATTGATGTAGTGATTGACGATGTAGGCCCCGATGATCGTCGCGAGCACCGAGGGGAAAATATCCATCGAAATTTTAGCGAGGTATTTCAGCATTTCTCGGCCACTCCCCGCGCGATCAGATGCGGGAACTTTGGGGCATTGTAAGGGATCAACTGCGACGGATCGATGGCAAAGGTTGCGCTTGCCTTACGCCTTCAGTTCGATCTCAAGGAACACGATCTCAGTTGAGGTTTCGTTAAGTACGTCGTGCTGGACGCCAGCCTTGCGAAAGTAGGATTTTCCCGCTGCAAGCTGCGCCTTGGACCGTTCGCCGCCCGGCGCGACGATGGTCATTTCGCCGGCGACGACGGGAACGATGACATAGTCCATCCCGTGGGTGTGATGTCCGGTCGCGCTGCCCGGGGCGAGCCGCCATTCGGTTACCCGAACCTCTTCGTTG
>NZ_JBELQB010000039.1:0-649 GCF_046000485.1 Flavobacterium rhizophilum
CGATTACCAGCGAAGCGGAACGTGGTCTCCTTGCCGTCGTCGAAGACGGCTTCGGGTTCGAGGTCGATCGAGCCCTGGGCGGAAAAACGCCAGTTGCGGGCGCCGTAGGCATGATGCAGGTCAAACGTCTGATCGATCAGCGCGCCTTCCCGTTCTGCGCCGCGGGCAGCCGCCTCAATGCGCCGCCGCTCGATCTCGTCGCCGGGATAGGCAAAGCGGACGACGAAGTAGCTGTCCGCCAGCGTGGTCTCAGCGATCGACAGCTCGAACTGATAGGAGCGCTTGCGTCCGTCGGGTCGGGTGGTGACGACCTGCAGATTCGTTGGTGGGTGTTTTTCGCGGGGCTTGAGGAAGAGGATCGAGCCCGCGGGTGCGACCTCCCATGCGATCGCGTCACCGATCGCAACATGGGCGATTTCCTCGTCATCGGCAAATACCACCTGGGTCGAGGCGCGGATGACGCCGTTAAGGCGGACCACATTGGTTGGGTCATAGGTCACGGTCCGTACGCGCGCATCGTGTTGCCCGGGCGCTGGCTGCTGCAGCGCCAACACCGGTCCGGCAAACCCGAGAGCTAAGGTGATCCAGAGCGCAAAACGTTTCATGGCAAGACCTCCGGATCGGCACGATATTCCGAAACCAGAAAGCT
>NZ_JBELQB010000003.1:0-299121 GCF_046000485.1 Flavobacterium rhizophilum
CCTTTTGGAGAAATGCTGGTTGACGAGCATATCAATTCCTTTAACACGCCGTTTAAGTTTAACGGTAAGGAATATGACGAGGAAACAGGAAATTATTACTATGGAGCACGTTATTATGACCCAAAATGGAGTATGTTTATAGGAGTAGATCCATTGGCGGATAAATACCCTGACTGGAGTTCTTATGCTTATTGCTTTAATAATCCCATTAGATATGTTGATCCTGATGGAAGAGCACCTGAAGATATTATTTATGTAAACGCCAAGGGTGGAGTCATAAAAGTAGTAAAAGATGGTTCTGCAATCATAACTATTGTTGATGCAGATGGAAATAAATATAGTCCTTCTACGCTTGATTCCAATAATACTTACCATAGGAAGATAATGGCGAGTGTTGCCGGACATTATAGAACAAAAATGGGGATAGATCCAAAATATAAAACCGCGGCTGGTCCAAATCCAGAAGGGGATTTGGCGAATAAGAATCCTGCTTTTACGAGTCATAATAATAATCATATTGTTATCAATACACAAGGAGGTTTTAATAAGCATCTTGATGATGCCAATAATTTAATGAATGTAATCAAGCATGAAAATCTTCATCAAGTTAACAATGAGAAAGGTATAACTAGTACAATATTTAATCATGCCGATGTATATCTCGGACAGTTTGGAGATGATACTTTTAAAAATACAACCCCTGAATTTAAATTGGGACAGATTCATTCATTTGCTAATTATCTCTTAAATTTGGATAGAGATCCTACTGTAAATCAAAACCATATTGTAGATAAGATTGATGCATTCAATAAATTAAAAACGGGTTATTATATTAATAATCCGGGTAATTTCAAAAAAGGACAATTAAATTTAAAAATTTATCATGGGAAAGATGTTTATAAAGTTAAATATGAGAAAGTTGATAATTAGAGCTGTATTTCTTTTTTTATTAAGTCTAACCTGTCTGAGTTGTAATAATCAGTCTATGGGTAGCTTTATTGTTAATGGAGTTAATGACTATTGGTTAGTTTATGATGAAGCAGATCCAGGATATTTAGGAGGTGCTTATTTTAAGTTTAATGGTGATGGAAGTTCTACTCACTATCGAAAAAATTTAAATGGTGAATTTGAGCAAGTTACTAAAGATGGTGATTTAATTTTTGATGATATTGATTGGGTAATATCAAAAGACAGTATTTTAAAATGGGGTGAACATAGCTTAGATATTGTTGACTATAATGACAATACGTTTATTTTATATTTAAATAGGCAGGACCGATATTTGTTTCTATTTAAAGAAAAAAAAGGTTCAAATAGGAAAGGGAGTCAATATTATATAGATAAACGTAAAGAGTATCCCGAGAAATATCCTGAGCCTTATTCGGGTAATGTATCAGATTAGGTGTTTTGGTAAAATTACAATGTAACCATTTGAAAAACAGTATAAAATTAGAAATTTTGATTAAAAAAAGAGACGACCTGATGGTCGTCTTTTCTATTTTTAAGGTTTTAAAGAGCCTTAAAAAGGTTTTATAATAACTTAATGTATCAAAATGGTAGTTATGGCTACCAGCAACCGCATGCACCAAGAAAGATTACCGAATATCCGTCGTGGGTGAGTGTTCCTGAGAATGATCCCCGTGTAAGGCACAAGGAAATAGATTATGATGCTAATGGTAACCAAACCGAAATAAAGGAAAAAGTAGGTGAGGAATATGTAAGCCTGCGCAAAAACCTTTGGGATGAGGAGAACAGGCTGGTAGGTGTAGACCTTAACCCTGATGAGGAAACCGGTCACCCTATAGCAGTTTATACCTATGATGCCGGAGGAGAAAGGGTTATTAAATACAATCTTGACCGTATAGATGTCTCTTCCAATGCTACAGAGGTAGGACAGGAAACAAAGGATAATGTAATGATATACCCAAGTGGTTTGCTAATGGGTAAAGTAACTAAAATAAGTGCCTCAGAGAACAGGTTTATTTATACCAAGCATTATTATATGGGTACCGAGCGTATGAGTGCAAAAACCGGAACGTTCAGGGATTTAGGTTTATATCCGGATAAGATGGTATTAGATAAATTCCCTGGAATTAACCCTTCCATTATACGCAATTTAAGTAATCAAAGTGTTGATGATGCAGAGACAATAGTGAGTTATGTATATGGGCAGTTTGATCAAACAGCTAATATTCCTCAATTTAATTCATTTACTGAAGGTATATTAGATGACAGGTCTACCCATGATCCTAAACTGTATGATGCATTTTATTTTCATCCAGATCAATTAGGTAGTTCAAGTTATATCAGTAACTTAGCTGGTAACGTGAGCCAACATATAGAGTACATGCCGTTTGGTGAAATACTGGTTGACGAACACATCAATTCCTTTAACACGCCGTTTAAGTTTAACGGCAAGGAGTATGACGAGGAAACGGGGAATTATTATTACAGTGCCAGGTATTATGACCCAAAATGGAGTATCTTTATATCGGTTGACCCCTTGGCGGAGAAAACAATGAGTTCTTATGGATATTGTTATAATAATCCTATAATTTATACAGACCCTGATGGTAGAGACCCAATATATGGTAAAAATTTTTGGGGTAGAACTAAGCTTATAGGTGATGATGGAAAGAATGATGGACAGAGTTATCTTGTAAGAGGAGTGATAAAGAGGGATGTTAAAAAAGCTACTAAAGCTGGTGAAAATTATAAAGGTTCACTTGCCGAAAGTGATAATGTATTTAAAATTCCAACAGGCGGTGTAATGGATGATGTGATAAGTTCGGTCAATGACACAAAGACATCCCAGAAAGAACACGGAGGACACGCAAATATTGGAGATTCTAATGCAACACGTTGGGACGAAGGACCGGCAGCGATAGGATTTACAGACAAAGATGGTAATCTGGGAGCAAAAGCAACATTGACGATGTTTAAAATTGGGGGTAAAAATAAAATGCCTTCAGATGCTTCCAATGTAGAATATTGGTGGCATACACATCCAAAAACATCAGTAAACGGGTTATTATTAGGAAGTTCAAATCCTTCGCCAGCAGACTTTAAAGGGCAAACAGAAATGATTAAAAGAGAATTTAAAGGCAATACTTTTGTTATCGGAGTAAGAAGTGGTACCGTTACATTTTATAATGGCAAGAAACCATTGATTACAGTTAAGTATTCTGACTTTAAGACAATGGGCGGTAAATAAATCTTTAATTGAAATGAAAGAAACTATAAGAATAACTTTAGCAGTCATTGTAATATTTTGTACATCCTGTTCAACGATGAAACAAAATATTAATAAGAACAACAAGTTCACAGACAAAACAATATCTTCCCTTTTAGAGAAGAACGGGAATGTTTTTTACCTTACTTCTACTTATGCAACTTTTTCAACGATATGGACATACCATAATGATAAGCTTGAGGTTTATAAATTAGCAAATGGTAAAATAAGCCTTCAACAAGAATATTCCACAACAAGCATTTATAATGTTAACCAAATATCAAAAGAAGAATTATTTGAGTTAGACCAATGTATGGAATTAGACGGGGACGGCTTTGGTTATAGGATAAAAAGAGATTCAGAAATAGAGCAACAGGACTTGCCTATAGGCATAGAATGTTTTACCAAACTAAAATACAAATCTGATTTTTTAAACAAAGTTGTCGAAGACATCAATACTCATAAAATGTGGGATGTTCGATATGAATAGCCAAAACCCCAGGCTTAGAGCTTGGCGTTTTTTTGATAATGTATTGGTAATATAGAGATTAGGTGTTTTGATAAAACTGTTAACGTAATCATCTGAAAAACAGTATTAAATTAAAAATTTTGATTAAAAAAGAGACGACCTGTTGGTCGTCTCTTTTTTATTTTTAAGGCTCTTTAAAGAGCCTTAAAAAGGTTTTATAATAGTTGGTAAATGGAGGAAATTCAATACGATTGAATTGATTTGGATTGAAATTCTAAAAGAACTACGCTATTATAATTTACCATTAATAGTATTAAAAATAATCAAGGAAACAGTTAGTTTACCCGTTCCGTATTTCAATCTAGTTCAACAAATAGGAATTGATGTATTTGAAGATTTATTGAAAAGACAGTTTTCAGAAGAGCAATACAATATAATAATCAATTCAGAAGCGCATAAACAACTTAGAAAAACGAAACAAATCAATGGATTGGAAAGTCTTATGCCTGATAATTTGTTTGAATTCTTCTTTTTAGAAGCTTATTTTTTGAAATTTCAATATAAAATTTTATTGAATTATAATGGACAAATGACTTTTTACAGTGAGTTATACAGGGATGAAATAATCAATAGTAACTATTATAAAGAACACCTTGAAAAAAGTCACTTATCAATTTCAATAAATGAATTGATTTCAAAGGTTTTTAATGATTATTCAATAAGAGATTTAAAAGCGCATTGGAGATTAATCAATGAAAATGAAGTTGATTTATTGAATTTGATTCAATCGGAGAAACAATTAAAATCAATAAATATTAGATTTAATAATAAATCAAAGATTGATTTATTGGAGGTTAAAGAGGAGATTAATGTATCAATTAATCAATATGTAAAAAACTTGCTTGTAGCTGGCAATTATGAAGAAATAAGAATTGTAACCCAAAAGGGGCAAATAGCCGTTTGTGAAAAAACAACTAAAAGAAAAATATAAAGTACTGTAGACAGCAGACTATTTAAAAATCGGTTTTATTATACCTGATAAGCAGGATAATGAGCGCATGATTTTAATAATGTCTAAATCTAATTTATTATCAGAGCAAAAAAGAAATAGTTATAAGAAAGAATTAAAAAAAGATTACAAAGATTTATCTGAGGAAATCCTTGACGAATTAATTGATTACCTAATGTTTTTAGCAACATGGGAAACTTCAATAACAAACAAGCTCTAGTATTATGAGTATTAAGAAAAGAGCAATAATTATGGCCCGTGTTTCAAGTGATGAACAGGCTAAAGGATATTCTTTGAATATACAGGAAGATAATATGAGAAAGTGGTGTGAGGATAGAGGTGTTGAAGTTGTTAAATGTTTTAGGGAAGATCATTCGGCTAAAAACTTCAATAGGCCTGAATGGAAAGAATTGAAAAAATATGCCCGAATCAATCAAAAATCAATTGATATGATTTTAGTTACAACTTGGGATAGGTTTTCTCGTAATACTACTGATGCTTTCAATGAATTACATTATTTCAGGAATATTGGTATACTAAAATCAATCCAACAACCTATTGATTTTAGTATACCTGAAAGTAAAGAGCTTCTTGCAATTTATTTGACTTTACCGGAAGTTGATAATGATAGAAGATCAATGAAAATTAAGGAAGGTATTAGAGCAGCATTAAAGTCAGGAAGATGGAGTAGATGTGCTCCTATTGGCTATAAAAACTCTAGAGATGAAAATAATAAGCCAATCATAGTAACTAATGAAAAAGCTGATGGTATAAAATTAGCTTTTACAGAAATATCTCAAGGTTCTTCACAACAATTTGTTTTAAAAAATTTAAAACAATTCGGTTTTACTGTAAGCAGGAATAATTTATCCTTATTGTTAAGGAACCCTTTGTATGTAGGGAAGGTAAGAGTTCCTGCTAACGAAACCGAGCCTGAAGAAATTGTAGAAGGTGTACATGAACCCATTATTGATTACGAACTTTTTATAAAAGTACAAGATGTATTAAACAAGGGATATAAGGATAGAAATAGGAAAAAAGAAAACTCAGCAAAACCTGAATTACCGTTAAGAGGTATTTTGTTTTGTTCAAACTGTGGCAAAAAAGTTACAGGTAGCGCCAGCAGGAGCAAAACACTTTTATTATCATTGCAACTACTGTAAGAAGGAAAGATATAGAGCAGAAGTTACTAATACATCTATTGAGTCGTTTTTTGATGAATTAAAGTTTCGAAAATCAGCTATGAGTATTTATACTGATATGCTTAAATTATTAAGTGCAGAGCGAAATAATACATCAATAAAAAAACATGATTTAAAGGAAGTAAAAAGTCAAATATCAATTTTGGAATCAAGAATTGATAAGTTACAGGATTTATTAATTGATGGAGCTTTTACGATCCAGGAATATGAAAAAAAGAAGGCTCAGTTTCAAACAAAGTTAGATGAACTAAAAGCTTATGTGTTGCCTCCTAATAGTATGGATAAAGAAACTGAAAGTAAGGTAGAGCGAGGAATTAATCTACTTGTAAATGCCAAAAAAATATATCAAAAAGCGGATGTAGTAGAAAAACAAAAGCTTTTGAGTTCGATATTTCCCGAAAACCTTGAATTTTCAGAACAAAAATGTCGAACTCCGAGAATTAATCAATTATTAGTTCTTATGTTGTTGGTAAATAAAGATTTAGATGGAATAAAAAAGGGACAACTCTTTAAGAATTTAGAGTTGTCCCGTCCAGTGGAATCGCCGGGAATCGAACCTTATTCGAAATGACCTGTAAAACCTATGTGTTTCGATGGGTTTGAAAAAATTGCATCGAACTTGCACCTATCTGAAAGAGATGTCTAAATGACTACTTCATAATTCTTTATGCTTACAAATATAAGAATTTATGGTTAGGTATGACTGATACTATTTAACCATTACTTGAAAAGTTGCAGAATATCTGACTTGGTACAGTAATAGGAACAGAGAAATTTTTTGAAACGTATTTTTCCGTTAAGCCCGATATTTTGTAATGTCCCCAGAGAAATATCCAACATTTTCGGACGACTTTTCTATTGAGCCATTCAGCAGCAATATTTGCATTTTAGTTTGCTAAAAACAAACTCATCTTCTTTACTTCTCTTATGATTTAAGTGGCGAACTGCCATAAATCTTCTTTAGTTACAGGCCCTTTTATAACACCATTATTTGCAAAATTTTAGTGAGGTACAAATCTCCTGTTTAAATTTATTTATAAGCTACTATTATCCTCAAAAAAGTCGGTAAAATAAAAAACAGTATCTATAAAATATAACACCACATTTTGTGTCAGTACATTTTCATCATGTAAATCTTCGAATATTATACCGATGTCATTATTGATATAATCATGGTTTCTGTTATTCTCAAAACCGTTAGAAGTGGTTGGAATTGATTCCTTATAATTTTGCGCATTTTATGTTATATGCAAATAGCGGATTATCATTTTGTTTGTATGGAATCAACATAGAGGCATCAAAATTTAGAAGTTTAATTTTGGCTCATATAGGTATATAGATATCTTACTTTTATAAGATACACTGAATTGGACCTTTATCAAGATCAGGTTCTAAAGAGTTATACTTTTCGTTTTTATCATTATTGGAGGGATAGCCAGAGTAGAATTTGTTGCAAGGCGGATTCTAATGTAGGCGAAAACTGATGAGAATGGTAGTAAAGAAAATTGTATACGTGAGAAAATCACTATGAATAAGGTGAATTATCATGGTAAAAAAGGCGACATGTACTCATAGTCAACAATTATTTTATAATTTTTACCCTCAAAAACAAGAAAGAAATGGAAAAGGACTATCGCTTTGCAAATGTAACGTTGCCTCACCCGAACAGTTTGCTTGTTATTGAACCCTTAGATTACTCTAATCCTTACGACTTTCAAAGACCACATCGTCATGATTATTTTGAAATTATCTGTGTGGAAGGTGGACAGGGTACTCAGTACATCGACTTTAAAAAATTCGATTTAGCGGGTGGACAGGTTTATAATATTTATCCTGGTCAGGTTCATTTGATGCACCGAGGTAGTGCCTATGGAGTATTAATACAATTCCGTAAAGATTTGTTCGAGTTCATAAAACCGATTACTCACGATCAGTTATATTTTAATAATCCTGCTTTTACCCCTGACCAAAGTACTTTTAACCGCTTGTATGATATTGCCGGGCAAATAAAGGATCTGTTACTTCAAGAAGAACTGACAACTATTTCAAAATACAAGGCATATAGCTATTTGCAAATTGTTCTTTTAACTCTTGTGGAAATGAAAGATAAAGACAGCTTAACAATAAATAACTCGCAATTGGTTTCTCTCCTTCTTTCACTATTGTCTGAAAATATTTATTCCTGTAGAAAAGTAGCAGATTACTGTGAACTAATGAACTGTTCGCAGGATAAACTAAATACAGCCTGTAAAAATGCACTGGGTAAAACTGTTTTAGAGCTGATACATGAAGAATTATTATTGGAAATCCGGCGACTTTTCCTTTTAAGCCCATTATCATTAAAAGAGATTGCCTACGAATTAAATTTTGACAGTCCTGCTAATTTCAGTGCATTTATCAAATCGCATACAGGACTAACCCCAACAGAGCTGCAAGCCTCTATACTTGAAATTTATAAGTAATTGGGTAGTTTTCATAACCTATTCTGTTTAGTTAGTTAATAGCTTTACCTGCTTTAAAGAGTAAAATTATTTGTTATGAAAAAGATTTTTATTTTGCTACTGTTCACAATTACCATCCATGCGCAGGAATATAATATCTGGTATTTCGGGGGTAACGCAGGTTTAGACTTTAACGGCGGTGTTCCGGTCGCCTTTACTGATGGCCAACTATATTCGCCGGAGGGGTCTGCCTCCATAGCAGATGCCAATGGGGAACTTATCTTTTATACAAACGGAGAAACGGTTTGGAACAAAAACCATGAAATAATGCAAAACGGGCAAGAACTATTTGGTCATAGTTCAAGTGTTCAATCCTCATTAATAGTACAGCAACCTCAGAGTCAGAATATATATATTATATTTACCACCTCTGCCATCGAAGCGGAATATGGACTCAGATACTCGCTAGTTGACATGGAACACGATGGTGGTTTAGGTGCCATAACACAAAAAAACATCTTGTTGAATACTCCTACCACTGAAGCGCTTACCGCCACGTGGCACAGTAATGGAGAAGATATATGGGTTGTGGCTCACGAATACGATACCAGTTTATTCACTGCCTATCTGGTTACTGCAAACGGTGTTATGACCAATCCTGTTATAAGTGATATTGGTTTCGATATTGAGCCGTCGGGCCAAGCTTGTTTAAAACTATCACCCGATGGGTCCAAACTTGCCTTAAGTAGGTTTAGAATGGAAAATGGAACAGAGTTATTTGATTTTGATACATCAACAGGGATAGTATCTAACCCGGTAACTGTTACAACGACAAGTGACTATTATGTAGAGTTTTCGGCCTCCGGAGATGTTTTATATGTTAGCACTACAGTTGATCTGCTTAGCAGAAAGATATATCAATATAATTTGCTGGCCGACATTATCCCTGCATCAGGAATTGAAATTTATAATGATACACTTTCTCCTAGTGGACTATCTGTCGGGGCGCTTCAAAGAGGACCAGATGACAAAATATATGTTGCCATAAGGGGTAGAAGATTCTTATCGGTTATCCATCAACCGGATGTTATTGGCGTTGATTGTGACTTTGAAGAGAATGGATTAAGTTTAGGCGGAATACCCCTTATTTTTAGCACAGCAGGGTTGCCAAACACTATACTTTCACCATTGAGGATAGATCTAACCAATCCCAGCTGTATAGGCGAGCCATCTGCCTTTTCATTTAGCAGTTCAGGATTGTTCAGCAATATTCATTGGGATTTTGGCGATGGCTCCACTTCGCAGGAGTCGAACCCTTTACATACGTATCAGCAAGCAGGTAACTATACTGTAAGGTTTACGGCAGAACAAAATGGGGTAGTAAGAAGTAGCCAGGCTGTAATAGAGATCGCTCCTTTGCCATCTATAGGACAGCCAGATGATATGTGGATGTGTGAAGAGAGCGCTATTCATACTGCTGTCTTTAATCTTGCGACACAAAATGCTCCAATACTTGATACTCTAAATTCTATCGATTATACAGTAACTTACCATTTGTCAGAAGACGAGGCTGAGGCCGGGGCGGGCAGCCTGTCCACAAATTTCAGTAATACTTCAAATCCGCAAAAAATCTACGCGAGGGTAGAGGATATAAATTCAGGGTGCTATGCTACAACCTCCTTCGATCTTATTGTTTCTCCGAAGCCGGAAATAGTAATGCCTGATAATTATACCCTCTGTAAGAATGCAAGTGTAACCCTTACTGCTCCGCAGGGTCTTGATGGCTATATATGGTCCACCGGTGAAACAACACGCAGCATAACGGTTGACAGTGCGGGTGTTTACATACTGTCTGTCATAAAAGAAATCAACGGGATACTATGTGAAAATTCAAAGGAGATCACTGTTGATGTGTCAGATGTTCCGTTTATTACTCAGGTTATAACCAGTGACTGGACAACGAATAATAATATAATAAGCGTTATGACTTCAGGAGGTGGAAGTTATGAATATTCACTGGACGGGATTACCTATCAGGACAGTCCGCAATTTTATAATCTGGAAAGTGGTTTATACACAGTTTATGTAAGGGACAGGGATGGCTGCGGTATAGCCAGCAAAGAGGTGACACTATTGATGTATCCAAAGTTTTTTACGCCCAACGGTGACGGGATAAATGAAACATGGAGAATTAAATACGCCTACAATGAACCTAATATGGTTATCCATATTTTTGACAGGTATGGTAAAAAAATCACTTCTATTACAGGTGATAGCCAGGGCTGGAACGGTACGTATGACGGCAAGGATCTTCCTGCTACGGATTATTGGTTTATAGCGGAAAGACAGGATGGCAGACTATACAAAGGGCATTTTTCGATTTTGAGGTAAATAGTACGACTTCTTATAGAAAAATCATAAGCAATTCCGTTCTTTTGATAACAAAATGAATAACTTAGAAGTGTAACTTCACTACAACAATTATAAAATAGATGTTATGAAAAAATTATTAGTATTAACGGTCATCAGTATGGTTATTTTACCAGTTAGGGCCCAATTACAAAACCCTGATTTTGAAGTTTGGACTCCCAATCCGGAAAACCCTGAAGTTTATAATATAGCCCAAGGATGGACTCGAACCAATTCCCTGCCGATTTTTAGTACAGGCGGGTTTTACTTTGATGCTCCTGCAGATGCCCAGCAGGGTAACCATGCCTTAAAAATGTGCGTGTGGAACCATAGCGATAAAGATGAGGCCTATCAGATGGCACCCATAGATTACAGACCCAGTGCACTTACCGGATTTTATAAGTATATACTGAATTCGGTTATTGAGGTGGAAACAGGAAATGTTATTGAAGACTATGCCTCTGTTAGGGTCTATGTAACCAAATCCAATGAAGTTATAGGAACCGGTCATATCACACTTGGCAGTAGTGAGAATTATACAGCTTTTGTTTGTCCGATTACCTATAGCAGCAATGAAACCCCGGACTATATAAAAATAATGTTAGACTGCTCTGTCTTAACCATTAACTGGGAAACATGGTTGTCATCACATTCGTCAGCTTTTGACGATGGAATTAGCTCCATATTTACTGTAGATAATTTACAGTTGGAGGCTAATTTAGGGATTAGTGATTTTAGCGATAATGATGTGGTAGTGTATCCCAATCCTGTTTCTGATAAATTGTTTGTATCCGGATTTGAAGGAGCACTGGAGATTTACGACCTAATGGGTAAATTAATCATTAAACATGATTATATACAATCCTCAGGTATCAATGTATCCGCTTTGCAGAGCGGGTGTTATGTAGTGAAATTAACTAATGATGAGAAAACATTTATAACAAAAGTTTTGGTAAGATAAATAATAAGTTTTAGTATGTTCTTGGATAGGGTATAGAGTTTGGTAAGTTGTTTCAATTAGTTGAAATCGATTTTGTAATAATTCCTAAAACTTCAGTATGTTTCTTTCTTTTGTATCATTAAGGATAATATATATAAGGACTATTGTATCTTCAAAATCACTCAAATCAGGTAAGTACTGTTATGGTAAATTATTGTAATAACATTAGGATAGTTTTTGAAAATAAAAATTCACTTAAAAATAGTTTTCCTTAAACTAGTAGTAAGAAGTGTATAGATACAATTTATAATAAAAACACTTTTTATCATTTACCAATTCATGTATATTAAAACACTTAGTATGGAAAATTATTTAGAAGCCAGTCCTGACTCTGCTAAAGAGTTTTATTTAAATTTTAAAAGTGAAGGAGAAATTGTAATGCTCAATTTGCTGAGATTTAAACGGACAGCTGATTATAAAAATTTAGAATACATAATTCCAGAGAAGGAAATAAGCGGGCAGGAAGCCTATAAGTTGTATCTTGATGGTATCTCCCCCTTACTACTAGAGGCAGGAAGCGAAATCATTTATTATGGTAAAAGTAAGGGGTTTTTAATTGGTCCTGAGGCAGAGCAATGGGATGCTATTTTACTAGTAAAGCACAAGTCAATAATAAATTTTATAGAATTTGCGCAAAGTAAAGATTATCTGGAATATGCATATCACCGTTTAGCAGCACTTGCAGATTCACGTTTGTTACCTAGTACTGAAATTAATTATTATCACTAAAGATTTAAGCATTTTTAATCACCGGTTATTCTGTTGAGATTATTTTAATATTAGTTACCGGTTTACCATCTAATAAGATCAAAAGGTGAATATAAAAATTATCATTCTCATTTATTATGGAACGTAATTCAGTAAACTCAAAAAAGTTTGGTTTAGTTTTGTGACGTTGGTTACCCTATATATTAAAAAGTTGTAGTGCTCAATAGTTCTAATTTTCTTGAAACCAGTTTTCAGTGTATAGCATATTTCTTTAAAGCCCCCAGAAATATAAAAATCCAGGACATTAACTGTTCTATTCGTCTTATTAGCAAAATCATGAATTGTTTTGGCAAGAGCTTATAAAAAAGTTCCGTTTTATAAGTTTATGCATTTCTCACCAACCAGTATTGGATGTAATTCGCTCTACAGGGTAAACATTTCGTCACCATTTTCATACAGATGTGCTCCTTGAACCAATAGAATTTAGTTTAAGCCACCGCTCGCAAATACTGTATTTGTTGATTGTCTTATTTTTTTAGATTTGAAAACAGCAACAATTGTTTCGTGATTATGTACTTTACATCATCCAGTTAGTAGAAATAGTATGTCTGATTAGTTTTTGATTTAGGTTGTCCAATTACAATTAAGGATATTTTAAAAAGTAGTCTAAAACATTTTCTGAATGTAGCAAATTATTATAATCCATATAATTTTCAGGCTCAGAACCTATTATTTTAATTTAAAGCTTGAAGAAATTAATGTGACTTTTGAGATATACAATTTTTAGAATAATAAATTTTTAATCTCTTTGAGAATTAACCTAGGGGGAAACTCTATTTTCATATCAGAGGATATTAATCCGTGAATAAATCAAATCAATAATGTTGTTGAATATTTTTTAGGTAAATGGCTGTACACCGTAGTGGTATTTGGTAGGTGTATTTGCTAGGATGTTATTAGTTTGGTAGCCTAGAACTTGTTTCTTGTTTTCAAATTTTAGTCATTATGTCTCTCAATAAGATGATTAAGTCTTACTGATAGCAGTTTAGGATATAATCTAATTTTTCATATCATAAGAAGGTTCTGTACGGCTTTATGAAAACGGACTTTTACCGACTCATGTAAATTATAAACTAACACTTATAGGTAACTGTACTGGATCAGACTAAATATTATTATATAGTAATTGTCATTACCTGTCATTATTAATCTACACCTAATTAATTTACGATGAATGAAGATTGGAATATGAGTCTTTCCTCTTTGTAAATTTTACAGGTAATAGCAAAGCTGCTTCATTAGCATTAAATGCCGCACGTGCCTATGAAAAAGGTACAAATATAGAGGTAGAAGGTAATAAAAATGAAAACCATACATAACAGTGTAAGGAAAAACTAATACCTAGTTTAATCATGGCATTCGCATGTTTGAATAAGTATTTTGTATTTAATATAGATTAAGCATTATTCAGTAATTTATATGTACTGACTCCTGTTACTGTAAAGACAATATGAGCTATTAAAAGCTGCCGGTAATAGCCCATTCTATTATTGTATGGAGGATTATCATGGCTACTGAACAATGTTTTCCAGATGAGTATCCCTATTAGTCCGCTAAACGAACCCATAAAGAGTATCTTATGGGTTGTAGGCCTATTCAATGTGTTTTGCCACAAAAGGTAGTATCCGCCAATAAAGAAAATTCCTGCAGCATAGTGCAGAGCCCATCCTGCGGGATGGGTATAGGTGTTGTCGATTTCCGGCAAGGCTTGGGAATTATCAATCAGCTTGTTCATGACCACTGGCTCTATATATTCCTGGTGTTCTTTTTTGGCACGGTAATAACTGTAAAGGGTCATTAATGTAGTGCCTGCTATGCCTGCAATAATAATTTTTCCGACTGCCTTCATTTTATAAATGTTTAAATAATTTACCATTAGTCAGCCTTAGAAAAGTTTTCTGTTCTAAATGGGCTGAATTTACTTTATGGAGTAGCAGGAGTGGTATTTCTCTGATTATTTGTAATGGTATCCTCGGTGTGTGGTAAGGTTACAGAATGATCCCCGCCGTTCTCCGGGGCAGGGTAGGCTCCGGGACTACGGGCTTCAATGTCATCCACGTTTCCGGATTCGCTATGATGCTCGATATCCGTGTTTTTTTCCCTGCATGAAATGGTCGCTATAGTCATGCTAAAAAACATCAGTAATGCAAATAAATTTTTCATAGTAGTACTCTTTTTAGTTATTAATCGCTTTTGCTATTATTTTTAAGGTTATCTGTCATTGCGCTCTCATAAATCCTATTAGACAGTTATATCATATAAAGAAGAGGGCAGTCTCCACTACCCTCTATGTTTATATCAGCCTTATTACTCTTCTTCCGCAGCTTCAATATTAATACTGTGATATGCTGTTTCCGAAAGTTTGGCGTCGGCCTGTTTTTCTTCATCAAGCGTTTCCTGAAGTAGGCCGGCAACTTCCTCTTCACCCAAAATTTTCGCAAAAGCGACCAATGTTCCATAAGAGGCAATTTCGTAATGCTCTATTTTTTGTGATGCCGAGATGATTCCGGCATCGCGAACCGGACCTGCTTCGGTCTCTTCCAAAATGCTTTCACCTTCTTTTAGAAGCCCTTCCATAGCGTCACATTTGACGCCACGGTTTGATTCTCCCAAAAGATCAAATACCTTTACCAGGCGCTCTACTTGGTTTTCTGTTACGGCAAGATGTTCTTCAATGGCTGTTTTCAATGACGCATCTGTAGCATTATTAGCCATTTTAGGCAAAGCTTTCACTAATGCCCTTTCGGCGTAAATAATGTCTTTAAGCTCATCGATAAAGAGCTCCCTGAGTCCTTCAGCAGCTGATGGTTTCGCTTCCACTTTTCTGGAGGAATGTGACTGATTATTAGCTTTTTTTTCCATAATTCAATTTTTTATTAGTTAGAAAATATAGGTTTAAGGCACGTTATTCCGTTATATACTGTTCGCGTTCCCAAATACGGTGCTGACCCAGAAGTTTTATAAAATCATCTGTAAAGTTTTTTGAGGTATTGCTATTGACCAGTACCCCGGGTACGTCTTTAAGCTTGTCCATACCCCCTTTATCACCGATGGAAGTCATTTTGATTAGATTTTCCATCGTGCTGTCAAAACCTATAACCTTACAGTGCCTGAAAGCATTGTTAATGAACTCTATTACGTTGTCATTTTTGGCCAGGGCATCGCTGCTTTTTACAGTTGGTACATATACGGCATCAAACAGTACGGAAGAAGAGGAGAAAAATGCAAAATCAGCTTTAATATCCTTACCGGTATCCGTTTTAATACTGCCGGCGTGAGGACCTATTATTTTTGCTGAGGCACCTTTGGCTTTCAAAGCATCTTTAAGTGCGTTTACTGATTTTTCACTGACACCATCACCACATAAAAAAGCCACCTGCCTTGTCTCAATGGTATTGGTAACGGTTGGATTCTTTACCATGCTTAATGCATCACTTGGTTCATAATTCTTATCCAGTGGCTTTGGTTCATGCTTCTTTTGGTCGGCATCGGCTCCCACACCTTTGTTCATCGGCTTTTCGGGTTTAGAAACAGCAAGTCCCAATCCCTCTGCCACTTTTTTTGCCAGTTTTTTGTCAACCTGGCTCAAAAGGCCAACCATACGCTCACGCACGGCAACCGTTTCAACCTTGCTCAGCTCAAAACGCAGGGCATTAATAATGTGGTTCTGCTCCACGGTTGTCTGGCTGTTGTAAAACAGCGCGGCCTGGCTGAAATGATCGGAAAAGCTTTCACTTCGTTCGCGTACCTTATGTGCCTCTACTCGTTCGTAGTGACTTACATAACCTCCTTCCGACTCTTTAGCCTGGGCGGGATAATTATCATTGAGTGAATTAGGGCTGTAATGCGTTTTGCCAACATTTATTTCCTGTCGCATGTGTCCGTCACGCTGGTTGTTGTGCATCGGCGCTACCGGGCGGTTTATGGGAATTTCATGGAAGTTAGGGCTGCCCAGCCTTGAGAGCTGTGTGTCAGTATAGGAGAAAAGCCTACCTTGTAAGAGGGGATCGTTTGTAAAATCGATTCCGGGAACTACATGGCCTGGATGGAAAGCAACCTGCTCGGTCTCGGCAAAGAAGTTATCAGGGTTGCGGTTAAGTACCATCCTGCCAATTGGGGTTACCGGCACCATTTCTTCCGGAATGATTTTGGTAGGATCCAAAAGGTCGAAATTGAATTTGTGTTCATCTTCTTCCGGGACGAGCTGAACGCCAAACTCCCATTCCGGAAAATTCCCCATTTCAATATTTTCATAAAGATCACGCCTGTGGAAATCCGGGTCATTCCCTGAAATTTTCAGCGCCTCATCCCATACGACAGCATGGGTGCCCAGTTTTGGCTTCAGATGGAACTTGACAAAGGTGGATTTACCCTCGCTATTTACAAAGCGGAAGGTGTGGATGCCGAAGCCTTCCATCATTCGGTAGCTGCGGGGTATTGCACGGTCACTCATCGCCCACATGATCATATGCATCGACTCGGGCATCAGTGATATGAAATCCCAAAAGGTATCATGGGCTGACTGCGCCTGGGGTATCTCATTATGTGGCTCGGGTTTTACGGCATGGATAAGGTCTGGGAATTTCATGGCGTCCTGTATAAAAAATACGGGCATGTTATTGCCCACCATATCAAAATTGCCCTCCTGGGTATAGAATTTTATGGCAAACCCACGTACATCACGGGCCAGATCGGTCGAACCCCTAAAGCCTGCTACCGTGGAGAAGCGCACAAAAACAGGGGTTTTGATACTGGTATCGTTAAGAAAGGCGGCTTTTGTATAGTTACTGACGTTACCATACGCCTCAAAATAACCGTGTGCCCCCGATCCGCGGGCATGGACAATGCGTTCCGGTATGCGCTCATGGTCAAAATGGGTGATTTTCTCACGCATGATAAAATCTTCCAGTAGGGAAGGACCGCGTTCACCTGCTTTTAAGGTATCATGATCATTATTAATCCTGACCCCCTGGTCGGTGGTAAGGAACTGCCCGTCGCTGTATTCCCTGTTGCGCTCTAAGTTGTCTAGTTTTACATTTGCGTCGTTCACCGGCGCTCCTGATGCTTTGGCACTATCTTTTTTTTTCATAGTATAGGTTCTGTTTTAATATTCTGTTGGTTCTTCAAGGGTGATAAGTTTGTCAGCGGCAACCTGGTTTCTTTGCTGGCGGGCAAGGTCAAGGGCTGTATGACCACGGCTGTCAGTAATGGTATGGTCAGCACCCTTTTCAAGTAAGAGGTTAACCATATCATTACGACCGAACAGCACTGCAAACATCAGGGCCGTTCCGCCGTTACAGTGTTGCGCATTGATATTTGCACCATACTCCAAGAGAATTTCCCCAATCGTGGAATATCCTTTAAAGGCAGCCCCCATCAAAGCCGTATTGCCCCCATTATCGGCTACATTGGGATCGGCTCCTGATTGCAGCAAAAATTCCACGGCCCCCGGTTGATTATTGTACGATGCAATTATAAGGGGGGTGTAGCCCCGGTCGTCTTTACTGTCGATTAGTACATTTCCATAACTGGAGATAATCTCTTTCAGCACCGGGACGTTTCCCTGACGTGCAGCTGCAAATAGTGCTGGCGTGATATCGGTCATAATAGGTTTATTTAAAATATTACTTTATTATTGTAACTAATTTTAATTTTTTATTAAAAGAAACCAGGTGCAGCAAGCCAAATTATTTTTTCGGCCTCTAGTGGTGTACGAAAAGCCAATCTCTCCACTGTTATTTGACCAGTAATCACGTGCTGCGTTGTATTTTTTATACTATCAAAAGTATTTTTTGAGTGGCAATTATAGCCTTAAATATTTCATAATTGATTAAATTTTAACATGTTAGATTGTATTTTGTTTTCTAACCCTTCATCCTTTTAAATAATTCTTAGATTATGCACTTTTGAATCTTTTTTGTGTTTTTTGGGAAGCCTTAAACAAAACGTTATGAGTTTTCTAATTAATTTCGGAATCATAACTAACCTTACGATGATGAAAAAACTCAAAATTGCCTTACTGGGAGGTGGTCCGAGTGCTCTCTATATGTACAAACAACTTATAGAATCTGCAGATTCCGATTATGACATTACTATCTTCGAAAAAAGAGGTCGTTTAGGAGCGGGCATGCCCTATAGTGGCATAGGTGCGAATTCAGAGCATATAACAAATGTCTCCGGCAATGAGATTCCCAGTCTTATGGAGAACGTTGAAGATTGGATTAGGCGCAAAGACCCCCAACAGCTTATTAGGTACGGTTTAAGTGCAGAATCATATCACGAATACAAAGTCCTTCCAAGATTGGTGTTCGGTAGTTATCTCGAGGACCAATTTTCCCTGCTATTGAAATCTGCGGAACAAAAAGGTATAAAAACGCAACTACTCTTGAATACAGAGGT
Organism: Flavobacterium rhizophilum; assembly: GCF_046000485.1. Classification (NCBI taxonomy): domain Bacteria; kingdom Pseudomonadati; phylum Bacteroidota; class Flavobacteriia; order Flavobacteriales; family Flavobacteriaceae; genus Flavobacterium; species Flavobacterium rhizophilum. The sequence goes on from NZ_JBELQB010000003.1 coordinate 18,930, forward strand.
TACCGATGTCAGCGACAGACCCGTCGAGGATAAGGTAAGGGTCTTTTACGGATCAGGTATGCACAGGGGTTTTGATAAAATAGTAATCTGTACGGGCCATTTCTGGCCTCGGAAACATGAGAGTACTGTGCCGGGCTATTATGACAGCCCGTACCCACCGGCAAAACTGTCATTGCATCTTAATCATCCAGTGGCTTTGAGGGGAAGTTCCCTGACTGCAATTGATGCAATAAGGACTCTCGCGCGGCATAATGGACGTTTTATACGTACTGCCTCAGGATCGCTTAGTTATCAGTTGTATGCAGAAAGCAAGGAATTCAGGATAGTGATGCATTGGCGCCACGGTTTCCTTCCCGCAGTACGTTTTCATCTCGATGACCCCCACCTTAAAAACGCTTCTCTTTTAACTACGGAAGAAATACAAAAACACCGTGCGGCCAACGAAGGCTTCATCTCTCTGGACTTTATGTTTACGAACGATTTTATAGCCCTCTTCAAAGCAAAGGAACCGGATTTTTACCAGCGTGTCAAAAATATGAACGTTGAGGATTTTGTAGATTATGTGATGAGCTATAGGGAAGAACAGGATTCCTTCGCACTTCTGTGCAGCGAGTATTTCGAGGCAGAGCAGTCCATCAAACGGCATAGAACAATTTATTGGAAAGAGTTGCTTGCGGTACTAAGTTTTGCTATGAATTATCCGGCTAAGTACCTGTCGGCAGAGGATATGCTAAGGCTAAAAAAAGTGTTGCAGTCCTTAATATCGGTAGTTATAGCTTTTGTACCACAGTCATCCTGTCGGGAACTAATTGCCCTACATCAGGCGGGATGCCTGGATATAGTGGCAGTGGGAGAGGAAAGCGAAGTCATTCCTTTACCGGAAGGGGGAATAACCTACAGATACAGGGATCAACAGGGGCAATATACCAGCACATTTTTTTCCACATTTGTTTACTGTACTGGGCAGTGTGCTTTGCCTTTTGAACAATTTCTGTTTCAGGGCCTTTTGTATGATGGTACTGTCAGTCCAGCCAGGCTCAAATTTCGTTCACAGGCAAAGGCGGCCTCAGCTATGAAAAGTGGCGCTCCTGTCACAGATTTTAAAGGCGATTTTTTCCTAACAGTGCCCGGTATAGCGGTCACGGATCATTTTGCTGTAGTCGACAGGGAAGGACTGGCAAGCAGGCGGGTTTATATGATGGCAGTACCATTTATGGGAGGTTTTAACCCGGATTATAGCGGCCTTGACTTTTGTGAAGCGGCGTCGGTAGAAATTTGTAAAGCACTTCGGAAACAGGAAGAAATTTATGCGTAACACGAAAAAAGTGGGAATTCTCTCAAAAGTTGCTACCTTTACCTCGTAAAACATGCAGCAATGAAAAAGAGAGGACCTATAGTGATTATTGACGACGATGAAGATGACAGGGAAATAATAAAGGAAGTTCTTTTTAGCCTAGAGCATCAAAATGAAATAGTTGCTTTTCCCGATGGGGCTTCGGCACTGGAGTATTTCAGCAATCATAGTGCAGCACCGTTTCTTATTATATGTGATGTCAACATGCCGGGTATGAACGGTTATCAGCTTCGAGAGCATTTGCTTGCAGATGACAAACTATTAGTCAAAACAGTACCTTTTATCTTCTTTACTACAGCTGCTGCACCAGATAGTGTCAAACGTGCCTATAGACAGTCCTTGCAGGGCTTTTTTCATAAGCCAACTGATTATCAGGAGTTGCAGAATGTCCTTCATAAAATAGTAGCCTACTGGAAAACTGCTGATATCCCGGGAGGTGTTACAGCCTGATGTCAGGTAAAGTTTTTAAACCTTAACTGTACTGAGATATTCTTATAAAAAAATGTCCAAAGACTTTACTTCCTGAGATCGTAACTAACGGTCTGGATCTAAGCTGAAAAAGTACTTGTAAGGAAAAGGGAGGATTTCCATCACTAATTTGCTTCTGATGTAATAGGTAAGTTTCTGGTCGTGGAAGGCCTTAGGAATTATTTTCATCAAATCAATCCGATTCCAGATTTAAATTTTTAAAAATTTCTCTGGTAATGATTCGCGTATTATAAGTTACCTCTTCAAGGGTACAGGCCAGCATGGTGAGGGGAAATGGGATTCCGTCTATCATCTGGGTATAATCCATTGTAAGGACCGTATCCGGCGCGAGCTGCTCCGATCCTTTAAGTTGCTGAAATATGGCTTCTGCTTTATTTTTGTCGCTACCTAAATAATAGTAGGCGTAGGAATCAATCCCTGTAACTGTTCGTATATTAAGTGTGATGTAAAAGAAATTTTCCATAGTTCCTATTTTTTAGTGTCTCTGCAATGCAATGTTTTTTTTTCCAGTGGTAACTGATAAATCATTTTTTGAATTACCATTAACCATAAGGTGCTGAACAGCATAGTACAGGTTATTACTGCAAGGGTAATCTGGTAGGTATAGCTCCCAACCAGGCCAAGGGAAGCGGAAAGGGTAACCAGTACAAAGCTGAACTCCCCAATTTGGGAGAGAAGGGCGCCGCCATAGATGCTGTCGCGCCAGTTGTTTCCGGTTAAGCGGAAAAGGCCGGAATTGATGATACTGTTGATCAGGAGGACCACAACGGTTATCAGAATTATGGTTCCAAAATTAGCAGCGAAAAAAAATATGTCAAGCTGTAATCCTATTGCGAGAAAGAAAAAGCTCATAAAAAAAACACGGAAGGGTACAACCGATTTACCCAACCATTTTGTAGCCTTGTCCTGACCGATGACCATTCCTGCTGCAAAAGCACCAAATGCGGGTGAGAGTCCCAGCCAGGCACTAAACCAGGCCATTCCGAAGCAAATAGCAAAACCAATAAAAACCTGTAGGTCATGATCTGACATTATTTCCCTTTGCATAGGTATGCGAAATAATTTTTTACGTATTGATGCCCAGAGAAAGAGTATAATAAATACACTTCCGATGCATACTTTTACCAAATCTACGGGCGAAGCGGAGCTTCCGCTAAGAAAATTTAGTACAAGAATCATGGGAACTACCAGTATATCCTGCATGAGAAGGACACCACAGGTGATGCTACCCAACTGACTCTTTATCTCGCCGGTCCTTTCCAGGTACTGGAAGACTATGGCAGAGCTGCTCAGGCTGATGATGAAGGAAAGTAGAAACACTATGTTTATACTCCATCCTATGTGGCTTCCAATAGTATAAATGCAGATAAAGCTTAGCAGCACCTGAACCATCGCAATGAAAAGCGGGCGCAGAAAATTCCGGCTTAGGTGGCGGATATCGATTTCCGTTCCTATAGAGAACATGAGTAATACTATTCCTGCCTCTCCCAACTGACCGACTACCTCGGGGGAATGAATGATATTCAATACCCCGGGACCCAGTAGGATACCTGAGATTATATAAGCAATAAAGTACGGCTGTTGCAGCCTGCGAAGTAAGAAGATTAACAGTAATACTACAAATGAAAGTATTGCGATACCTGAGAACAGATCAGAAAACATACCGAAATTATTTATTAATTGAAAAGCTGCCCCAAAAGGGCAGCCTCAAGTAGTATAAAAGAATAGCATTATGAGATTTCTATCGATCTCGGTGGTTTTTGTTTTGCCTCCTCCTTCTTAGGAATTGTAAGTAAGAGAAGACCGTTCTCATAACGGGCCGAAATCTGATCCTCATCCACTACATTTTTCGGCAATTCGAAACTGCGCTGGAACGACTGGTAACTGAATTCCCTTCTGGTATAAGAACCTTCGTGGGTATTCTCATTTTGCTCTTTGCTGGATGAAATGGTAAGTGTATTTCCTTCCAGTGTCACGCTGAAATCATTTTTGTCCATTCCGGGAGCAGCGACTTCCACCTCAAAATGATCTGCCGATTCCCTGATGTTTACCGAAGGCAGGGTAGTGCTGGACGTTGAGAAGTTGCCGTTTTCCCAATTGAAAAGCTCACGGCCAAAAATGTCATCAAAAAACAAACGTGGAAAGCCCATTCCGACATTTCCGTTTCTTTTAAGTAAATTCATAACTGTTAACTTTAAAATTAGACAACTATTTTATTTCCATAACCAGCGATGACGCCGGTTTATGGGAAAAAAACCGAAAAGTATGCCAAACCTTATTCATGTCAAATTTTCAGTTTTACAGTGAAAATTTGACACTTTCTGATTTGGTAGTTACTATCGTAGCAGGAGCTTTGTAAAAACGGGAGCGCGTGTTTTCCGAATAATTAAAAGTCGTATGAACAATTCTCAGCTAATAAACATAAAAAAACAAAAAATAGATATCGGCAATATTTAATTTTTTTTATCTTTCCACGTAAAGCAAGATTCAAACCGTAACAGTAATTTTACACAATTATTGATTACTTCACTATGACACATTACCTTTCGGAAATAACCAGAATCAAAGACATCTGCTATCGGAATCAGAGGCAGCTTGATACTGTAATCGGTACCAGAAATTATATTAACAAGCATTTCGACGAAGAACTGAGTTTGGAATTGCTGTCTGAGGTTAACTGTACTTCAAAATTTCATCTGCTTCGGCTCTTTAAACGTTACTATGGGTTAACCCCGAAACAGTATCATATTGAGAGCCGTCTATACAGAGCTAAGGCACTGCTGCTCGAGGGAGCCAATATAGCCGAAACCTGTTATGATGTCGGTTTTGAAAGTCCGAGCTCCTTTAGTACATTATTCAAAACCCGCTTCTTCGGTAGTACGCCAAGTGATTTTCGAAAAAGAGCAACTTTCGCAAAGTCCGATAGCTTTTGATTGGGGATTTTTGTCCCTAAATATAAAACTTAAAGTATGAAAGTAAAAGTAATTGGCATTCCGGTGCAGGATCAGCAGAAAGCATTGCAGTTCTATACAGAGAAGTTAGGCTTTGTGAAAAAAATTGATATTCCTCTTTCGGAAGGCAACAGATGGCTAACCGTAGTGAGTAAAGAAGAACCGGACGGTGCAGCAATACTATTGGAACCCTCACCCAATCATTTTCAGCCTGCCAGAGCGTATCAGAAAGCTTTATTTGATGCGGGTATTCCCTATACGCAATTCGATTGTGAGGACGTGCAGCAGGAATTTGAGCGGCTCAGGAGCCTGGGCGTGGAATTCAGCGTTACGCCTACAGAAATGGGGACAGTTAAAATTGCCGTATTCGATGACACTTGCGGCAATCAGATCCAGATTGTCCAGATGTTATGATAATAGTAAGGTATCAGCTAATTAAACAACAGAAATGAAGACGACTTTAATAATTTTGATATCCGCACTGTTAGGTTTTGGATATGGGGACAATGTTTGGGAAAATGCACACTACAGTAAGGAAGTAAAGCGGGAAAATGACACTCTTACAGCAAGTTTGAATAAAAGAGTACCTACTATGAAGCAGCAGATAATAACATCTTTGACTTTTCAGAAAAATGATGCTGAGGATGCTATGAATTTTTATGTGAGTCTGTTTGACAACTCCAGAATTATTGGTATTCATCGTTGGGAAAAGGAGGGCCCGGGAGAAGAGGGGACCATAATGCAGGCTGTTTTTGAGCTGAACGGTCAAAAATTTATATGCAGTGACAGTCCGCCTGTTCATGACTGGGACTTTACTCCTGCCGTCTCTAGCTTTGTCGAATGTAAGGATGAAAAAGAATTTGAACGACTGTTTTCGAAACTGTCTGAAGAAGGAGAGGTGGCTGTGCCACCAGGTAATTACGGTTTCAGCCAAAAATTTGCTTGGGTGATTGACCAGTACAGTGTTTCATGGCAGTTGAATTTACAGTAATGATCTCATCAGTGATATAAGAAAGAAAAGGCAAGGGGATGAGCAGCGGTATACGAACAGCCCATTTCATCTATTGGAAGGAACCGATTGAGATTTCATTCCTTCCTTATACGAGGAAGCAGCGGTATTCTAGCTGTTGAAAGTCCGCGTTAAGATGTTTTAGCCGTATAAATACAAAGCATTATACTTACACGTCTTTTTACAGCAAGATCAGTAGTATGTAGTTACTCCTTAAAAAGCTTTAGTATATCGGATTTTTTGTAATAGTAGGATCCTAATACCTTTCTGTATCTGATTTTCCCTGTAATCCGGATATTTTGCAGTGTTCCCGCTGAGATATCCAACATTTTTCGTACCGTTTTGCTTTTTAGCCATTCCTCATTGAGATTAGTATTGGGGACGGCAGGCTGCTGTATCTTTTTTACCTCACGAATAATTTCGGCCGCCAACCGAAAAAGATCTTCCCTTGTTATGTTTTCTTTCATAGTACCGAAGAGTTAGCGGTTAAACAAGTTCATCAATTTAAGAAACCCTTTGAAAACCTAAACGACAAGGAACATGTTTTCCACTCTTGACCATTGGAGTCCCTCTGGAAGGGAACAATAAATTATCTGTATAGGATTATCCCAATTCAAATTAATCATTGTCATAGTCCAAAGTTGAGATATAATCAAACAGTGAGAAGAATTTGACCCATTTTAGCTGTAAGGTATCGTATCGGTGATCCTGAATCGGTTGCCGCACTAAATTAAAAATGGGTACAATTTGAATCCTTTATAATTCCCAAACCTTTTATTGGTTAATAGGAGAAATCCGAATTATTCAAACGTTAAAGCGGGCGTTAGACGAATCGGTGATTCTAGATGTAATTACTTTGCCTTATTAGATGATTCAATTCATTCAGGTAGAATGTTTATAAGTAGTCTTTTATAACGGGTTAAGTTTGGTATTCCTTTATCCGTAACTTTTAAAATGATATGGGCAGTTTCTGGCTTTTCTACTTTAGGAGCTATAATATATGCCCTATAGTAATTCTGTACAGATGTAATAATGGGTTTTTTATAAGTTCCAGCTTCCGGGTAGCTAAACCATAAATAACTAATATGATCTCCATCAGGATCAAAAGTGCCGCTTGCATCTAAGGTAAAATACTCGCCTGATTTAAGTGTTATTTCGTCTTTGTGGTTAAATGCCGGAACGGGAGGATGGTTAGCCTCTTTATACGGTTTTATACACCAGTTAATACGAGCTGCAAAATCATTTTGAAACTCTTCCCGCCATCTTAAAATTGTTACCTTGTTGTCAGAATAGGTATTGTCATCATCTAATTTTAAGGCTCTTCCGTAAGAGTTATAAATATAAGGTTTATAGGTGTCATTCGCATTTGTCCATATAGGTCGTGTTTCGGCAATAGTTTTTACCCCGCCAGAGCCTTCATCTTTAATATAATCGGGTTTGTAAAGCTCGTAACGGCCACCCCAGCCGCCCCAATTAGGATGCTCTGGCTCATTTAGTCCGTTTGGAATTAATGAAAGGAAAGCAGGAGTATCCCCTTCCATGCCCCACATAACATCAGGGTACAATGCACCTAGAGCCCCATGTCCCTGCTGAATGTTGTCCAATAGCCATTTATTGCTTATAACATCATTATTAAAGCCTTTTGCTACCTGGTTAATAGCTATCCATGTAGAGCGCCCATAATTACCAGGGCTAACAATAAAAAACAAATCTGGAAAATTATTCCTAATCCATATGCCGCTGTCATCTTGGTCAGATATTGTATAAACTCTTAATTTAGAAATTAACCTGGCCGCTTCTGATTTACTTTTAGTGTCTTTTATCTTATAAAGCGCCTGAGCAAGCGTGTTGGCTCCACCCCAAACAGAAACCCATAATGGCCTGTTATCTTTTTCTTCGAGTATTTTTATAATCCAGTCAGAACCCTCATTATCTTTACCCTTGCCGACGCCACTCATTCCGTATACAGGTGCTCCCTTTTTTACGAGCTTTAATAATGCATCGGCATTTGGGTATCCTTCCTCATGCAAAATAAGATTGGGTTGTACATTTCTATACCCCTCAATAAGATTAATTATTGATTGGGGGTATATAGCATTTTTTTGATGTGTAGAAGTTGTAGCCACTAATCCTTTTATATCAATTTGATTGGAATATAAAAATAAACGTACAAATGATTGGGTATCATCCGGGTCTGCTTCAATATCTGATAATATTATCACCCTGTTTTTTTTAATCGTTTGCGAGAAAACACCAAAAGGGTTAAATATCAATAGAAATTGAATGGCAAAGAAAATCTTTTTCATGTATTTTTGTTTAAAATGTAAATGTAACATGGGTTTTAAACTTAAACTACCTGCTTTACGGAATTATTATGCTGAATAACGAGATAATAAATACTTTTAATGAAAGAAGAGATGAGTTTAAAGGGTATGGCTTTACATGTGAATTATGGAAACCGAATATCATGAAAAGGCCGGATCGCCATAATGAGATTGAGATAAATTATTTTATCGAAGGTTCAATAACATATTTGTTTCAGGATAAACCTATAATCATACCTGCAAAAAAAATCGCGGTTTTCTGGGGGTTGGTACCGCATCAAATTATACACTATGATAATTCCCAGCCGTATTTTGTTTGTACTATACCTTTTTCTCAATTTTTAGAGTGGCAATTGCCTACTAATTTTGTTCGTTGTATTTTAAATGGTGAAATCGTTCATGAAACATCCGAAGAATTTTCTTGCTATGATGAGTTCCTCTTTGGGAAGTGGATTAAAGAAATTGAGGATAAAGATTTTTCGGAAGTAGCTTTAATTGAAATGCGGGCCCGTTTAATGCGACTTGCAGTTAACCAGTCATATACTCATTCAAAAAGCAACTCTGATATCATGTCAAGGGAGATAACTGTTGTTGAAAAAATAGCTATCTATATTGCCCAAAATTACAGAAATCCACTTAAAGTTACTGATATAGGCAAAGCAGTTGGACTGCATCCAGACTACGCTAACAATATATTTAAAAAGGCTTTCGGATGCACATTAAGTGATTATATTATACATGAAAGGGTGTCTCATGCACAGAGAAAGTTAGTTGCTTCAAATATAAGTATAACACAGATTGCTTTTGACTGTGGTTTTAATTCTATTAGTAGTTTTAACACTGCCTTTTTAAAAATAAATAATTGTACTCCCAGAGAATTTCGTAAAAATAACAAATGATATTTTTATTAAAGTGAAGATACTCTAGACTCCAGCCTGGAGATAGAGTACTCTTTTCTCGTAAATTATATGTAAGGTTTGTTAATGATACTCCTTAGAAGTATGTTTATCAACAAAGAAAAACCGCATAGTTTCTTTCTTGACTTGAGGACAGCAAGCGTTTATAAATTTTAAAAGAAGTAATTCCCCGGGTCAGACCCCAAAAAATGTCGAGGTGAAGTATTGGAAACTTAAAACGGGTAGTACTATTGCTTATTATAAACTGCCAGCAAAATCAACAATTCCGAAAAAAAACTTCAATTATATTTTTACATTGGGGGGACCAGGTGTCTATATAAGACAAATTGAAACTGATTTTTTTATACTTTTTACCAACGACGGGTATGATGTCTATCTCTATTTCTATCTCTATGATCAGGCATAATCATGTTTTTACCATTTAGAAAAAAACTGTAATGGTAGCGCTTTCAAATTTGCTACCATTATGTTAGAGAATTTCTAACAGAGCCCTTATAAAATAAAAATTAACAGATTAATCAATGAGAGGTTTTCCGAAAGATATTTTATGAGTAAATGAAAATTCACATCTGCTGATTTTACATAGTGGTTATTCAGGTAATAATTATTTACTTTGAATGAGGAAGCGCAAAATATATACAATCATGTCAACACAGCTATTTCAGTCCAATTATCAGCGTTTAGGTTTTATTCCTTTCAATTCAGATTCCCTTGAATTATTGAATAGTAGCCAGTATAAGGGATACATTAAAATAGTATATGCTCCTAGAGGTGTACGTGTAAATGTTGATTTTAACGACTATTACACAGAGGAGCCTACACTTTTTTTCATCAACACTAACCAATATGTGCAGTTTTTTGATTTAGGTGGTACGGAAGGCTATTTTATATATTACAACCGTGATTTTTATTGTGTACAAATACATGATGCAGAAGTAGCGTGCGATGGGTTACTTTTTAATAACATCTACCAAATGCCAAAAACAGTATTGGATGCAAAAGAGGATGGTATTATAAAGAGTATATTAGTTCAAATGCAAGAAGAGTTTGAATTGGAGGCTTCCACACAAGAAGAGATGTTACGCATTTACCTAAAACAAATTATTATTAGAGCCACCCGGATATGGAAAGCACAACAGCTGGGAATACTTGAAAGTCAGTCTCATCAGGAGGTAGAATTTTTTAGAGAGTTTAGTCGGTTGGTAGAAATCCATTACAGATCCAAACATTTAGTAGCAGATTATGCCGATTTATTAGGAATAGCAGCCAAGACCTTAACGCAAAAGTTTAAGAAATTTGAGCTGCCAGCTCCTAATGAGGTACTTAAAGACCGCATTTTACTTGAAGCAAAGCGATTATTGATTCATACCACTTTAAGTGCCAAAGAGATTGCCTATAATTTAGGATATGACGATCCGGCCTATTTTAACCGGCTTTTTAGCAAGAAAATTGGTGATGCCCCCAATGTTTTTCGTAAAAAATACCTCGAAGGGAAAAATGTACAATTAGAATAGGAGTATATCCATTTTTAACGGCTTAGTGTGGTTATATCTTTGACCTATCAAATTAACTGATAGTTTAATTAAAAGTCATAAGATATGAAACGTAAAGCACAAGCCGTTTGGAACGGCAATATTAAAGAAGGAAACGGACATTTAACTACAGGAAGTACCGTTTTAAACCAAACCCAATATTCATTCAATAGCCGATTCGCCGAAGGCATCGGTACCAATCCGGAAGAATTACTGGCCGCAGCCCATGCCGGCTGTTTTACCATGAAATTAAGTGTAGACCTTACCGAAGCAGGGTATGAGGTAACTGAGCTGAAAACCAACTCTACCATTACTTTAGACAACGGAAAAATAACCCATTCTTTACTTGATTTAGAAGCCGTCGTGCCAGGAATTGATGAAGCTGCTTTTCAACAAATAGCCAAAAACGCAGAAGCTACCTGTCCGGTTAGCGGAGCTTTCAACTTTGAGATTACCCTTAATGCACAATTAAAAAACTAATATATAATCTTTAAAATAGAGTATCATGAAAACAATAAATCGTACATTCAAAATGCTGTTAGCAGCTTTAGTATTAACTTTAACAACAAATGTTATGGCACAAGTAGCACCACGCCCATATCATGGGCAGGATGACCCACAAATTAGTAAAGGAATCCGTGAATTTCTGAATGCATTAAATACCAGTGGAGGTAGACCTTTAGAAACCTTAAGTCCGGAACAGGCCAGACAGGTTTTAGTAGGCGCTCAAAAATCGGTTGAAGTAGATTATTCAGGAATTGAAGAATCTGAAAAGACAATTACTCAGGACGGTCATACCGTTACGCTACACATTGTAAAACCAAAAGGCGCTAAAAAAGATATACCGGTATTTATGTTCTTCCACGGCGGTGGATGGATACTGGGAGATTACCCTACCCACAAAAGATTGGTACGTGATTTAGTGGTGGCTAGTGGAGTAGCAGCCGTATTCCCGGATTATACCCCTTCACCGGAAGCACAATATCCTGTAGCCATCAACCAGGCCTATGCCGCAACAAGCTGGGTGGCAACCCATGGTAAAGAAATAGGTGTAGATGGTAAAAACCTGGCGGTTGTGGGTAATAGTGTAGGGGGTAATATGGCTGCGGTTGTAGCCCTAATGGCCAAAGATAAAAAAGGACCGGAAATTAAATTACAGGTATTGTTATGGCCTGTAACCGATGCCGATTTTACAAGACCGTCTTATACTTTATACACCCAGGAACGTTTTCTGACAACCCCATTAATGCAATGGATGTGGGACAATTACCTGCCAAATAAAGCAAAACGTAAAGAAATATATGTCTCACCTGCACAGGCTGGTTTAGCAGAATTACAAGGCTTGCCACCGGCATTGATTCAATTGGCCGAGAACGATATTTTACATGATGAAGGCTTAGCGTACGGTAGAAAATTGGATGCAGCAGGAGTGCCTACTACCATTACCACCTATAACGGATTGATTCACGATTACGGATTGTTAAATCCGATTGCTGATGAACCGGCTGTACAAGTAGCTTTGTTACAGGCAGCTGTAGTAATTAAAAATGCTCTGGTAAAATAATGCGCTAAGCATTGGTACAATAGACCAATCATTAAAGGGATAATGCATATCTGGATTATCCCTTTTTTTATATTGCTCAATTTCGTGTATCTTCGTAGGTATACAAAACAAAGATGTCTGTAATTTTAAGTGCATTTAGTAAACTTGTCTCATAATTTAGCATTTTTTCTGTAGGCTGATGGGCTTATTCCATTGTGCCGGGTGAAAAACTTGTTCAGGTGGCTCATGTCGGAAAAACCGAATTCCGTCGCAATTTCGTTCATTCTGTTATTGGTATACCTTAGCCTGGCCTCTATGAGTTTCAGTCGGTAGGAAGCGATATACCGCTGTAAGGTTAGTCCTGTCTGTTTTTTGAAAAGTTCTCCCAGATAATTAGGTGAGATGTTAAATTCATTGGCAAAGGCCGCTACCTGCAATTTTTCAGGACTGTATATATTCTGGTGGATGTAACCTTGTAAAGAAACCGGTTGCTCTGAAGGCATGCCATTGTGTAATTGTTTTAGGCTTATGTTTCTTGCAGCGACCGTTATAAATGTATTCACAAGTTGTTTTATAACCTCATTTCCTGATTGGATTTGTAGCTCATATTCTCTTGTAATAGCTTCAGCCAATGCTCTTATCAATGTTTTATCGGCAGTATTCTTTAAGATGCAGCCAGGCATATGATCATGGTTAAAAAAAATGTACTCTAATTTTTTCAGCCACAACTGAGACTGCGATTTCAGATAGTCCTCATTAAACCGTAAAACAAAAAAATGTGTCGTGTCATGTATCTCAAAACTATGCGTATCCTGTGGGAAAATGACGAACAGTTTGTTCGGGGAATAAGGTAAATGATGTGCGTTTATTTGCTGAATTCCCGTACCCTCAAAAATAAAAACCATTTCGAAGTAAGTGTTTTTATACTCGCGCGCTGAATATGTGTCCGCAATCACATTTTCACACTCAAAGGGTTGATATATATTCTTTACTTGCATGCTCCTTTGTATATACAATTAAAACCTGTAAATATACCTTAAATTTACTAAGAAGTTGATGAAATTTGTGTTAGTTAAATTTTTTAGACATCAATACAATTATGAAACCAACAGTTTACATATTGCTGCGGCTCGGTGCAGGAGTCAGTATGTTGGGGCATGGTCTGGTCCGGCTACCTAAATTAAAACTCTTTAGCGCATGGATGTCCGGTGCATTCAAAGATTCCATGTTGCCACATCCTTTAATTGCCGTATTCAGCTATATGCTGCCCTTAGCAGAATTTACAATTGGGGCTTTACTTCTCACAGGTTTGTTTACCCGAAAAGCTTTACTGTCCGCAGGGGTAGTCATGCTGTTATTGATTTTGGGAACCTGTCTGATTGAAAATTGGGAGGCAATCCCTTCACAGCTGATCCACCTTATTTTTTTTGGAGTACTGCTACAGTACATAAATAGCAACTCATATGCAGTTGATAATTTGTTACATACAAAAGAGTAAAATATGACAAGCAGAAGAAATTTTTTGAAACAGTCCGGCGCACTCGGGGCGTTAAGTGTACTTCCGTTTGCCGGTTATGGCGCCGGTATCGCCGGCGAATCTTCAGTAATGAATGAGGGAGGGCGCCGTTGGGCTGATGGTACGCAGCTCGTGGTATCGGTTTCAATGCAGTTTGAATCAGGAGGGCAGCCTGAAAACGCAGAGAGTCCATTTCCTCAAAATATGAAGAAGGGCTTTGCTGATCTGCCGGCTGCAACATGGTATGACTACGGTTACAAAGAAGGGATTCCCAGAATGCTCGATAACTGGGACAAATTAGGGATAAAGGTGACCTCGCATATGGTGGGTTCGGCAGTAATTAAAAACCCTGAGTTGGCGCGAGAAATTACAGATAGGGGGCATGAAGCGGCCGCACATGGAATGAACTGGAGCAACCAGTACGATATGTCCTATCAGGAGGAAAAGAAATTTATTGCCGAGGGGGTAACAGCCATAAAGAAGGCTACGGGTTTTACTCCGGTGGGTTATAATGCCAATTGGTTACGAAGGGGACAAAATACGCTGAAGATACTTCAGGAACTGGGCTTCACCTACCACATAGATGATTTGAGCCGGGACGAACCTTTCATCATATCGGTTAACAATAAGGATTTTGCTGTTGTTCCGTATACTTTAAGAAACAATGATATTCTTTTAATAGAAGGCAAAAACTTCTCAACGGATCAGTTCTTTAACCAGGTAAAAGCCGATTTTGATCAGTTGTATGCGGAGAGTGCCTACCAGAAAAGGCAGATGTCAATCAGTTTCCACGACCGTATCGGCGGTACCCCTCAAATGGTGAAAACAACTTATGATCTGATACGCTATATCCAGACTCACAAGGGAGTTAGTTTTAAAAGGAAGGATGAGATTGCAAAGCTCACCTTGGAAGACCGCAACAGTATAAGGGAATAATACTATTATATCTGTGGTATAGCCCGGAGCGTTTCAAGTTCCGGGCATCCTTTTATTTTTACTTTTTAGGTGTTTAAAAAAAGCTTAGAAATATCCTATTCAGGATTAATACTCGAAGCGTTTATACCAAAATATTTTTTGAAAGCAAAAGAAAAATGAGAGAGATTTTCAAAACCGACTTCCAGATATACTGTTGAGGCACTTTGACCTTTTTCCTTTATTAAGTAGTACGCTTCACTAAGGCGGCGCTGCATGAGCCATCTGCTGGGTGTTTGGTGGTATATCTGTTCAAAATCCCGCTTAAAGGTTGACAGGCTGCGACCCGATAGGTAGGCAAGCCGTTCCAGGTTAACATTAAAGTGAAAACTCTTCTCCATGAAAGCCTCCAGACTAATCCGGTTTGGGGCATTAAAGTCAAACAGCTGTTTTTTGAGTGAAGGCTGGCATTCCAACAATAGCAAAAGAGCCTCTTTCTGTTTAAGCTTTAAAAGGGCTGTGTTGGTGTTTAGGATAGCTTCATATTCATTTAACGACTGGAAGAAAGCGAGTAAGGGTTTATACTTGGGTATTTCAATACATGCTTGTTTCTCGTAGCTGTTTTGATCTTGAAAATTGATTTCTTTTGCAATAGCACGTATACAGTCTTCTTCAAAACTCAGGGATACTGATTGAAACTCACCCTGGTCCGGCGGATACTTTATATATTTCAGCAGCTGGTTACGATGGGCCAGATAGAGATCCCCCGCCTTAAAATGTAGTCGTTTTTTACCATCAAATAATTCCATTGATCCGGTAATAACCATTCCTAAAACCGTATCAGGAGTGAAGTGTTCTCCATCCCTAAATCGGGTATAGTGGCAAGAAAAATGTAATACTTCCTTCTCTTTCATTATTGCAAAATTGTATACTTAGGACGGACACACGCCCGTCCTAAGTATCAGTTTAATTTAATATTGCTTTTACTTCCAGATATTCTTCAAGGCCATATACACCATATTCCCTCCCAATTCCAGACTGTTTAAATCCTCCAAAAGGAGCCAGCGGATCATGGGAAAAGCCATTTATACATACTCTTCCGGCGTCTATTTGTGCTGCAACACGCTCAGCAGCCTTATCATCCGCTGCACTTACATAGGCGGCGAGGCCATATGCTGTGTCGTTAGCCAGTTGAATCGCTTCATCTTCATCCTTATAGGGTATAATGCAAAGCACGGGGCCGAAAATCTCTTCCTGCGCAATCCGCATACTATTGGATACATTAGTAAAAACCGTCGCCTTTACAAAGTTACCGCTGTCTAATCCTTGCGGTTTTCCGCTGCCTCCTGTCAATAGGGTAGCTCCTTCTTCTATTCCCAGCCTGATGTAGTTTTGTACTCTTTCAAACTGTTTCACGCTCACCATCGGGCCTACGATGGTATCCCTTTCCGATGGGTTGCCTATTTTTATACCTTCCGCAGTCGTCTTAGCGATCTGGTTTACCTGTTCAAGTTTATCGGCAGGGACAAGTAGACGGGTTGGAGCTATACAGGCCTGCCCGCTGTTCATATAAGCGCCATAAACGGCCATTGGAATTGTAGTTGCCAGGTCGGCATCAGCAAGAATAACATTGGGGGATTTTCCCCCAAGCTCTAGGGTAACACGTTTCATAGTATCTACAGCGATTCTCGCGATTGCTTTTCCTGTAACTGTCGAACCCGTAAATGAGATTTTGGAGATGTCTTTATGAGAGGTTAGTGCAGTTCCTACCGTATTACCAAATCCGTTAACAAGATTAAAAACGCCAGGGGGTAAACCTGCATCGTGGAAAACCTCCATAATTACCTGTGATTGTAACGCACTCATCTCTGAGGGTTTAACCACAGCGGTACATCCCGCAGCTATTGCAGTAGCCATTTTAGAACATATAAAGCTATTACTGGCATTCCAGGGTGTTATGATCCCTACAACCCCAACGGGTTGCAGCTTTAATTTTGAAACCCCTATACTCCGCTCAAAATCAAAGTTTTCAAGGATTTCAATGGTACTGGAAAAGGTGGACAGTGCATTCGTGAAACTCGCCTCCGAAAACTGAAGCGTGCCTCCATATTCCGTTACCATTGTTTCAATAAAGTCTTTTTTTCGTCTCAAGAGCGCATCGGATATCTTTTTCAGTATGTCTATGCGTTCTTCACGTGTAGATTGTGAGAAGGTTTGGAATGCCTTTTTTGCTGCGGCGACGGCATTGTCAAGGTCATTGCTGTTTGCTAAATGCACCTCGGCCAATTTCTCGTTTGTGGCAGGATTGATAGTGTCAAAACGCTCCGCGCCAGTTGATTTGACAAAGTTACCATTTACGTAAATTTGATTTACTATTTTCATTGTAATGTATTTTATTACAGCAAATTTCCATTAAAATGAAACGAATAACTTTGGTGAAACGTTCAAAGTAGCTTTGGTGAAACGTTCAAACCACGCAAAATGAGTAATTGAAATTGTTAGGCAAACGTACTGCATGAAGTCCCCGCATCATCGTAGTATTTTTTAATCACTTTGGTCATATGGCTGGCATCTGTAAATCCGAGATCGTATGCGATTTCCTTGAGGCTCTGTCCGGAATATTCAATACGGCTTTGCGCTACGTTTACACGGGCTTTGAGGATATATTCTTTTAAACTTTCGCCTGTTTTCTTTTTAAAATATTCACCCACGTAGTTTGGAGAAAGATTAAATTCGCTGGCAATAACACCCGTTTTCAGCTTACTGTTGTCAAAGAGATTATACTGTATATATTGCAGTACATCGCGTGTCTGCATATCTTTATCCTGGTGTTTTTCTAGAAAACGGTTTTCAAAATTACGAATCAGGATGTTCAGCATGGCTACCATATTTGTCCGGAGTATCGATTCGGAATAATTGTTTTGCTCTTTCTCAAGCTGCATGCTTCGAATAAGGCTGATTATCACTGCCCGGTCGGAATCAGAATGTATAATATCACCAGGTATGCGGTTGTAGCTGCTTAAGATGTAGTGGAGGTTACTAAACCACTGGCTGTAGTCCATCATGGTACGTTTATCTTCTTTGAAAAACAAAGCATTAAAGCGGATAAAAACAAAAGTGGTAGCAGATTCAATTTCAAAGGAATGGCAATCATAGGGAGGTAAAAGGAAAATACTTTCATCCTTGTAAGGGAGTATGTTACTGTTAATGCATTGCTTTCCTGTCCCGCGCTCAATGAAAACAAGTTCAAAGAAATTATGTTGGTGTGGCCTGCGACTCCATTCAGTAAGGACTTCTTTTTCAATATCAAAAGGCTGTAAAGAGTTCTCGATGTGCATGATTGGTTCTTTTTTTTGAAAGGTAGAGGGAACTAGCAAATATAAAACTTTTCCCCCTTTTATGACGTAATGTAACTGCATAATAAACTGCGATTGGGTTGAAAAACACTACAGGATAACAGCATAAGTAAAAACAGGCGCCACACTGCAGCGCCTGATAATTTATTACAATGTTACGACTACTTTACCTACAGTTCTACCGCTTTCAACATGCAGGTGTGCCTGCGCCATTTCGCTAAAATCATACTGTGCTGATACGTGGGAACGGATATAGCCATTACCTAACCAGTCTGCAATCACTTTCATATCCGCTCCGTTAGAAGAAACAAGGAAAAAATACCCATTTACTCCTTTTGCAGCGGCTTTTTCAGTAACGGCTTCGTTAAGGCCTGTTGGAATACTGATTACCGTACTTCCTGCTTTTGCTACCTCAATAGAATGGTCAATATTATCGCCTCCTACGGTATCAAAAACGAAGTCGAATTCCAAAGGGCTATTCGTCCAGTCATAACCATGATAGTCGATATGTTCCTGTGCGCCAAGGCTCAGTACGAAATCCCTGTTTCGGGCGGATGACGTCCCCGTTACAACAGCACCAAGATGGCGGGCCATTTGTACAGCGTAATGGCCAACACCACCCGATGCAGCATGAATCAGTACATTATCTCCGGGTTTCACCTGCACCTTGTGTACCAGCGCCTGATAAGCAGTTAGGGCGGCAAGTGTAGCTGCTGCAGCCTCGGCATGTGAAATAGTAGCGGGCTTTAGTGCCAGGTGCGCTGCTGGAGCAGCAACATATTCCGCGTAGGCTTTGCCATGTCCGGGAAAATTTACCATCCCAAAAACTTCATCACCTTTTTTGAAACCTGCATCAGTTCCTGCTTCCACAACTATACCACTGATGTCCCATCCTAATACGATAGGCAGTTGATCTTTGAGTCTGCCGTACACCCCTTTTCCGGCGCGGCTTTTTACATCAACGGGATTAATGCCTATTGCTCTTACCTCAATAAGAACTTCGTCGTTTTTTATAGAGGGTACAGGGATTTCACTGTAAATAAGTTGATTGGTAGTGCCTTGTTCATTTAAAAGTATTGCTTTCATTTTCGTATTATATTTAGTAGTTTTTTTGCTTTCATTTATCGGTAAGATACACCGGGTGCTATAGTTTTAAACCTATATATAAGGAAAGGAGCTTTCGCCTTGTTGGTTCCATCGTTAAAATTAGCGCCTAAGTGAACCTGTGCGGCAGCTACATACATATAGCCGTCCACACCATTATAACTTACCCCGTCGGGCCACAGCAGTTGTGCATCGCTTATTAATTTATGTATGCTCCTGTCTTTTGCCAGTACTACATCCACTCCGTTGGTCTCAAGGGCGGTAAGGTAAAGGTTACCGGCGTTATCTATACTGAGTCCGCCATTGTTAGGTTTAGCGGAATAAGTTTCAATCTTTTGTTCCAACTGCTCCTGGGTTAAAGAGATATTGAGTAGGTCGTCTATTTTGACACGGTAGATTTTGGTTCCGTTGAGCGGTGCGTAATACAGCCAGTTAAATGCTGTATCGGCCGTAATTCCGTCACAACCTACCAGTAATGGTTTACCGTTTACCGATAATGTTTTATTATTGATGACAAGCGGTTTTTGTTCAGGGAGCATGGTAGAGGTACCCTCTAATAGTCTTTGGGTTGCTCCCGTTTTCATATCTACAACGATTATTGCGGCTGTAGTGCCGTTGCCACCTTTACCGATCCCCTCATCGGCAATAATAAACACACCGTGTTTGGTGTCGACCACCATATCATTGGGTTGGGAGGTTTCGGACAGGGCTGATTCGGGTAAGTAGTAGATGCGCTCCAGTTTATCGGTGCGGGTATTCCATCCCACAATCTTTGGGGTGATATTGTTTCGCTGTCCCATATCCAGCATCCAGACAATGCCGTTGGCATCATTGCGCATTCCCAAAACATTACTGAGGTAATGATCATCTGTGCTACGCGGTGTATTCCAATAAGCATTTGGAAAAGGGGTACTCTTTTTTGACTTTGCATTGTATTTCATTACCCGTATTTCCGGATTAAAAAAGGGATGCAGGCTGTATACTAGTTCCCCCTGAGGCGTATAGGTAATATTACCAACCGAATGCGGTAGTTCTGCATAAATTTCCGCATTTCTGATTTTACCGTCCCATGGCGTTTCGGAGTTATTTTGACTGGTTTCTTTAACAAAATAGTTGTCAGTCCCTGCCAGCCAGTCCATTCGTGCCGGAGTGAAAAAATCGATATCAATGGTATTGTCCTCAAGGGCAATAAAGCTGTGTGGTATATTAGGGGGGATTATTATACCTCCACCGGCTTTTACAATATATTCTTTTCCGCCTGCCAACACTTTTACGCTACCTTGGGTAATGATAGAATATTGCTCATTGACATGCTGATGGAAAGGAACCACAGCCCCTTTTTTATAGGTGAAATAACCTACAGTCCCTGATTCTCCCGAAATGGTACTCCTGGTGAGTAACGTATTCATCTGCTTTACCTCAAGATCCCCGAAAGAAAAAGGAACCGGTTGCTGAGAGAAGACCGGTAAGGTCATGAGTGAAATAGCCGCCAAGGTAAATTTTGCTTTATGTTTTCCCATTATATTATATTTTTAGTCGCAGTATTTTATAGGGTTGTACTGTTTTATTGATGTTATTGTTGAACCATGGCATTAACTGGATCTGTGATACTGAAATGTAGAGGTATCCATCTTTCGAAACACTGTAACTATCAGGCCATATTAGGTTTTCGGGGTCGGTTATCAGGATATGCATTTTCAAATCGGGAGTTATTTTTACGATACTGCTCCTTTCGAGGTCCCCGAAATAGAGATTACCCTCTTTATCGAATTCCATTCCGTCGGTTGTCACGAAATGTCCCAGATCCTCTACTTTATTGGTAATGGTTTTTAAAGGTGTGGTAAAGTCTCTTAAGAACCGGGTGTTAATGCGGTAAAGTTTGTCGTCGGTCAGTGGCTTGTAATACAGCCAGGCTTTATCTGGTGACAGTGCAATGCCGTCAGAGTTGATCTTTGGTATACTTCCGTCTGCCTTCGAAAACTCCTTATCGTCAAAAGAAAAATGGTAAGCAGGGTCAGATTGCACACTTGGAGAGTCATGCAGTACAAAACGGGATTCCCCTGATGCGGTATTAAGCACAACAATGCCTCCGTTGGAAGAACTGGTCATGTAGGCGAACCCATTACTGTTGTCAATCCTGATATCGTTAATATAGCTGTCTTTGCCGGCTGTAGTCTCCGGAAAGGTATATATACGTTCAACAGTGTTGTCAGAGAGTCTCACTTTTAAAACTTTATTTGCCTTCTTGTATACCGGGCCTAGCCCTATGCCGGCTGCATCTACAATCCACAAGTAGCCTTTTTCATCAGCTACTACTGCCTGTACACAAACAAATTTATCTGCTCCTTCATCCCCTTTCTTAAAGCTATTCCAATGTGCGTCAGGATACGGTACCGGTTTACCGTTTTTTATTTCCACCACTGAATAAGAATGGTTATCCAGCCAGTATGGATAGTTTGTAAATACCCGACCGTCCGGAGATACGGCCACCCCTGTAAGCTGATAGGTACTGTCGCGAAAGACCTCCTCAAGTTCTGGGTTTTTAACTGTTGTTTGAGGAGACTGGGCGGGGGCATCAACGCTGTCCTTTGCCAGCTCCGGCTTCTTATTACATCCTGTCAGGGCCAGCAACAGCATGGCTGATACCAGCAATAATTTATTTTTCATTTTGTTACGATTAAAGTATGGTGTAAAATTAGTTTAGTAGATTGGGTAGCTGCTGGTACATATTTAGGTTTTTTGAGTACAAAATCACGTAATTGCAGCGACCCAAAAAAATGGCCGCCCTTTAAAGAGCAGCATCTTTTATTAAGGAACGTATACATAGGCGATAATAGACGCCTTTGCTATGGTATTGGCACCAAGGTTAAAGCCTACAAGGGCAGGGTTAGCATCCTTATCCAGGTTAATTTTGTTTTTTAGAGCGTATACGGTAATAACATAGGGATGAAATCCGCTTCCCGGAATGGGAACGGGTCCGCCATATCCGTACTGCTTAAAGTCGTTAAGCGATGATATACTCCCTGCGGGAAGTAACTCAGGATGTGTACTTGCAGCACCGGCTTTAAGTGATCGTGTGCCGGCCGGAACATTAAATAATACCCAGTGCCACCAGCCACTGCCTGTCGGGGCCGCTGCATCGTACATTGTAACAGCAAAAGCCTGTGTCCCTTCGGGAACATTTTCCCAAGCAAGGTCAGGAGAGATATTTCCCCCATTTACACCCCAGTCATTATAGTAATAATCTTTGGTAAGCTGGCCGCCAAGCCCGCTGCTCTTAAGGGTAAAAGTTTTAGCGGCACTTTGTGCGTGTAAGGTTATGGCATTTAATAAAACTATGCCAAGTGTCATCATTTTTGTAAACGAGATGTTTTTCATGGTACTTAAATTATTAGTGTTAAAATTAGCATTGCAGGTACTGTATCCTACGGTACAAAATTGGTGAGAAAGCTTTGGGTAATGATTGTACGTTTTCGGGTAAGTCAGGTATAAATTCAAGGATGTATAAACTATAAGAGATGCCTATAAACAGTCAAAAAAAAGACTGCCTGATACTTTCAGGCAGTCTTGGAAGAGGATTGATATTAGCTATATCTGCTGTTTTGGGATCAACTGAAAGCCGTCTCCATCTATTTTTACATAACTTAAGCAGGGGAATTCGAAATGCGGTCCCGCCAGCAAGAGCCGTTCATGCGCAGCTTTTTTAAGTACATCGATTCTGGTGCGTACAGCCTCGGAATAATTGACATCGGTGGCAAACCCTATTTCAGGCATTGCGGCCTGTACGGCTGGAATTGTAAGTATATCTCCGCAGAAAAGAATTTTTTCGGCCTGTGATTCCAGCAAAAAGCCCGTGTGCCCAGGTGTATGCCCTGGTAACGCTACGGATGTAATACCGGGCAATAGCTCGTTTGCAGCGGGCTGTAACCGCTCGTATAGTGCGAGGGCTTGCTTAATCGCGACCGCATTATCCTGATCTGCAGGGCTAAGGTCTTTATTATTAATCCAGTAGTCATATTCTGCATCTGAAAACCATATTCTGGCATTTGGAAAATTTTTACTACCACCTTGACTGACCAGGCCGTAAAAGTGGTCACCGTGTAAATGGGTGAGTAGTATTGTGCCAATCTGATCCGGTGATAACCCCAAAAGAGGTAACGCTTCAAGCAACCTGCCCTGCATATCCGGAGCAAATCGATCTCCCATGCCGGTATCAATAAGTATCGGGAGCTGTCCTTCTCCCTCAATTATAAAGATGCTGGTTGTGAGGGTTGGGGTATCAGACCTGAAATTTTTCCTCAGTATCTGGCCCACTCCGTTTTCGGGCAGGTGGGTAAAGTAGGATTCACCCGCGATAAAGAAACTGTCGTTTATAATGGTGATTTTCCTGTTTCCTATGCTGTATTGCAACAGCGCAGGTAAAAGTTGCATTTGTGTATCCATATATATATAAATATTACTATTAATTCAAATCCGACCGGGTAATAGGGGAGACTGCCTCCACCGCAGGTGAGCGCCTCTGTTTGTGCAGGGATAGGGTAGGAATTACCTATTTTTTTTTACCTGTGAAGCATTTAGCCCGTATTGTTTTTTAAAAGCATATGAAAAATGGGAAAGATCACGAAAGCCCAGGTCCTGATATATTTCAACAGCTGTTTTTTCCTGTTGCGTAATCATTTCATAAGCGCTCTCCAAACGTTTCCTGATAATCCAACGTGCGGGCGATTCTCCGTAAATTGCTTTGAAATCCCGCTTAAATGAAGTGAGGCTTCGTCCTGTCAGCAGGGCGAAGCGCTCCAGAGGGACATTAAAATGAAAATTTTTTTCCATAAAAGTGCTTAAATCCTTTTTAACCGGGTTGGAAAAGTCAAACAGTATACTCCCGTACTGCGGTAAATGCTGGAGGATAAGCAGTAGCGCTTCCCTTAGTTTCAATGGCACCAAGGCATTTTCAGAAGGTGTTGCCAGGAACGGTTCATAGGCCTGAATGCTGTCCATGAATGATTTGATTATGTTATTTTCAATTCGCTGTACGGCAGGTGACGCTACATTTTCATTAGCCCTTATGGTAAATTCTTTTGCAAAATCGCCTAGGAAACGCTCTGCAAAGAACAACGTAACGGTTTTG
This sequence comes from Flavobacterium rhizophilum, assembly GCF_046000485.1. Classification (NCBI taxonomy): domain Bacteria; kingdom Pseudomonadati; phylum Bacteroidota; class Flavobacteriia; order Flavobacteriales; family Flavobacteriaceae; genus Flavobacterium; species Flavobacterium rhizophilum. Next base: position 43,065 of record NZ_JBELQB010000003.1, read on the forward strand.
AAGTCCTTTACCTTTTCCTGTGGCTTACGGAAGCGCAGCAGTTGATTCTTACGACAGAAAAACAAATCGCCCTCTTTCAGCAGCGTGCGGGTATGACCGTCATCCAGCAGGAGTTCTCCTTTCACAAGGTAGGTCAGGCAGTGCAGTGAAACAAATTGCTCACCATCTCGCCATCCTGCCGCTTCACAGGAAAAACTAAGGGGATAGGGGTCAAGAGTACTTTGCATTATGCTATAAGATTAACTGTGATACAAATATCGGTTTAAATCCATTTGCCTGTTTTGTTGAAACGGCCAAAATTAACTTTGTTGAAACGGCCAAAACACCATTTAATATGTATAATATATTTTCCTAATTTTGGACCACAAACTTAAACAGAATAGGATTTGGTCCTAAGACTGTAATGTTTTATAATATGACACAAATTTCCTCAACCGATGGTAACCTGTTACTAAGGCTGCTCCGAGCCGAAGCAGAATTACTTAAGAAGCCTATACAATTCAGTGAGTATACTGTAATTATTGTAAGTGAAGGTCAAGGCACATTTTATGCTGATTTTGGAAGGTTTGACTTTAAAGGTCCTATCCTGCTTTTTGCGACTCCCATGCAGCTTATCTACATTGAGACCGAAATACCGCTGTCTTATGATGTACTGCATTTCCATAGTGATTTTTATTGTATAGAGTACCATAGGGAGGAAGTAGCCTGTAACGGACTTCTTTTTAATAATATATACATCGCGCCATCAGTTAGCTTAACCCCTTCGGAGAAATCTGGTTTCACTCAGATCACAGATCAGATAGCAGGGGAGCTGGCACTGGCTTCACCTTCGGATATTGTACTGAAATCATTGTTACAACTTTTTTTGGCCCGCTCTAGCCAGGTTAAGAATAAGGAAATGGAGACCACGGCTAGCGTCATGATACGGGATACGGAAATGGAGCATTTCAAAGAGCTCCTTGAAGCCCGTTTTTTGGAACTTCGTAAGCCTTCAGATTATGCCGGGCTATTGCGAATGACACCCAATAATTTTACCAAGCGCTGTACGCGTTATTTTAGAAAAACACCTTCGCAGCTTATTACGGAACGGCTGATACTCGAAGCAAAAAAAGAATTACACCTGACGCGAAAAAGCATTAAGGAGATTGCTTATGCTCTGAATTTTGAAGACGAATTCTATTTCAGCCGTGTTTTTAAAAAGCAAACCAATGAATCACCTCAAAGCTTTAGGGATAAGACAGGTATATCCATCGTGGCAGATTTGTACAGGTAATATCCATTTTTGTCCATGTTGTAGGCTTTAGTCCCGATGTAACTTTGTTTCAACAAAAAACAAATTACATCATGAAATCATTCTTTATACAACAGATTGCCCAGTTAGATAACCTTGCTACAAATATACTTCGTGCAGGGATAGTTATAGTTTTTATCTGGATAGGGGCATTGAAATTCTTTACCTATGAAGCTGATGGCATTGTTCCATTTGTCGCCAACAGTCCCTTTATGCGCTTTTTCTACAACCATCCTGATGAATATGCCACGCATCTCAATAAGGAAGGTGCCTTTATTGTGGAAAACCATCAATGGCATATTCAGAACAATACCTATGGCTTTTCGAAAGGGCTGGGTATTTTCTTAATGAGTCTGGGCCTGCTTGTGGCCTTACACCGCGTGGCTCCTTTATGGAGTATGTTGGGCAGTATGCTCATTTTCCTGATGACACTGGGAACTCTTTCCTTTCTTGTCACTACTCCCGAGGCGTGGGTGGGTAATCTGGGCGATACAGACTATGGCTTTCCTTTTCTTTCAGGTCGTGGGAGGCTGGTAATCAAGGATGTCGTAATTCTTGGCGGTGCCCTGGTTACCATGAGTCAGTCCGCCCGATTGTACCTGCAGCACAAAGGCAAGTAAAGGTTCCGGAGATTCGGCGGAACGTACTGATTAATCTCTTCGTAAATCTGTGCTATTCTTCCGCAAAAATGCACTACTACAGCGAAATCACAGCAGCTAACTTTGCTTTATCAAAATACGTAATAACAAAATATTTAAATTTTATATCATGAAAACAATTAATGTACCTACAAAAGATCAGGTAAGTGAACCATCACAACAAATATTTGAAGCCATTACAAAGAAAATGGGAAAAGTACCGAACCTTTATGCTACAATCGGATATTCTGCCAATGCACTTAAAGGCATACTGGAATTTGAGGAGGCATTCAGTCACAGTGCCTTCAGCGCCAAGGAGCGTGAGGGGATTAACCTGGTAGTTTCACAGGTAAACAACTGTGATTATTGTCTTGCCGCCCATACTATGCTTGCGGGACTTAAAGGTTATACCCCGGAGGATATTATCGGTTTAAGGAAGGGGCAAACTGCTGACGGCAAATTTGAGGCTGCATTACAGCTTGCCCAGTCAATTGCACAAAACAAGGGAACTGCCGCTATATCCCTTAAAGAAGCTTTTTTTAATGCGGGTTACAATGAAGCGGCCTTGATTGAACTTATTGGTATTGTTACAGTGCGTACCTTTACGAATTACGTGTACGCACAGACTCAGGTTCCGGTAGATTTTCCTGCCGCACCGGCACTTGACTAATTAAAGGACAAGAAACCGTCCCCTATCAAAAGGACATAGCATGAAACAAAAGAGGTAAGCCTTTCAGCTTACCTCTTTTGTTTAAAACGGGTATGTTTTATGCCTGAGCACCTTGTTGCTGTTTGTATTGAACCGGTGTATGCCCTACCACTTTTTTGAAAAGCCTTGTAAAATAGGACGGGGTCTCAAATCCCAACTCATAAGCAATTTGCGCTACATTACTGTCACTGCTTAAAAGCAGATTCTTAGCCTCCTTAATCAGGTAAATATGAATGTGGTCCAGCGCAGTTTTTCCCGTCTCCTGCTTTAAGACATCACTAAGGTATCTTGGTGAAATATTGAGCTTCTCAGCCAGATAATTAACGGTAGGGAGCCCATTGCTAATATGCTGGGAAGTCTCGAAGTACTTTTCCAGCGTGTCCTGAAACTTCTTTAGCGTGGTACCTGAAATATTGGTACTGCGGTTAATGAACTGTCTTTTATAAAAGCGGTCCGAATATTTGAGGATTGAATCAATATGGCTTAAAATGATCTCCCGGCTCAGCTCATCGGGTTTATTTTCATATTCAGCTCTTGTTTTATCGTAAAGATCCCATATTATCGTCTCCTCCTGCGGGGATAAGTGCAGCGCTTCGTTAATCTCATATTCGAAATAACCGTATTTTTTAATCAGCTCATGAAGATGATGCCCTGAAAGGTAGTCCTCGTGAAAGAACAGGACAAAGCCCTTTTCGGCAAATTTCACGTTACTGACCTCAATAATCTGGCGGGGCTTAACAAAAACCATGGACCCGTTATCGTTATCGTATTTGGTTTTTCCATAAAGCATATAACCGTCCATAATTTTCTTTAACGCTATCATATAAAAGTCGCCTGTAAAGCGATCTTCACCTACTGAATAGGTCATGAGTTCCTTACACGTCATCATGCTTACCAACGGATGGTTTGGGGGGGCAAAGCCACTTTTTTGATGCAGTTCTGTGATGCTCCTGTAGTGTGATATTTTTTCCATAATGATCGTAGGGATTTAATGAACAAGAATTGGAAGGTGAAAAGTAGTAAAAAAATAAAAGGGTGGAGAAAATTTCCGGTTTTTTTTCGGATCGGCTGCAAAAGGCAAGGGTACGTAGATATGTGCTATTTATCCTTACAAACGAACTATTGAATGGGGAGCCGCAGCCCTACTTTTGATTGCGGAGACCTGGGCCTCATACCGGGTAACCTTTTTAAAAACAAGATACTTAACACTATCTATTATGAAGAATCAAAAATCAGAGTTCCTGCGTATCAGCACCATTTTAGCTTTTATACTGATACCGCTTGGAGGGCTTACCACAGACATTTATATCCCTTCGCTTCCGGCCATGGCACACGATCTTGGCGTGTCGGTGGGGGCAATACAGTTATCGTTACTTCTTTTTATGATCAGTTCCGGCTTTAGCCAGCTCTTTATTGGAAGTATTCTCGACAGTTTCGGACGCTACCGGATCAGCAGTTTTGCATTATTAATCTTCGCCATAGCGAGTTTTGCCATTGCCCTTACCACAAATATTTATGTAATATATGCCATGCGAGTTATACAGGGTATAACCGTTTCCCTTATCATCGTTGGGAAGAGAGCATTTTTTGTGGATATGTATAGTGGTTCCCAACTAAAGCATTATACAAGTCTTTTTTCCATTGTATGGGCTACAGCACCAATAGTGGCACCGTTTCTTGGAGGTTATCTCCAGGAAGTATTGGGGTGGCAGTCTAGTTTTTACTTTTTGGGTAGCCTGGCAGTTATTGTCTTAATCATGGAAATACGTTTTTCGGGTGAATCATTATCCCAAAGGCAGCCCTTCAGTATACAGCCCATTGTAAAGGTGTATAAGGAAATGTTGAAAACGACTGATTTTACCATGGGGCTGCTGATTATCGGACTGAGTTATTCCCTTCTGGTTGTATATGGTATGGTAAGCCCCTTTATCATAGAAAAGGTATATGGATATTCTCCGGTAATTACGGGGTACAGTTCCCTGGTATCGGGTGTTGCGCTGATGAGTGGCGGTATCATGAGCAAGTTATTATTAAAAAGGGCACTGTTTACAAAACTGGATACCGCCATAATACTACAGCTTTTTGCCGCAGCCATGATGTGGCTGATATCCGTCTCAACCGTAACGATTTGGGTTTTGATTGTTTTTACGGCGGCCCTTCATCTTGCATCCGGTTTTATATTTAATAATGTATATGCCTACAGCCTACAACGTTTTACACATAATGCAGGTACAGCCAGCGGCCTTACCGGTGGTGGTATTTATGTTATCAGCTCTGTGGTTGGCTATGGGCTTATAAATTCCCTAAGCATTAAATCGGTTCACCTTTTATCGTCTGTAAACCTTGGCATTGTGCTGCTTTTATTAGTAGTGCTTGTTGCTTTCAAACACTATGTAAAGGCACGGACTGTATAAACGTTGTTTTGTGCTATTAGTTCCCACATATGAACTACCCTGTCGCGTATACTGAAGCTAAATTTGCTCTATCAAAAATCAATAACCCGTAATAAAATACAATTATGTCTAAAACAATTTTTATAACCGGAGCCTCGAGAGGATTCGGAAAACTATGGGCCGAAGCCTTCTTAAAGCGTGGTGACAAAGTAGCCGCCACTGCCCGCAACACGGCCGACCTTGCCGACCTGGTGGAAATGTATGGTGATAAAATCTTACCCATACAACTTGACGTTACCAAACGCGAAAATGTAAACAAGGCCGTAGCCCTAATCGCAAATCATTTTGGCAGTATTGATGTACTAATAAATAATGCCGGCTATGGCTTGTTTGGTACGGTAGAAGAAACGACCGAGGAACAGGCCAGAGCACAAATGGAAACTAACTTTTTTGGCCTGCTTTGGGTTACACAGGCGGTAATGCCGGTTATGAGAGCCCAAAAAAGCGGTCATATTATTCAGGTTTCAAGCTTTTTAGGGCTTACCACGCTGCCTATGCTGGGCCTTTATAATGCCTCAAAATTTGCAGTAGAAGGACTTAGCGAAACAATCGCCAGGGAAGTAGCACACATGGGTATCAATGTTACACTTATAGAACCTAACGGCTATGCTACGGACTGGGCCGGGGCATCGGCAAACCAAACCACGAACGATATTTCAGATTATAATCCAGTTCGTGAAGCGTTTGCCACCACCGGCGAAAATCCGGAAACCTGGGGCAAGCCCGAAGCTACGGTAAGCATTGTGCTTGACCTTGTAGACCATGCTAACCCACCGCAAAGACTTCTGTTTGGCCGCATAGCCTATAACGTGGTAAAACAGGTATATACTGAAAGGCTTAACAGTATTGAGGCCTGGAAAGAAGTAAGTATTGCCGCTCACGGACATTAATCGATTACCATTTTACAATTATATCCAACAATAATAAATATTCAATCATGACAACTTCAACCCAACAATTAGTAGACAAAGTTATTGCCGCACACGGAGGCGCCAACGCAGCCCCTTTTACAACAGTAAAAATACACACCAATATAGGTGGTGTGGTGTGGCCTATAAAAGGGCATGACGGTGCCCTTGCCGATGTAGAATTTACTGGTTCGTTAACCGAGCAGAAGAGCAGCTGGAAAAACCTTTTCCAGACGGGGTATACCTCAACATTCGAACCCGGTAAAGTACAGCTGTTTGATGAAAACGGTAAATTACTGGAAGCCCTTACAACCCCACGTGATTCATTTGAAGGACATACTGTAGAAACCCCGTGGACAAGGGCGCAACTGGTGTACTTTTCGAGCTATGCTACATGGAATTATGCTACCGCGCCTTTTAATTTTCTTGTTCCCGGTGTAGAAATTAACGAACTGGAACCCTGGAATGAAAAGGGTGAGACCCTGAGCAGGCTTGAGGTGATTTATCCTGAGGGGTTTGCCACACACAGCAAACGACAGGTATTTTACTTTAATGAAGCCGGATTATTAAAACGTCATGACTATTGGCCGGTAGTACTGGGAGGCTCGTCTGCAACCCAGATAATTGAAGGTTACAAGGAATTTCAGGGTGTAAAAACCGGTACCAAAAGAAATATCTACATCCTAAACGATGCGGATAACAGCTATCAGACAGACCCGGTACTGGTATCCATTGACATTCTTGACGTACGCTTCGAATAATTCAAACCATTAGTAACATTCTAAAACAACAAACAGATGAGCACTTTAATAACTGCACTCACGGCACCCACACAATATATAAATGTTAACGGCATTAACTACGCCTACCGAAGATTTGGTAAACCCTCTGAATTTCCTCTTGTCGGTTTCCAGCACTTTACCGGTACCCTTGATAATTGGGACCCTTTAATTCTTGACGGTCTGGCACAGGAACGGGAGGTACTAATTTTTGACAATACCGGTGTTGGAAACAGTACAGGTGAGACGCCTGATAACGTTGCCGATATGGCTCATGATGCGATAGATTTTCTAAAGGCACTGGGGGTATATAAATTTGACGTGCTGGGTTTTTCGCTTGGCGGTTTCATTGCACAATATTTGGCCGTCAAGTATCCGGAACTGATAAGGAAGCTTGTTATTGTGGGCGCAGCGCCACAGGGAGCAACGGTTTTGCAGCATTTTCCTGAACTAATTAACAATGCCATGCAAAAAGATCCGGAGGAACGCTTTTTATATATTTTTTTTACCGCCACCACTACGAGCCGAAATAAGGGAAAGGAAACCCTGAAAAGGTTGTTTACGAGAACCGAAGACCGCGATAAGGAAACAGCACAGGAAAGTGTTTTGGCACAAATGGCTGCCATTACCCGATGGGGGGCTGACCCCGTTACGATGAACCTTAAAATGATACCCCATCCGGTATTGATTGTACAGGGCAGTAATGACGAGATGATGGATTCGGATAATTCGTACGCACTCTTTAAGCAGTTATCCAATGCCGTACTGACCTATTATGCTGATGCAGCACACGGATCTTTTTATCAGTATCCGCAACGGTTCGTAAATCAGACCAACGATTTTCTAAACAATTTTTAACCACGGCACGTAAGAGGCCGTAAACTTAAAATTCATGTATACCCGCAGACACTATGGTTTCTGGAAACTTTTCCGATGGAGTAAGAAACCCTTTTTATACAGTATTCTTTATGCCACACTGATAACACTGGTCTATCGCAGTCTATTTCGGGCTTTCGATTTTGACATTTCGCTGAATTGGCAGCCTATTACCGTTTTGGGTATAGCTGTTGCCTTTTATCTCGGGTTTAAAAACAGTGCCAGTTATGACAGGGCCTGGGAAGCAAGGAAGATATGGGGTGGTATTGTCAACAATTCCCGTGGATTCGGAACCTCAGTGGTCAGTTTTGTACAGGGAGAACACAGTGGGGCGATAAAAAAGGAATTGATTTACAGGCACATCGCCTGGCTAACCGCCCTGCGTTACCAGCTCAGGACCGACCGCGAATGGGAACATACCGAGAACCGGATGAAAGACCATGATATGCCCCGAATAGCGGAACACACCCTATCGGGACTTGAACAGGATATTCTGCCGTTTTTAGGGGATAACGAATGGACGGCCTTTCAAAAAACATCCAACGCAGCGGTACAGATCCTCAGGAAACAGTCCCAACGATTGCAGGAACTCAGGGATGAAGGCTATTTTGAGGACTTCAGGCATATGGAGCTTCATCGCCTGTTACTGGCTCTGATGGACGAGCAGGGCAGAAGTGAACGTATCAAAAACTTCCCTTTTCCCCGTCAGTATGCCTCGGTTGCAATTTGGATCACACTGCTGTTCACAGCATTAATTCCCTTTGGACTGCTGAGTATTTTCAGTCAGGAATCCTTTGGGGCGGTTTGGCTGACCATTCCCTTTTCGGCCCTTATCTCATGGGTGTTCCTTCTTATGGAAATGATTGGGGACTATTCAGAAAATCCTTTTGAGGGCACCTATAATGATGTGCCTATCACCTCAATTTCAAAAGGTATTGAAATTGATCTGCGGGAACTGATTGATGACTCAGGGGTCCCGGAACCACCACAGCCGGTAAACGGCTTCCTAATGTAAGTATACAGCTAATTTATCTTTATAGGCATGAAACATTTGAAAACGGTAAGCGAGTTGCACCGGGACCTAGGCTGGGCGCCACCTGAAAATCCGATGTTCAGTATTGTCAGTCAATTTTCAGATCAGCTTCCCGAGGAACGCTTCAGTACCGACTGCTACCTCATTCGGTTTGATCTCAGGGACGAGGGGATACCATCTGCTGTTCTTCCGGAGGGCACTCACGGTAACGGTGCCATGCGTTTTATACATCCGGGCACTGACATCTCAGCACGGGAAATCACGGTCGGCAGTAACGGGTTCGTCATTGTGGCACATAAGGATTTCTTCCGGGGACAAAGACTGGCGCAGAGCATTAACACCTACCATTTCTTTCAGTACTACGCCAGTGAATCCCTTTTTTTTGCTCCCTGCGAGGCAAAGTTGATCACCAGCCTCAAGACAAAAATGGAGCGGGAATACTATAACAATACAGACGAATACAGCAAGGACATCATTCTGAGCCATTATGAAGCGATGCTAATATATGTAAAGCGGTTTTACAAAAGACAGTTCAGGGACCAGATGGCCATTACCGACAGTGTGTCAGAACGCTTTAAGAGCCATCTGGAAACCTATATAAAATCAGGATTACTGAAGCGCAAAGGTATTCCGGCCGCCGCCCATTTCGCTAAGCAGCAGCAGCTTTCGCCGTATTACCTCAACGATGTGTTGCAGTTTAAGACTGGCAATACTGTTGAGGGCCTTGTACTGATCGCCCTTATTGCAAAAGCCAGGGAACTTTTGAGCAATAGTCCGGTATCCATCGAAGAAATAGCATACACTTTGGGTTTTAAGGAAATCAAAAAGTTTGCCCTTTTGTTCACCAAAATGGAAGGATATCCGCCTGAGATGTTCAGGACACCAAAAGGGGGTAGTGCCTAAAGTCCTTAAGCCGGCCCGCCCTACTTTTCCTGAGCAAGGACCGGTTGCACCAATTCGTGAAAACGTACTATTTATTCCTACATATGTACCATTCTGCCGGATGGGAACCACATAAATTTGCTACTATAACTTTTAAATTAATAACTAATAATCAATACTATTATAATGAAAACAATTTTTATTACAGGAGCTTCACGAGGATTTGGAAAACTTTGGGTTGAAGCCTTATTGCAACGCGGCGACAACGTAGCTGCTACATCAAGAACTGCTGATTCTTTAAAAGATCTGACGGATAAGTACAAGAACCAGTTTCTGGCTATAGAACTCGACATTACGGACAGATCCGCTGTAATAGCGGCTGTAAATAAGGCCAAAAATCATTTTGGCAGCCTTGATGTGGTCATCAATAACGCGGGCTATGGTGTATTTGGTGCCATAGAGGAAGTAAGTGAGAAGGACGCTAAAGATGTTTTTGAGGCGAATGTTTTCGGCTCATTATGGGTAACACAGGCCGCGTTGCCTATTCTTCGTGAGCAGGGATCCGGACACATTGTACAGTTGTCCAGTGTCTTGGGCGTATGGACGTTACCAATATTAGGCATCTACAATGCGACCAAATTTGCCATGGAAGGAATTATGGAATCCCTGCATGCAGAAGTGGCAGACCTGGGTATCCATGTCACATTAGTAGAGCCTAACGGTTACGCTACTGATTTCGGGGGAAGTTCTGCAGTACAGAGTGATGCCATTGCTGCCTACGATACGGTAAAAGCCGGACTGGGACAAACCGAGGGGCTGCTGCCTGAAGACTACGGAAAGCCTGAAGCCACGGTAGCGGCAATACTAAAACTGATAGACAGTAAAAACCCGCCGTTACGTTTATTCCTGGGTAAGGTCGGACTGAAGAAAACAGAACGCATTTATGCTGAGAAACTGCAAACCTGGAGAGCATGGGATGAAGTTTCAGTGGCAGCACACGGATAAAATAAACATCAGTTTGCAGGTAGGATCGCCTGTGGTTTTCTGATCATTATATAATTATATATTCAGGATTGAGTAGAAGTACAGGCTTTACGTTTTATCAAGAGATAGCAAAAAAGGATGTACCCGCCGGGTACATCCTTTTTTTCGTTTAAGGGAGGCTTCTGCTGCAATTTTCGGCAGTGCGGTGCAGTTTTTTTCTGATTCGGGATATGTATAAGTATTGCCGTGAAATGTATAAATACCCACTCTTTATTTGGAGGAACTTTGTCCTGTCTAATTAAAAGTCTTATAAAATGGAAAGAACAGTTTTAATAACCGGTGCTTCATCGGGTTTTGGTAAGGCAGCTGCGCTATTGTTTCAGTCAAAGGGGTGGAACGTTGTGGCAACCATGCGTACCCCGGAAAAGGAGCAGGAACTTAACGCAATGGATAACATATTGCTGACCCGTCTAGATGTCCTTGACAGGGAATCAATACATACCGCTATAGCTACCGGTATCGAAGCATTCGGCAGTATTGATGCCGTGGTAAACAATGCAGGTTACGGCCTGATGGGTGTTTTTGAATCGGCAACAGCCGAGCAGATTCAGCACCAGTTTGAAGTCAATGTATTTGGCATGATGCGTGTTGTGCAGGAAATTCTCCCTCACTTCAGGGAGCGCGGAAAGGGGACAATAGTCAATGTATCATCTTTCGGAGGTATTGTGGGGTTGCCATTCGGCAGTTTGTACAACAGTTCCAAATTCGCTGTGGAAGGATTTTCAGAAGCGCTTTCCCATGAATTACTGCCTTTCAATATAGGGGTCAAAATTATTGAGCCGGGCGGTGTACATACCAATTTCCGCAACGGACTGGAAATTATCACGAATCTTGTTACCTCGTATGACCCTGTTATGGCCTCATTTTTTAAGCGCTATCCCGAACCGACTAAGGAACTTACCAATGCTACTGCATCGGATGTTGCGCAGACCATTTACACGGCCGTTACTGATACCCATGGTAGGCTGCGCTTTACCGTAGGTGAGGATGGCGCATTTTACATCAGCCTTAAAGCCGATAATGACGAAAAAACCTTCCTTGATGCCATGCGGGGCTTCTTTGTAAAATAATTGTAAGTGGATAAAGCCGGAGGGCCTGTCAAGGCATTTCCGGTTTTTATTTCCTATCTCCGCAACATCCAGTATCTTTAGCCGTAGCAACACCTAAACTATTCTACCATGAGCCAGGCTTATGTTGTCATCTCCTCCATTGCGGATGTCCATCGTTTTTACAACTGTGGCAAACCGAAACATCCGCTGATAACCGTTGTGGATCTGGCATCGGTTACGCCCAACCGTGATGCCCATGCGGTATTTTACCGTTCGGATTTGTATGTAATCATGTGCAAGCAGTTTGAGGGAACCCTTAAATACGGTCGTTCCTATTATGATTTTGAAGAAGGGTCACTGATGTTTACTGCGCCGGGTCAGGTGGTTCTTTCCGATCCCGAGCTGAAGGTAACCGAAGGGTGGGGGCTTTTTTTTCATCCGGATCTTTTGGCCGGGACACCCCTTGGCAGCAGTATCCATGATTATACATTTTTTCAGTACGACAGCAATGAGGCGCTGCATGTTTCTGAGGAAGAGAATGCCATCCTGCTGGATTGTCTGGCCAAGATACAGAGGGAATGCAACCAGAACATCGACCGTCTCACTGCCACATTGATTGCCGACAACCTGCAACTTTTGCTCAATTATTGCATGCGTTATTACAAAAGGCAGTTTTATACCAGAGAAAAGACAAGTAATGATGTGGTCAAAAGCTTTGAGGGGCTGCTGCTTTCCTATTTTTCGGGAGAAGCGTTACGCGAATCGGGCATTCCCGATGTAAAATACTTTGCCTCCCAGCTTCATCTTTCACCCAATTACCTTTCCGATTTACTCAGCAGGTTCACCGGTAAGACCACGCAGGAGCACATTCATCTGCAACTTACTGAAAAAGCAAAGGTATTACTTGCCGGAAGTGACCGTACGGTGGGCGAGATCGCATTTCTGCTGGGATTTGAACATCTTTCCCATTTCAGCAAGTTCTTTAAAAACCGTACTGGGCTGTCCCCAAAAGACCATCGTCTGCGTATCAGAACGGGGAAATGATATGTTTCGAATTTTACAGCTAGTTAGGACTGAGTGAAGGTATTTATTTAGATAAAATTATCTGGTAACCTTAGTACAGAGGTTATACAATCTATTTATTGTTATTACTGTAGTTTATGAGGATTATACTGTTGGAGGACTGTTATCGGATTCCGTTAAGGATAGTGCCCCTACCGCAAGGCATTACCGCCTTGTCCGGAAGAGGCTTTTGGAATTCGATCCTGCACTTTTGACCGCTCGGGTATAAGGTCAGGAAAGTATTTCATAAGGTAAGGTTGTAAGCTGCTAATATATAAATATCTTGGCAGTACTAAAAAAAAATCCGTAGTACTGCATGATATCAAACCGGCACAGGTTGCTCTGGCTCCACGAAAGTGGTCCGGGGTAATGTCGACAGTGCAGAGGGGGTAGGGTTTCACGGTTGTTGTTTGATTGCAATTTTCAATTTTACTTGTTTATTTTTTATTATATAATCGGAAATTTTCCGATTATAATCTAATAATATAGCATATAAAAGTGTATAAATATTTGCTTTAAATCGGAAAATTTCCGACTTTAGCTGAATAATTTAGCAATAATGGATTTTAGATATCTAGTAAAACCATATGATAATGTGCCATTTACCCGTCAGTTAATGTTGGATTTGCTACGGGATTACAAAAGACCGAATGACAAGATCAGCGAACTTATAAAAAAAGGTGAACTGATTCTGTTAAAAAAAGGGTTATATATCCCGGGGCCAAACACAGATCTTCAGGGCCCTGAACCGTTCCTTATCGCGAACCATCTCTGGGGACCGAGCTACATATCTTTTGAGTCCGCCCTGTCATACTGGGGGCTGATCCCGGAACGAGTCTATGAGATCGGTTCGGCGACAATGAAGCTTTCCAGGAAATTCATTACTGCTAAAGGCAGGTTCAGCTATCGGTATCTTCCCTGGCCCTACTACAGCTTTGGGATCAACAGTGTGGTACTCACCCCTGGGCAGGTCGTCCTTATGGCAACACCGGAAAAGGCACTTTGCGACAAGATTGTCACTACCGCCGGCCTTACGCTGCGAAGCACTGTTCAGACACAACAGTACCTCCGGGATGATCTTCGCATAGACCCTACACGGCTCAAAACGCTGGATCATAAAATGATACATTCCTGGATTGCGGACGCTCCGAAAAAAGAGAGCCTTAAAATGCTTACAAAAACACTTAGTGATTTATGATTAAAGACTGGATAGGGGAATATGCCCCAAAAGATACGGAAGATGTCCTTTCTGCTTTAAGGGAAATTATGCAGGAGGTTGCCCTTGCGGGACTCTCACGGACAAACTTTTTTGAAAAGGCTGCGTTTTATGGCGGTACGGCCCTGCGGATCTTCTATGGGCTGGACCGCTTTTCGGAAGACCTTGATTTCTCGTTGCTGGAACCCGATCCCGATTTTTCTCTCGAACCCTATTTTGGTGCCATCGTAATCGAATTCGAGTCTATCGGCATGAAGGTGAGCATCCGTGAGAAAGAAAAGAAGGAGAAAACAAATGTCGATTCGGCCTTCCTTAAATCCGAGACATTATGGAAGGAGCTTGTTCTGGAGGATATTGTCAGGCAGGTAGGAATAAAACCTACCAACAGAACCATTAAGATAAAGATAGAGGTAGACCGTCAACCGCCTCTTGGTTTTACAACAGAAATGAAGCTCCTCACCCGGCCTTTCTCTTTTTATGTGAAGTGCTTTGACAGGCCGAGCCTGTTTGCCGGTAAGATGCACGCCCTACTGTTCCGCAAGTGGCAGAACCGTGTTAAGGGCCGTGATTGGTATGATCTGGAATGGTATATAAGAAAAGGAATACCTCTTGATCTGCATCATTTTATGCTGAGGGCACAGGATACGGGGAATTGGCATCAGGACACAATGACGGCAGATGATGTACTGGCATTGCTTAGGGAAAAATTCAAAACCGTAAATTATCAAAACGTAAAGGAAGATGTCTTACCCTTTATAAAAGACGGGACAGTCCTGAACATTTGGAATGAGCAGTATTTTAATGATCTTACCGAGAAAATGAAATTCCGGTAATTTATAACAACTCTGTCTGTCAGCACAATCCTTATGTGATGAAAGGGCATGAATATTTTTAAGAAGCGGCATCAGGATAAATATGCAGAAGAGTAGTCTATAGGAAGTCGGTGTCTTTTGATGCTCAATGCTAAATAGGTTTAACCTGTCTGAACGTTAGATTAATCCTGGGCAGCATCTCCTTAGCCGACTTTGGTATATGATGCTCCCAATAGGTGTTGGTAGTACCGGACATCAAAAGCAATGTACCATGATGCAGGGGGATCTCAACCTGCGGAATGGATTTATCGGTCTTATGACGGAACCTGAATGGCCTTGTCTGCCCGAAGGTTACTGAGGCAATATTGAGATTACTCCCGATACGGTGTTCCTTATCCGAATGCCAGGCCACACTGTCACTGCCGTTACGGTACAGGTTCAGCAGTACCGCATTAAAGAACAGCCCGGTTTCCTTCTCCACCTTTTTTCGAAGTGCAAGAAGCTCCGGAGTCCACGGCAGGGCGCCTTCACCGGCCTCTTCAGGTTCGCCATACCAGGCAATCATGCGTGGAGCCGTAACGATCTTATCGTACATCGGCATCTGGTATTCCCGCCAGGGTGTGTTTTGGAGCAACACCTCATAGTAATGATCCGCCTGCGCTTTCGGAACAAAACCGTCATACTGCATCAGCTCCATATCCGGCAGGTCGTAATAGCGTTTTGGGGCGCTGCCTGCGGTAAACAATTCCGTATCATCAAATAGTGTCATCATAATCTCCTTTTCTTTCCTTTTCTGTCCTCACTTTATTCTTCGACAGGTACTTCAGCCCGCAAAACCTTTCCGGGATATTTCTCAGCATAGCCTGTAATAAGTTGCATGATATAGCGGTTACTGTGATGGGGCGTTACATAGTCTTTTATCTGTAAAGCTTCAGTGATCCCCACATCCGACGGCATATAACCCATACCGTAGAAATGCCCGTTTTCCACCCAGATGCAGCTGCGTTCCTCACCGGAGCACCCCTTATCCACAATCCCGAAACTCAGCTTACTGTCAGCAAGATAGCCCAGTGCCTGTTCCACTTTAGCATTGTGCTGTTTTATATCGGGCAGATGGGCAGTATCTTTTTTAATAACGAAATCCCCTGCATCCGGTGTCCCGTAGTGGCAGAACCGGTGATCGATACCGAATTCCCCGGCCAGGTATAGGAGTAGGTTCACCCCCTGGTGCAGGGAAAAGAAGTGTTCCACACAAGTCTGTCCTTTGGCCAGTTTCCCGATACCAAGGTATTTATATCCGCTTCGGGCCTCATAGTGGTACAGCCCGAACTTCGGCGCGAACTTCTTCAGTGCCCTGTTGTGCAGGGGCCACAGCTTTCTGATCTCGCAGCACTCCAATAGCAGTGCCATAAACTCGGTGCCGCAGACCTCATGGGAGATGGAGTAGATATCACGCATAAAGTTTTGGCGCTGCGGGGTGATCTTATGCCCGGAGAAATGCTGTGCCACCCTTTTCTTGATGTTCTTGGCTTTGCCGACATACACCACTTTCCCCACCTGATTGTAAAAATAATATACCCCGGGCTTTTCCGGCAACTGCTCAAACTCGGATTGGGGCAGGTTAGGGGGCAGGTTCTGGTCGTGGGAATTCCGCTTGATCATCTTTGCTATCTCCCCGGCTTCATCCCAAAGCAACAGACGGGAGAGCAGTATGGCTGTTGCATCGGCGTCCCCACCGGCACGGTGTGCCTGAAGCAGTGGTATATCCAGTGCGCGGCACAGGTTGCCCAGGCTGTAGGAGGGCAGTCCCGGCCGTACCTTACGGGCAGCCCTCACGGTGCAGAGCTTACGTGTGGTCCATTTCAGCCCGGCATGCTCCAGTTCATGCTTTACAAAGGAGTGATCGAAGTTCACATTATGCGCCACAAATATCCGGCCTTCCAGCAGCTCCAATACCTTTTCTGCTATGTCATCAAAAATGGGCGCTCCGGCCACCATCTCATTATTGATTCCGGTCAGGGCAAAAATGGGCAGGGGTATTTCCTTTTGCGGATTCACCAGGGTTTCCCAGCGGTTGATCACCTTTATCCCGTCATGGATAATGATACATATTTCCGTAATGCGGCTGCCTGAGGCGTTACCGCCCGTGGTCTCGATATCTACTATGGCATACTCATTCTTTCTCATCTTATTCATCCTGTCTTTTTCTGGGTTGGCCCTGTATTCATCTTATGCCTTGGCAGGCCGATTTCCTGCTTCTGCGGATACGGGGCACGATGGGTCATCGATACATCCTCCCGCAATCGCGCTGCAGTTCGTGTACTTTCTGCCTCGGTTTCCCTGTAGCGCGGATCGGCAATGAAAGGCAGTTTCTCCATTTTGGATATGGTAATGGTAGGGAAGTGGTAATCCACCTCGACCGTACCGAGTAGCAGGTAACAGCCACCGCCCTTAAAAGGGTATTCTTTGAGACTCCCGGTAAAATGAGCGGTATCAAAGAATTCCCCGTTGGCATCGATCCACGTCCCGAAATACATGGCTCCCATCTTGGTGGGTACATGCTTGCGCGAGACCAGATAGGCTAGCATCCTTACCTGCCTTTTATGGTACTGCACCAAATCCCGTGCCATGACATCCCCGCGGTAGCCGGTTTTGAGAAGGTTGAACGGGGTAACCGATACCGGGAAACCCAAAAGCTCGATCTCGTCAAAGGCATCCTCAAAAGGGGAGCGTTTCAGCTCCGGGAGCCCGTACTGCTGCACCGGTTCTGGCAATAGTTGCGGCTGGCGTTGTGCCGGCTTAAAATGCATCATGATACGTCGGGCGGTAACGAGCAATTCGTTCTTGTTCTTTCCCGTACAGCGGAACGCACCAATATAGATCAATGGCTGCAGCCCTTCAATCCCGATCGGCACCCGGTTGATGAAATCCTCCAGCGAACTATAGTCTCCATTGTCAATACGTTCGGAGACAATACAACGGGCAATCTCTCCCTGAAGCCCCTGCAGATGCATAAAGCCCAGATAAACGTCTTTTCCGTACAGGGTCGTCTCCACCTCGCTTTTGTTGATGCAGGGGGTATGGATAACCGCCCCGGACATACGGGCCTCATGCACATACACCTCGGTACGGTAGAAACCGCCCTGGTTGTTGATGACCGCCACCATGAATTCAATGGGATAGTGTACCTTCAGGTACAGGCTTTGGTAGCTTTCCACGGCATAGGAGGCTGAATGCGCCTTGCAGAAGGAATACCCGGCAAAGGACTCGATCTGACGGTAAATCTCCGCGCTCAACTCCTCGGGATGGCCTTTGACGGCACAGGAAGCAAAGAAGTTGTCCTTTACTCTCTGTAATGCCGCTTTGGAACGCCCCTTGCCGCTCATGGCACGGCGCAGGATATCCCCGTCGGCTGCGGCCAGCCCGCCGTAATGCAGGGCAATCTTGATCACATCCTCCTGGTAGACCATAATGCCGTAGGTTTCCCCAAGCTGCTGCTCAAAGACCGGATGGAAGTACTCGAACTTATCAGGATGGTTATGGCGGAAAATGTATTCCTTCATCATCCCGCTCTGGGCCACTCCCGGGCGTATGATGGAAGAGGCTGCCACCAGTGTCTTGTAATTATCACACTTCAGCCTACGCAAAAGCCCCCGCATGGCAGGGCTTTCGATATAAAAACAGCCAATGGTCTTTCCCTGTCCCAAATACGTATTACAGATCGTTTCATCCTTGGAAAGGGAGGTATCGCGTATGTCCACGGTAATCCCGCGGTTCTTTTTGATCAGCCGTACCGATTCGTCAATATGCCCGATGCCCCGTTGGGAGAGGATATCGAACTTGTCAAAACCGATCTCCTCGGCCACATGCATATCGAACTGCACTATCGGAAATCCTTTGGGCGGTAGCTCCAGTGCCGTAAAATCGGTAATAGGGTCTTCCGATATCAGTATCCCGCAGGAGTGCATCGAGCGCTGGTTGGGGTATTTCTCCAGCAGCATCCCATAACGGTGCACCAATCGTATCACCTCATTTTTATCGTGCCGGTCCATCGAAGTACCCGAGAGGGCATCCAGTTCTTCTTTCGGAAGGCCGAATACCTTACCGACCTCCCGGAATATGGATCTGTATTTGAATTCCACATTGGTACCGCAGAAGGCCACATGATCCGCCCCGTAACGACGGAAGATATATTCCAGTATCACATCGCGCTCCTTCCAGGACCAGTCGATGTCAAAATCCGGCGGGCTTTTACGGTTGAGGTTCAGGAACCGCTCAAAATACAGGTCCAGCTCGAGCGGGCAGATATCGGTAATGCCCAGGCAGTAGGCAATGATGCTGTTGGCACCGCTGCCGCGCCCGATATGCAAAAAGCCCATGGAGTTGCTGTAGCGGACAATATCCCAGGTAATCAGGAAATACCCGCTGAATCCCAGTTCATCAATAACCTTCAGCTCCTTTTCGACGCGCTGGCGGGCAGCCTCATGACCGTCACCATATCTTCGTACCAATCCCTGTTGGGCCAGACTTGTGAGGAGTTTAAGATCGGTTTCCCGCGCTCCGGTGTAGTGCTTTTTGTTGCGGGGCACGCCAAACTCATACTGAAAATCACATTGCGCGATCAGGGCAAAGGTGTTCTCCAGCAATTTGGGATATTGGCTAAAGCGCACCATGATCTCTTCCGCTAGCAGCATGTGCTCCTCCGGCCCGCAATAATCCGAAGGGGTGAGTTTGCTACCCAGGGTATTCAGGTCAATGGCCCGCAGGATACGGTGCAGGTTGTACTCGGTCTTGTCTCGGAAGGTAACCGGCTGCCATACGACCATCCGGTCGAGCCTGTCCCTCCAACGCGACTGTATCAGTAACGATAACTCCCCGCTGCGTACCCCGATGTACTCAAATTCCCGCAGGGTTTCCGGCGCCTTATCCATCGGATAGATAACCAGTACTTCTTTAAAATCAGGTGCAACCGCTGGTACAGGAGTATCCTCCAGATTGTGCTTGGTTCGATGGCGGTTAATCTCCCCGATACCCGCGCGGCTTTTAGCCAGTGCGATATACAGCAATTCATTCCCTTCCCGGAATTCCATCCCGACCAGCGGCTTGATACCCGCCTCCCTGCAAAGCCTGTAGAACTCGTAAATACCTGTTACCGTATTTATATCGGTCAGTGCCATAGCGGTAACCCCCAGGCTTTTGCCCAGGGAGACCAGTTCGGTTATCGGGATGGTACCGTAGCGCAGGGAATGAAAGGAATGACAGTTCAGGTACATACTACTACTACTAACAAATAAATTAATTCACCTTAGGTTTCACAAACGCCCCGCTGCAGCGCATCACGGCGTTGGCCCCAAAGCGGTTCTTGATTTTGTCCATGGCCTGGTAGAGGGACATCATTTCCCGGGTATCCTCAAAGAGGTTGATCTGGTAGGAGCCCCGTACCAGCCTGCCGAAACGTACCCCTACAAGACGCAGGCTCATGCGGCGCTGGTAGAGCTTCTCGAAAGCCTCCAGTACGGCCCGGGTCAGGGTATGGTCGGCCGAGGTATAGGCGAGGGTCATCTGACGGGTTTCGGTATCGAAATTGGAATAGCGGATCTTTACCGTCACATTGGAGGTCAGCCAGCCCTCGCTGCGCAGCTGGTAGGCCAGCTTTTCCACCATACCCGAGAGTACCGCGCGCAGGAACACCATATCGGTAGTATCCTGATGAAAGGTATCCTCAGTGGAAAGGGATTTGCGCTCCCGATAGGGTTCCACCGGGGTATTATCGATACCGTTGGCCTTTTTCCAGAGTTCCAGCCCGTTAAGCCCGATCATCTCCTGCAGCACCTTTGCCGGCATTTCGGCCAGGGTACCGATACTGCGGATACCGATACGAGAGAGCAGGGTAAAGGTGGCGTTGCCCACCATGGGAATCTTTCGGATGGATAAAGGGTTCAGAAACGGCTGCACCATCGCCTGTGGTATTTCCAGGTTGCCTTTGGGTTTGCCTTCCCCGGTACCGATCTTTGAGACCGTCTTGTTGACCGACAGGGCAAAACTGATGGGCAGCCCGGTCTCGCGGGTTACCAGTGAGGAGAGTTCATGGGTCCATTTGTAGGAGCCGTGGAAACGGTCCATACCGGTAATGTCGAGGTAGAATTCATCGATGGAAGCCTTTTCCATTACGGGCGCCTTTTCCTCGATAATCTGGGAAACGGTATGGGAATAACGCGAGAAAAGTTCCATATCCCCCTTGACAATACGCGCTTCGGGGCAGAGGCGGAGTGCCATCTTTATCGGCATGGCTGAGTGCACGCCAAAGCGGCGGGCCTCGTAAGAGCAGGAAGCGACCACACCGCGGTCACCACCGCCCACAATCAGGGGAACCCCCTCCAAATCACTGTTCTGCAGCCTCACACAGGAGACAAAAAAAGTATCTAGATCCATATGTACAATCGATCGCACCATAACTATTCACATTTGTACTGAACAAAATTAGGACAGATATTCCCAAAAATATTTATATTTGCCGTGATAAATAATCACAAAATAATTATGTCACTATTTTCGGATAACATCAGGCACCTGAGAATGAGGAAAGGCGTTTCTCAGGAAATCGTGGCCGAGAGCCTGTCCATCACCCGTGATCGGATGGCCAAATACGAGGGCGGGAAGTCCCAGCCGCCCTTTGAGATCCTGATCAAAATCTCGCACTATTACCATGTGAGTATCGACCTTTTACTGACGGCCGATATTCGAAAAATAGATATTGACGGACTGATGCAGCTGGAGGACAACCGTATCCTTTTACCGATAACGGTAGACAGGGAAGGGGAGAACACCATTGAGATCATTCCCCATAAGGCCAGGGCCGGTTACCTGAGCGGTTATAGCGACCCGGAATTCATCGAAGGGCTGCAGCAGGTAACGCTTCCATTCCTAAAAAACGGTAAGTTCAGGGCCTTTCCCGTGTCGGGTGATTCCATGCCGCCCCACAGGGACGGCTCGTTTATCGTAGGAAGGTATGTGGAAAACCTCGGAGAGGTACGGGACGGGAAGACCTATATCCTGCTGACCAAAGAGGACGGCATCGTCTACAAGCGGCTGAACAAAAACGGCAAGAACAGCCTGATGCTGGTATCGGACAACAGCTTTTACCAGCCTTATGCCATCAAAGCCTCCGATGTGTTGGAGATCTGGGAATATGCCTGCAGCATTGCCACCAAAGAGTACGAACCGGAAAACCTGGACCCGCAAAGCATCCGCGAACTGCTTTACGGGATCCGTGAGGAAGTAAAAGCCCTGAAACAGATTCATACCTAACCCTATATCCCCCCATGACTACAACCATACGTTTCCGTGTTAAAAAGGAGGTGGACACCCCGACCGCCAGAAAAATCCTTTCCCTTAAGGGCAGCCTTATCGCACAGTCCTATACCGATATCATTCACTTTGATGATGACGGTGAGGAGTTTTATATCCATTATTTCACTACAGAACTATCAAAAAGGGAGGAAGTCCTTTCCTATATCCGTCAGGAAATTGAAGGGACTGCACTTGGGAAGTACATAGATCTGGTAACTCCTGCCTCCCAAAAGGTGTAGCCGATACGTTTCAAAATGAGTTCAGCGTTTACCGTATCTGCTTCAATCAAACAGTTATACGACCGTTTTTGACAGATTTTGGCTTGTTTTGGCTACATGTATCTTCCTGATTAAGATATATCTTGGCCCTACCAATCCTGCTATGGCTATCTTCCAATCAGATAGCCACTGCATAACCTTACAGGATATGAAGCCAACACCGACACCAAGGAAAATCGTAATTGAAATCATTAGCCTGCTGTATGTATTACTTTTTGTCTATGCGGCAGTGAGCAAGTTACTCGATTTTCAGAATTTCAGGGTCCAGCTGGGCCAGTCACCCTTACTAAGTGCATTTGCCGAACCGATAGCTGTTATACTACCGGTTTTGGAGCTGGTAATAGCCATCGCATTATGCATCCCTAAATTCAGGACCCCGGGACTGTATATGGGTTTCTGTTTAATGGTAATGTTCACCTGTTACATCTATATGATCCTGCACTACAGTCCTTTTGTACCGTGCTCCTGTGGCGGGGTGCTGGAAAACATGGACTGGCAGGAACACCTGCTGTTCAATGCTGTAGTTACCGCCATGGGCGCAGCAGCCCTTCTCCTGATGTCCCTGAACCGGAAAACTGTATTGAGGCTTTCTTTCGGGGTAGTGGCGGCACTGGCTGTTACGGTCTGCTGTTACCTGTTCTCAGACAGTATGATCCGCAAGGAGAACCCTTTTGTAAGGCGATATACTTCCATGCCCTTTGACAATACTGTTGAGACCCGGCTTCCCAATCCTAATTTTTATCTGGCAGGGGCATCGGATGATAGCATTTTTCTAGGCAGCTATGAATCACCGCTGCATGTCTTATCCCTTGAGGGGAAGCTACAGAAGGGTACCGACCATACCTTGAAGCTTGACAGTGAGGATTATGACTTCAGGTCGATACAGGTCCGGGTCGATCCCCCTTTCTTTCATGTATGGGACGGTATGGTACCTGTTGTCTTCAGGGGGAGGACTGACAGCTGGAAAGCGGAGGTAGTCTATGAAGGGTCTGAATTTTTCACTAAGGCGCAGCCTATGGGAGATGGCCGTGTGGCCATCCGTGCCCAGCGTCCTCCAAAAGGGGAGCACCTTATGGCCGTACTTGAAACCGGAACACCCGCCGGGGTCATCAAAAGGGACGGTTTTCTTGAAAAGCAGCTTGACGGTATCTTCGACACCGAAGGAACCCTGCAGTACAGCAGGGACAAGGGAATCTTTGTCTATACCTACTATTACCGCAACCAGTTTATAGTAGCCGACTCGCTGCTGCGTGTCAGGTACAGGGGCCATACCATCGATACCACCACGGTAGCCGATCTGGATATTGTCAGGATAGCAAAGACAGGGGATACCAAGCTGGCCCGCCCGCCACTAACAGTCAATAAGGGCACATCGATACACCGTAACCTGCTTTTTGTCCATTCGGGACTCATGGGGCGTTACGAGACCAGGGAAGTTTGGCAACAGGCATCGATAGTGGATGTCTATGATCTCATAACCGGAGAATATGTGACCAGCTTTTATGTATATGATGCCCACCTTGAGAAGATGAGGGCCTTTAGGGCAACGGACTGGGGATTGTATACCCTTTCCGGCAGTACGCTGCAGCTGCACTACTGGAGCCCCTCCATGGCAAAGCTTTTCAGATAGGGAAACTTAAAATACTACCGGCCGGTAGCAGGGGTAAAGCCGAAAACCTGTACAATAGAGTAGGCCCAACTAAAATTTTAATTATGAAAGCAATTTTAAAAACCATGATGCTGCCCTTGGCAGCTTTTGCCCTGGCCAGTGCCGGAGCAGTAACGACCCAGACGGACAAAAGCGATGTGGAAGCCAGACAGACGGCTACCTACTATATCCACAAGCCGCTTGTTACCAGTTGCCAGGCAGTAACCCTTACCTGTAGTACCGTACCGGGAGAGCCCTGTATGTACAACGACGGGGTAACCAACTGGCAGGTATTTAACAGGCTGTCTTCCACCTCACCGTGTAACATACAGCTGTACCGTCCGTAATAAGCCCTGCTTATAGTTAAGGCAGCCCGAAGGGCTGCCTTTTATTTTTTATGCTGCGGAGGTTTCGTTCCGGCTGTGATCCACGCTGCTTCCTTACCCCTAAGGAAATAGTCAAACCATTGCCTGATCCGCAGTGAGAGATCGTTCCGATTATCCGGTGCTGCCAGGGCATGATACTCATCGGGATAGGCCAGCATTACGGTCTTTTTTCCCAGACCGCGCAGCGCGCTGTAGAATAACAGGCTTTGCTGCCAGGATACCACACCGTCCTGCTTTCCGCACCATAGGAGCAGGGGTGTCTCCAGGTTCGCCGCCTGCTGAAGCGGTGAGTTCGCCTCATAGGCCTGTTGGTTTTCGAAATAGGGAAATCCCATACGGAATATCTGGCTTTCAAAACGCCATGCCTCGGTGCGCAGCAGGTCACCTCCCATAGAGAAATAGAAGGAGGGCAGGTCATAAATGCCGGCCCCGGCGACTCCGGCAGCAAATTTGTTCGTTTGCGTAAGGATGAATCCGGTTTCATAGCCCCCAAAGGAGGTTCCCATCAGTCCCACGGCCTTTG
Source organism: Flavobacterium rhizophilum (assembly GCF_046000485.1). Classification (NCBI taxonomy): domain Bacteria; kingdom Pseudomonadati; phylum Bacteroidota; class Flavobacteriia; order Flavobacteriales; family Flavobacteriaceae; genus Flavobacterium; species Flavobacterium rhizophilum. Next base: position 68,002 of record NZ_JBELQB010000003.1, read on the forward strand.
GGTCGGCCAGACCCATCTCCACCACCCGGTCCACCGCTGCGGTGACCCATTCGCAGGCGGAGTGTCCGGGGGCACCTTCCCTGTAGGTGATATCGGGCAGGAGCACCAGATAGCCGTTCAGGGTATATTGGGTTATGTTGAAGCCCACGGCGCTTGACTGAAGCGGGGTAACATAGTGGTGCAGCCTGTAGGAAAGCTCATCATAGATATAGGTGATCATGGGGTATCTTTTTCCAGCCTGATACTCCGAGGGATAGAAAAGTGCTGCCTTACCGATGCCATGTTCGGTCCTGTATGAAATCAGCTCGGAATGTCCCCAGCAGTATTTATCCTGCAGGGTATTGGTGGCTGTTATCTTCTCTGCCTTTTTCCCTTTTCTGCCGTCAGGCAGGTAATAGATACCCGGTGGGGTATCGTAACGTTCCCGGATAAATGCAGCCTTACCGTCGGATGTTGTTCGCAGTTGCCTTGATAAACCTGCAGAGGGGCTTATTCGATGCAGTTCTCCATTGGAAAGGTAAAGAAAGTAGTCCTCGCTGTTATCATTCCTGGAGATACCTCCCAAAAAGAGCGACTCTGCGTCCCTGCCCTGATGTATGATATCATTAAAAGCGGTTTGGGCAATGCGATATACCCATCCCGATTCTGCCCCACGGGTAAGTCTTTTTGCAGAACCTCCCGCTACCGGTATTTTCCAGATGTCACTGCCGTCATAGATCAGGGCGTACTTTCCCTGGGATGTCCATCCCGCAAAGCCATAGGGTTTTACAGGCGGTATGGCATTGGTACCGGCATTGTCCCATCGTGTTCGGATACCGGCAGTCAGGCAATGCCTTTGCCCGGTTGCAGGGTGGAAGACCCACCATTGCTTCCCGTTATAATAGGCAATATCGTCTGAGTAGGGTGATAGGGACAGCCAACCCTGTGCCGTGGTCATCCCTGCTGCCAGCAGTTCGGTTTTTCCCGTTTCGAGGTTTTTCACGTAAAAATCCGTTTCCGGCTCCAGCAGGTTTTGTGGGGCATACCTTTCCGGATTGTGCAGCAGGGCGTACTGCTGCCTGCCTGTAAGCCGCATCACGGGAAGCAGGCTGTCGTTAACCGGTACAGGATTGCTGCCCGGCTTCCAAAGGAAGGACTTCTGGCCCCGCTCCGAGGCCATAATGCGGTCCAGTGGGTAAAGCCATTTGGCATTGCCGTTCCACACCTCGGGTCCCTCGTTCAGGGTCTGCTCCCGTGCATGCAGTGCTACCAGTACACGCGCAGCGTCATCTGTTACAGAAAGACGGGCTAACCTTGAGGCGGTCCATCCCTGTCCAGGGGGCGGATACCAGTGCGCCGCACTTTTCTGCTTTTGATCGTACAGTGCCATAGCTGTAATGGTATCACTCTCCCGATTACGACTGCAATAGGCCAGTGCCTTTCCATTTCTGTGCCAGACCAGCCTGCAGGGCTCCCCTTTGTCGGTCAGGCTGATCGTTTCCTCTGTGGGCGTATCACTTTCCAGATCCAGGACTGACAGTCGGGACCTGCCTTCTCCCTGGCGGACATAGGCCAGCCTGTTCCCGCTTTGGCTTAGGGCGTATTCCTGTATGTCCGTAACGGTAAGGACGGTCTTGCCGGAAAGGCAGTCGATAAGCCTTAAGGCGGACCTGTCCGTGGCTATGGCTACAATATACCTTCTGTTTTCCGATATCCTGAATTCCACTACGTTGGGTATCGTGATTTCCTTGCCTTTTTTGAGAGCCAGGAGCCGGAGCGAATTGCCCGGCAGGATTGCGGCAAAGGCCTCTCCGGCAACAAAGGCGGGCTGCCTGGCTCCGGCAAGTTTGTATAACCCTGTGCCGCTGGTGGCCTGTATACAAAGCGTATCGCCCTTCGGATAGGAAAGGTTGTAGGCAATCCATCTCCCGTCCCCCGACAGGGATGAAAGGGAGAGCTCGCTGAAGCGCCCGTACAGTTCCTTTGGCAGTGGGCTTTTTTGCTGCTGTGCCGACAGAGTATAGGGCAGCGTTAACAGGAGTGAAACCTGCAGCATTATACTATAGCCCATGAGGGCGATACCCTTTTGTTTGCTTTTTTTCATGATCAGTAACCCGGGTTTTGTGTGATGTTGGGGTTGACGGTAATCTCATCGGCGGGGACAGGCCAGAGGCTGTCGCTGCTGTCCCAGCCCGGTTTTACGCCCTGCAGTGTGTTGTCCAGCAGTCCGGTGCGTTGCAGGTCAAAGAACCGGTGTCCGAATTCGGTAAAGAGCTCCACGCGGCGTTCGGCAATGATTTCCGTAACGAGTTGCTGCGGATCGGCTGTCTGTGTATCCGGTAACCCGGCACGGTTCCTTATTTTGTTCAGGTCTGCCGCGGCTCCCTGGGTATCACCGGTTTTTGCCCTTGCTTCGGCACGGATCAGGTATTGTTCGGCAAGGCGGAGGATAATGGAATATTCCGTTGCGGTGCCGGTAGGGCCTGCCTGTTTGTATTTGTAGGGATGGTACCAGCTGGTAGTACCGTCAGTTATTTCCCTGATCCATTTCTCCCTGCGCAAATCCCCCGGTTCAAAGGCACTGTAGAGTTCTCCGGTAAGGGCAACCACCGGCGGTGGTCCGGATTCAAAGATAAAGAGGCTTCCCTCCAGGGTGTTGAGTGTGGGGTCGGCGGGCATAAACTGCCAGAGGGTTGCCGTACTGTTGTTCAGGAAAACAGTGTCGGGATCTTCGACCCACTGGTATTGCGGATCATCGATTACTGCCGTGGCATATTCGGCCGCTTCCTCCCACAGGCCCGCATAGAGGCAGGTACGCGCCAGCAGTGCCCTGGCCGCCCCTTTACCGGGTAGTACCTTCTCCGGAGAAGGGTCTTCCGGCAGGAGTGTGACTGCCTGCAGCAGATCCTGCCTGACGGCCTCCAGTACCTGCCCTTGGGTCATTCGGCTCACCTGGCTGTTGGTATGGTAATCCGTTGTGGTGATATAGGGCACCCCGCCGTAGAGCTGGTTGAGATACAGGTGTACCATTGCCCTGACAAAGAGAGCCTCGCCCTCGAGCTGTGCCCTGACCTCAGGGGTAAGGCTTTGTGACTGCTGCGCCCCTTCCATTACGGCATTGGCTGCATAGATCAGGGAATAGCCCCCGTTCCAGTAATCCCCTACGGAGGGCTGTGCGGCAAAGAGCGCATTGGTATAGAAGTAATCGGTCTCCTGGCGGTAGAAGTCCAGCTCGTCGGCGTATAGCCCCAGTACACAGGAAAGCCCCGGCAGGTTACCGGTAAACAGCCCGTTGTCACGCATGTTGGCATAGATGGAGGCCATGGCGGCCCTTGCCGTCACGGGGTCTTCAAATACCACCGGACCCGGTAGCTGGGAAGGCGGCAGGTCCACCTCCACAAAGTCAGAGCAGGAAACCAGCGTCATTGCCAGAAAGGCAATCGATGCGGTTATGGTATATTTTATCTTATGTTTCATTGTGATGTGATTTTAAGTTAAAAGCTGACCTGTATCCCGCCGCTGAAAATCCGCAGCGGGGGCAGGAAGCCTGAATTTTTGAATTCGGGATCGGCCCCTTTGTAAGGCGTTATGGTAAATACGTTCTGTCCCTGTACATAGAGCCTGCAGTTCATGCTGCCCAACAGCCCTGAAGGAAGGGTATAGCTCAGGGAGATGTTCTTCAGGCGTATAAAGGAACCGTCCACGATAACGGCGTTACTGGAGGTATAGTTATAGTAGGCCTGCACGGCGGCACTGTTGCCACCCGCGGTAAGACGCTGGTAGGTTGTGGCATCCCCCGGTGCTGCCCAGGCGTTGTCGGCGTCGGTACGCTGGTTGTAGGCCTGCCCGGCCGGCACCCCGGCATTGTAGTCGTAGTTCTGCTGGCGGGTAAACTGGAAAAGAAAGTCCAGGTTCCAGCCTTTGTAGCGCAGTTGGTTCTGCAGCCCGCCGAAGAAATAGGGGGTGAGGTCGGCAACGGTCTGCCGGTCCTTATCGGAGGAGACTACCCCGTCACCGTTGACATCGGTAAAGCGGTAAAGCCCGGTCTCGGGATCGATTCCCTCATAATTGTACAGTTTGGCGATGGTTACGGGCTGCCCGATGACATAGGTGTTGGCATAGGGGGAATTCTCCAGTCCCGGAAAAGCGATCAGTTTGTTTCGTGCCCGGGAGAGGGTCAGGGACGTACTCCATTCGAAATCCGGTGTTTTGAAATTCTCGGAGTGCAGGGTCAGCTCCAGCCCCCTGTTCTGTACGGTGGCGCCCAGATTGGCATTGATGGTCGTAAATCCGGTTGTTCCCGACAGGGGTATGCCCACCAGCTGGTTGGAGGAGCGGTTGCTGTACCATGCGGCGGTAAGGAAGATACGGTCGTTAAGGAATCCCGTTTCCACGGCTACCTCCAGTTTTCGGCTCCTTTCCCAACTGAAGTCGGGGTTGTACAGCCTTGTAGGGGTAAGCCCGATAATTCCCTGATAGGGCACCCCGGTGGAGGCATAGGTGTTGAGGAACTGGTAGTCGCCGATCTGGTCGTTGCCGGTCGTCCCGTAACTAGCCCTTATCTTGGCAAAACTAAGGGGGGATGCACTTTCCTTAAGGAACTTCTCGTTGGATAGAATCCATGCACCGCCCACGGCTCCGAAATTGGCAAACTGCCTGCCCGGGCCAAAGCGGCTGGAACCGTCGCGCCTTCCGGTAAGGTTTAGGATATAACGGCCATCGTAGTTATAATTAAGCCTTCCGAATACGGCGTTGTAGCGGTAGAGCTTCTCATCGCTGGCCACCACAAAAACCTGATTGGCCGAGGCCAGGTTGTAGATAAGGCTGTTGCTGGAGTAGCCGTAGCCCATCTGGTAGAGTATATTGTTGCGTTGCTGCTGGAAGGTAGCCCCTGCGATAGCACCCAGTTTCCCTCCCCAAAGCGCTGTATCGTAATGCAGCTGGGGTTCTATAATCCACGACTGGCGGAAGGTATGGTTGGTCAGCAGGGCCGAATCGCTGCTGCCGATACCGTAGGCCGGATTGTACATGGTGGAAGGCAGGGTTTTGGTCTCATGGGTCTTGAGGTCGGTAAGGCCCAGGCTGGTACGGAATTCCAGCCCCTTTGCCAGCCGGTAGCCAATCAGCCCGTTGAGAACCAGATCGTAGGTCTTGGCATTAATCGCGCTGCGGAGTTCGGCAAGCGGATTGTTAAAGGTCCCGTCTTCCCAGTTGAGCTCGCCATTCTCATCATAGAGTGCCGGGGCATTGGGTGCCAGTGAGCGGGAAATACGGGTCAGGTCGGTAGCCGGCAGGTCGTTGTCCTGCGCGGTATAGTTCCCCGAAAAACTGACTTTCAGCCGGTCTTCGGACCCGCCGTGGCTGAGATTAAAGTGCAGTGCACCCTTTTGGTAACCGAAATCACCGGGAAAAACGGTAGTTTCCCTGTAGTGTGTTCCGCTCAAGAGGTAACGGGTGGTTTCAGACCCTCCGGAGAGCGATAGCTGTGTGCTGTTGAGCTGTGCGGTACGTCCGGTCAGTTCCTTCTGCCAGTCAGTATAGCGGTTGGGGTCCCAGGTACCGTTCACATCATAGGCGGTTGCGGGGTATTCGGTTATCCCGTCATTGGCGTAGGCCTGCCTTCTCATAGCAAGGTACTGCCCGGTCTGCATCAGGTCCACAAAGTTGACCACCTTGCCCGTGCCTGCCCATGAGTTCAGACTTATTACAGTTTTTCCCGCCCTTCCTTTTTTGGTGGTAATAAGCACCACCCCGTTGGCCCCGCGGGAGCCGTATATCGCTGTGGCATCGGCATCCTTAAGAATCTCGATGCTCTGTATGTCGGAGGGGTTGATGTTGTTAAGCGGGCTGGTAGCACTGGGTGTGGTTGTGGAAGTCTGGCTGTAACCGATGGCCTCGGAGGAGTAGGGCACCCCGTCTATAATGTACAGGGGCTGGTTGCCATCTGCACGGAGGCTGTTTTGCCCTCGTATCTTTATCTGAAAGCCCCCACCGGGCACCCCGGAGTCCTGTATGACCTCCACTCCGGCCATGCGTCCCTGCATGGTGGCCAGTACGTTGGTTACGGGCTGGGTCTCGATATCTTCGGCGGTAATACGGGCGATGCTGCCCGTACTTTCCTTCTGTTTTACGGAATAGTACCCGGCATTGATGGTTACCTCCTTAAGGTAGGTAATGTCTTCCTTTAAGGTAATGTTTACCACGGCCTGCGTCCCTACAGGTACCTCTAGGGTCTTGTAGCCCGTAAAGGAGAACAGGAGCACATCACCCGGGGAGACTACAATGGAGTAGTTTCCGTCGATGTCCGACACTACAGCAGTGGTGGTGCCCTTTACCATTACGGAGGCGCCTGGCAGCGGACCGGAATTGTCGGATACGGTACCGGTAACGGTTTGTTGACAATAGGCCGCACCTAAGGGTGGTGAGGCGTGTGCCCGGGCAGATGCACCGGGCGGGCAGGAGGCTAGCACAAGAGAATAGAAAAGCAGCCTTAGCCCATTGTTAGCTGAAAAAATTTTCATAACATTGGATAAGATTAGTGAAACGTGTTTTTATTGGTCTATGCCCTCCGTAAGCTGCGAAACTTGCACGGAGGGTTTTTTTATGAACCTTGGTAAAAGTACCCGGCCTTTCCCCAACTAACTCGATAAGGGAATACCAGTACAGGCCGGGTTAACTTAACTATTAAAACAAAACTACCTCATGATAAAAAAACGGATTAAGGGTTACTACAACGTTTGCGAAACCCGGCAAAAAAAGAGAAGTAAAACGCTAAGAAGCTAAGCTGTGAGTAGAAAATTAAACCTTAAAAAGGTGGCGTGGGTTTAAACTCAGCTTATTGCCATTGAGGTACTGGTATACCGTGCAACAATAAGTGAGCCCACGCCGTATGGCGTGAGCATTTGCACTTATCTTCCCGTTGCAAAAATTACCAGTTTTCAATGGCGGGATTCAAAGCGAATGCTTCAATTATCATATGAAGTATCGCAAAATTATTAAACATTGCTAATATATAAAAATAAAATTAAATACGGGTGATGACCCGTGTTTTTTTACAAGGTATCAATTTTCTTTGTTAATTATGATAGATATCAACAATCTTATATGCACATACATTGTAAGGGAGTGGCTTAATCCATGGCTAAAGTCAGGGAAGTCACAAACTACATTTGCTAATATGCATAATATTGATGAGAGTACTATCAGAAAAATGAAGACTCAAAAGAGTTATCGAGTTCCAGTTGAGACACTTTATAAAATATGCGAAGCAAGAAATATTAAACTTTCTGATTTTTTCAAGAAAGTAGGAATTTAAAAAAAAACAGCCAATTGGCTGTCTTTTTATTCCGTATTGTTTTCTTTTGTAGCTTCAAAAAGAACTTCTCCTTCTTTTATTTCTTCTGCTTCAAGTATATTATTGATTTTAAAATTTCTATATTTTCCTTTTCTCAACAAACAATTTGCATGCAAGTATATTTCGACATTTGAATCACTAAATATGCTTTTATCTATAATATTGTTCTTAATATTTTCATTATTTCCACTTAAATATATCTTACCATTGTCATGGTAACCATAAGTTTCAAACACGGAATCTTTATTTTCATCTACATTTAATGAAGTTTTATAGCTTTCTTCAAAAACATCGATATTTTTGATATAAATGAGTAAATCTTCAACTTTAATTATCCTGTTTGTTTTTCTATTATAACTGTCTTGATAAGTTATTAAATAATATTTATTTCTTTTAAACTGACAGTCGAAAACATTTGATTTATAACCCTTTATATAGTTAGGGTATTTTATGCCAAAAATACTGTTTTGACTTATTTTATTAAAATTTTGGTCGATTGTAGTAACCGACTTTTTCTGTGTTATATAATTGCTGTAATTTACCTGATAGTAATAATGTTTAAATGTTATTGATAAAGGAAATCCAATAGTTCTTGATATTGTAACATCTGGATTTCCCTCCAACTCAAACGGTTTGGAAATAGAGAAGTTATAAAAGCTATTTTCTTCAATAGATTCATTTATTTCAGATAATAGGTCTCTATCAGGTAGTAAATATTGAATTTCTTTGACTAAATATAAAATACCATAAGAAAAGAAGCTTTCTGAAAATGATTTTGAACTCGAGTTATACCATTTACATTTTAGTTCGACTAGAGGTAAACCTGTTTTATCACAAAATTTATTCTTTTCATCGACCCATCTGTGACCAATTATTGTCATAACCGGTGGTAAAAATTCTAAGTGATTCGTTTCAACTAAATCACCATTTTCTTTAGTTCTATTGACTTTTATTTTCAAAAGTTCCAAGTCTACGGACTTTAAAACAACTTTACGATGCAGAAAATTATTTCTTATTAGTTTGTCATAACCTTTAGTGTCATTATCAAGATTTATTTTTTCCAAACTTTTTTTTAAATCAATATCTTGAAGTATTTTACTTTTTACCGTCGAGTATTTTTCTTTACTAATGCTATTGATAAGGTCATTATTAATCCATTTTTCAACAAATTTGCCATCTCTAGAGTTATAGTAAATACAGTTTAATTGTTGCGAAATATTTACCCCAGTTTCTTTATTAAAAGATTTTTCTTTTATTTCCTTAACTACTAATAAAGGGGGGGTATACTCTGCATATGCTGTGATTTTAACATCTGTATTGTTATCCAGATAAGGATGTGTTTTAAAAACAACAATATCTCCTATTTTTCTTTCCATTAAAGTAAGGTTATGGTTCAGATTTCGAAAATACAAAAAAAATGTTAAATTTGCTAAGAATCTGCGAGAGGAGTAAAATTACGGCTGTGTGGATTGAAGGCTAGAATTAATTCTAGTTTACTGCTTTACAATAAGGTATTGCGGGTTTTGAGATTTATTTAATCTCAGGGGATTTAGGTTCAACCTTATCACTCCCTGAAGAAGAAGGATTATAGCTTCTATAAGTATGTTACTTGGGCTGTTTGTTACACAGGCTGCCAGTAAAGTTACGACTTTAATAGTATATTTCATAATTCTTTTATATTTAGTCGAATTATCAATGACTCAGTAATTGGGTACCAATCCAACTCATATTTTATGAGGTATGTAATTATTAAACGCTATTGCTGATCGCAGATTCTTTTTTATTATGGTAAGACCGAACTGGCTTAAGGAAAAAGGCTATATTCATCTTTCTCGATCCCTAGAGTTAGGAGAAAATTGGTATGAAATTGTCCAAAAAATAACTAATACTAAATATATTAGTAATTATGGTTTTTTCCCCTTGATTCATACAGTGATTTCAGATAGAAAATTTAAAAAAGGAAGCGACAAGTTTACAACTTCGGAAAGAAAACATACCCATTATTATCAGAAAACCTTACATCCGGTAAAAAATATAAAGAAGAGACCGCTTCATTATGCAAGTCATATGGATGCACTTGTCTTTAGTTATTATGGAACTATTTTAAAAGATAAATATGAAAAACTACTGTCAGCCGAACCCCTTCTTAATGATGCTGTAATAGCTTACAGAAAAATTGAGACATTTTTTGGTTCAAACGTTGGTAAATCTAATATTCATTTTGCTAAAGAATGCTTTGATGAGATAAAGAAAAGAACAAAAGAAGGTGAAGAGGTAGCTGTTTTAGCAGTTGATTTAAAAAGTTTCTTTTCTAGTTTGGATCATAAAACATTGAAATTAGCATGGAATAAAATTTTAATGACAAAAGAGTTACCATTAGATCATTATAAGGTTTACAGGGCATGTACTAATTTTAAATACGTTCTTTTAGACGATTTACGAAAGAAAAATAAAAGAAAAAAGGGGCGTAAAGGGCATTTTGATGAAAGTAAACTAGCAGAAATTAGGAAAAAGAAAGGTTTTAGATGTTTTTATGAATCTAATGAAGACTTTAGATTTAATATTAAAGAAGGAAATCTACCAATTTATGGAAACCCTTTTCATAAAAAGCTTGATAATGGAAAAAAGGTTAATGTTGGGATTCCTCAAGGTTTGCCTATAAGTGCTGTTTTAGCAAATATTTATTTATATGATTTTGATTTAGAAGTTATAAATCGATGGGTAAAAACTCATAATATCTTTTACCGAAGATATTCTGATGATATATTTATAATTTGTAATAAAGAGTTATGTGAAACTATTGAAAAAGATATTGATTTATTGGTAGATAAATATTATGTTAGAATAAGTAAGGATAAAACGGAAAAATTCATTTTTAAAAATAAATTATATAATTCTACAACTCGTCTTGAATGTTTTAAAGTTACAAATGAAGGAGAATTAGTTTCTTCTTCTATGTCATATCTTGGATTTGAATTTAGAGGTTATCATGTAGGAATTAAATCCACTAATTTATCAAAATACTATAGGAAGATAGTTTCATCTGTTAAAAGAAAAGCCAATAGGACAGCAAGATTATTGGACCAAAATCCTAAAGCTAAAAATGCTATTTTTAAAAACCAAGTAAAGAAAATTTACAGTTTGCCTGTTAAATTTAAAGATGGAGACTTGACTGAAAAAAAAATTAAAAGAAATAAGCGTTACAGATTAGTTTTAAATGATAGAGGTTTTTATGAATTCAAATTTTTAGATAGGAATAGTAGAAAACAAGCTAATTTTCATAGTTACATAAAAAGATGTTGTGTAGAATTTGAAACTGATTCTTTTGAAAAACAGATTAAAAAGAGTAAGCATGTAACCAATATAGCTATAAATAAGTACTTGAATAAAGTAAATGATTAATGTCCATCGAAATCTATAAAAAATGCATATCCTTAATAAAATAGAACATTTAATAGAAAATCACAAAGACTTTTATTGGTGTAAACCTGATTTGGATGGGGAGACTGTACAGTTAGGACATGCCTCTGAATCTAATATTGTATTTGAATACAAAAGGGAAACTAATACAGCCTATTTGTATCGAACAATTTATACTAGGGTTGATAACTCGATTTCGAAGTCGGCTTGGCCTTTCTCTCCTCCTCATGATGGACAGGAAATTATAAAAAATTGATTTCTTTAGTAAAAGATAAAATTGAGAGACGTGATTTCGAAAACATTGATGATAAATTTGAATTAATAAGTTATACCACTGACTTTATAAATCAAAATTTCCAATTATAGAGTTACTCTATTTTGCTGTGTTCTCAACCTCAGTAACAATACGGGTTACAACACTTTGCGCAGTTTGTTATAACTTTTTTTGTTTAGTAATGAGTACTTTAGCAATCCCTAAAATGCTGAAGAGATGAATGAAATGAAACCTATTGTACTTATTGATGATGATGTTGATGATATTGACCTATTGGTAGAGGCCTACCATACGTTATCGTACACCAATAAGCTTTTAATTTTTCATGACAGTGTTAAGGCTTACGATTACTTTACGGAGAACGGCATACTGCCTTTCCTGGTTATAAGTGATGTGCTTATGCCTAAAATGACAGGACTGGAACTTCATGAAAAATTACTGGCCTTCCCCGGCTTTAAGGAACATTATATCCCCTTTGTATTTTTTTCTGGTGCGCCCGTGCCACCGCCCTCGGTCAGTAATAACAGTTTGATTATGCACTGTTACTTCGAAAAAAAGTGTGACTTTGAGGAGCTTCGTCTCACCTTAGACAGTATTATAAGCCATTATTTTGCGCTGTCTTTAAAATAACTTTCTTATTTTTTTAACAGTTGATTAGCCTGTTTCTTTCTAATTTGGATATTCAAAAAACCAACTATGAATAAACAAGGTGAAATTATTATAGTAGACGATGATACTGACGATCTGGACATCTTAAAGGAAGTGTATGGGCTGTTACCTTTTGTTAACAGGCTTGTAACATTTAGCGACGGTGAGGATGTGTGCAATTACTTAAAAAACCCCGAATCGTATCCGTTCCTTATTATTTCTGACATCAATATGCCCAAGATGAACGGGTTTGAGCTTCGCGACAGGGTTTTTAAAGAGGCGGAAATTGCAAAGCGGATAATTCCCTTTGTGTTTATGTCTACCTGTGCCGACAGGAGTACGATGAAAAAGTATTGTATGAATTCATTTCACGGTTTTTTTGAGAAGAAGAGCGATTTTATCCAAATGACCAAAATGCTGGAACGTATAATCGGGTACTGGAAAGACGCGATACCGTCCGATTAGTTATGTTAAGTTTACCGTGCTTATAATTTAAAAATAGTTTTTGCATGAAAGCAGGGGTTGGTTTGGTACCGGCTCCTTTTTTTCGTTAACGGATTTAGATTCTGAATATCAGTAAGTGCTATCCTGTTACAGCTGCCCTTTGCCGGGTATGCATCTTTATTTACCGTTATTGAGCATACTTTTTTAAAAAAAGAAGCCTTATACCATGTGGCATAAAGCTTCCTAAGATTAACCAGCTGTGAATAATAATTACATGTTTTTTTTGTACATAACTATCAGTAAACAAATTGAAATTATCAGGATATTAGATATAAATAGGGCACGGTCGTTACTGTAAAATATGTAGTTTACCAGATTAAGTACAAAGAATACCGCAAGTAAAGCTATCACTGTTTTTTTCATGATTACCTACATGTCCTTATTAAACTTACGGTTGCAATGGCTTTACCCACCACCCAGAAACCTAATGTGGCTGTAAATCCTGCCGATGCCGGGTTTGTAGCCGAAGCGACTGCCACACCGGCACCTGCCAGTGTTGCCACGGCGCTACCTGCAATGGCCAGTGCACAATCGAATGTTATACCGCGTGCTGCCTGTGCCTGTACACTGCCTATTTGCCCCTGCAGGGCTAAATTATACATTTCGTAGAAGAGTAATAGGGCACCGGTATCGTCTATAGTTTCGGCATTTTTCAGCAGGTAGTCATATATAAGCTCATCGGAGCCCAGGGCAATCATGTCCTGTACCTGGCTGATGTACCTCACATTTACGCCTTTTGCAACAAACAGGGCCTCGAGATCCTGTTGGTTATAAAATTCGATATTCTTATTTAACTCGGCTTCAACAGTCTCTAAAAATGCCGCGTCGTGGTATTCAGTAACATCGGCCCCAATGTAGCTTTTAATGTTTTGGTGAATACTTTTAATTTCCTCGGGCTTAACCGTTAGGGACTTGGTGCTTAGTGTGGCCGAGGATGTGGTGGCAGGGTCATCATACTGACTGCATGAAACGAAAAACACAGTGAAAGAAAACAGTAAACTTAAAATTGGTCGTCTAAAAAATTTTAAACACATAAAAAATAAATTTAAGGTTAAACAATGTGATTTTTTTGACAAAAATAATTTAGGGAAAATATTTTTTGCAATAGGTTTTGAGTTAAAAAAATGTAAAAAAAAATGAGACCTAAAAAGACCTCATCCCCAACTCAGTTAGATTCTGTCCCAGTACTGGATGAGCGCGCAGCCGCCGGAACAGACAATTAACGTATTAATAATAAAGTGAGATGTGTTTAACCCGGAAAACAGGAAGCTGGTTAGGCTAACGGTGTAATAGAAAATCAGAAAAATAAGGATTGCTATTTTCATGATACTATTTTTTATTGCAAATATAATATTACAAAAAAGGCTTTGTCAAGAGGGAAACAGTTAAACTTTTCTAAGGGGGGAAGATTTAGCATTTTTTTGCATTTCCTTTAAATTTATTTAGCTAAACAATAGCTAATTTAGAGAAAAAATAAAAAAATGGAAAGCCTTAAACCTATTGTACTAATAGACGATGATATCGATTATGTTGATTTGATGGTGGAAGCTTACGGTACGCTTTCGTACAGGAACACGCTGCTGATATTTCACGACAGTATAACCGCTTACGAGAAAATAGTAGAAAATGGTATTGTGCCTTTGCTTGTAATCAGTGATATTATTATGCCGAAAATAAATGGTTTCGAACTTCGGGAAAACATACAACAAAATCCGGTCTTTTCCGGTAATGAGATTCCATTTGTTTTTATAACGGGTGCTGCCGAGTTACCGCCTGATCATGAGCAAAGCATCAGAGAGAATGGTTTCTTTGAGAAACGATCGGATTTTGAAGAATTGAGAAAAACGTTGGACAGTATTATAAGCTACCACAGTGATGCGGTTAAAATATAGGATGTTTGTACTTAGGTATTTATGAGAAAAGCAGGCTTTAGGGCCTGCTTTTCTGCTAGTGATTATAACCACACCTTACCTTAATTATAACCGGGTGCAAAGGTAAGATAAATAAATTTGAAGTTATCCGTGATATTCACATTATCTCAGCAAACGGATGCCATTAAGGCGTGAATGTAGTGATTTGAGCTGTTTGTATTCCTCTTTCATCTCTGTAGAGGTGGTAATAGCCTTTATATGTTCGTAATAATCGTTTTCCATCTTCAGGAGAAAATCCTCTATAAAATGATGTTCCTCTAATAAGTGTTCCACCGGACGGGTGCGCCCTAAGTCAATAAGTATCAAATGGATTCTATAGAACTTATCCAGAACCAAAGTCAAGTATAATAATCGAAACATCGCGAAAAAATAAAAAAAGACGGCCTTTTGAGTCTACCGTCTTTATAAATAATCTTATTGTAGGTAAACCACACCTCACAGGTTACCTAAGCGGACAAAAATAATAATTTCGTTTAAATAATATATCAGTTTGTAAAGCAATGTTGATTAGTTTAGTTTGATGGTATAGGAGAAACACTTAAATTAGACGTTCAGATTCTTTCTGATACGTATAATATGCCTTAAGTTACATTACGTTTTAATTTTAAAAATAGTTGTATGGGAGACAAAATATCGGTTCAGGATGCTGGAATAATTATTCTTACTAATTTTATTCCAACACTTTTTGAGCGGCTGGGTTTAACTTCTGAGGGCGAGTTTACAAACCTGCAAAGCCGGCAACGGGCTGTGTTGTATCTGCAGTACCTGAGTAGGGGTATGCAGGAAAGTGAGGACAACCTGTTGATACTGTACAAGATACTGTGCGGTTTGGATGTTCGGCTCCCGATTACTGAGAAAGTAATGATTACAATGAGTGAAAGAAATCTTATCGAAAAGCTTATAGATGGTGCCATTGCCTACTGGCCTTCTATAGCAGACAGTACGTTTTCACGGTTTAGGGCAAACTGGCTTATGAGGGACGGACAGCTTAAGGAGACCGCAACCTATTGGGAGCTTACAGTTGAAAAAAAACCTTATGATATCCTTCTCAGCCGATCTCCCTACGCGTTTTCAGCGGTAAAATATCCATGGATGCATAAGGTTCTGGAAGTTTATTGGCCCTATTAATTGTGACGAAAACTTCCTTGATTTAGCTATTTCGTCTTTACATATTTTGCTAATAATCAAATAATTGTTAAATTAGGGTGCCCGAAAAGCTAAAAAATATGAATGCTCTCAAACCAATTGTTGTTATCGAAAGCGATAGTAATCGTACCAATCTATTAGTGGAAGCGTACAGCACACTAGACTTCCAAAACGACCTTCTCGTTTTTTATGACAGTAGTACAGCGTATGAACACCTCCTGAAGAATGCTGTTATACCTTTTCTGGTTATCAGCGACATCCCTATGCCAAAAATAAGCGGCCTTGAATTAGCGGAAAAATTGCACACTCATCCTGAATTTTCAGCCTATTTTATACCGTTTGTGTTCTTAACAGGAACCGATGAACTTCCCTGCACAACAAATGGCAGCAAGAGCTTACATAATCATGGTTATTTTGAGAAAAAGGGCAATTTTGAAGAGCTTAGAAAAACTTTAGACATTATAATAAGCTATTGGAATAATAGATAGGAAGTGTATGATGTAGTCATATACATGAGAAAAGCAGGCCTTAGCCTGCTTTAACTGCGATTACAAAAACACCTTACCTTAATTATAATCGCGAAACAAATTTATGGTTTTCCGTCAAATTATTAGGCGTAACGCATAAATGATTTACTGTTTCATACAAATTACTTTTCTCTCATCTCCTTCCTGATTTTCTCGCTAAAGAAACTGGGTGAGATACCAGTCCGTGTTTTAAAAGCCTGAACAAATCGTTTGGTAGTACTGAAGCCGGCCTCTTTGGCCAGTGCATCATGGGTATACATCCGTTTCAGCCGATCGGATTTTAGCTGTTCGATGATATAATTCACCTTAAGGTCATTGATATACTCATTAAATTTTTTGCCCCGGTAGTTCAGGATAACGTCCGAAACATAACGTGTATTGGTTTCAAGATGTAGAGCCAGGGAGGTCTGGGTAATGTCTGCTGCCAGAAAACCTTCGGCTTCTTCCCACTTTACAAGCAGGTTCAATATCTTGTCCAGTGTTTCGGGAGCAATCTCCATCTCCCTCACCCTGGTTGGGGTATTTTTGGAAGCTTCTTTCTGATTTTCACGGATCAGTTGCCTATAGATACGGTTCTGGAATCTTCTGTGCCTCTCGTATCGGATGATGACCAGCAGGGAAAAAATGACAAGTATCAGTACAATGGCAGTAAGCCATCTTTTTTTTGTCTTTTCATACGATAACTGTTCTTCCATATCTTGTTTTTCACGGAGCAGTTCTTTGGTATCGTAGTTCCTATGAATGTTATCGTATAGCCTGTCGTGCCTGCTCAGCAAAAGCGTGTCCGCTTTGAGTAGCTGATCCACATAATAGAGGGCCCGTTCTGTTTCCTCTCTCTTTTTATGATATTTTATCAGTAGCTCGAAATTCTCACGCAGGTCGGGACGAGTATACGCTTTCTCATCAAATGCAGCGGCTACCTTTTTCAGATATGGAAAGCTTTGTTCAAATTTTCGGAGTTCCCAGTAACTCTTACCAATGTAGAAATTGGCGACGGCAACATTGGCATAGTCCTTATTTTTTTCGATACCCGGAATCGACTGCTTCAGCTTTTGAATGGCCAGGGCATAATCTCTTACAAAGAAATGGTTCTGGCCTTCCAGGTGCTTAAAGTAGTCGTCCATAGTGTGATTGTCCAGGCGTCCGGCTTCCTTTCGGCCTAAGGAGACCATTGCCTCAGACTGGCCATAATTACCTGCCTTGGTATAGCAGAGGCCGAGTGAGTGAAGTATACTAAGATAGGCCCGATCGTTATGTTCCTTAAAGTAGTCAAGACAGGAGGACAAAAGTGCTATTGCTTCCTCATTATTGCCTAGGTAATATTTAACATGCGCAATGTTGTATTTCAGTTTGTAGTCCAAATACGTATCGGCAGCTGATTCGATATAAGGCTGGGCTGCCAGATAGTTTTCCAGTGCCTGTTCGTGGTCCTTCAAAACATAATAGGCTATTCCTTTGGAGAGGTAGGCAGAACCGATCAGTTTGTCGCATCCAGATCCTAAGGCTACCTCAACCATACTATCCGAATAGGTTATTGCCAGTTTCCCGGGAGCGTAATCCATATAGTTCTTATACCCGTTCACAATCATTTCCCAATTCCGGTCGGTTTTGGCATTTCTCAGAAAAGCCTGCAGATAAACTTTCTGAAGTTCAGGACGGCTTTCTGATTTCCTGATTTTTGAAAAAAGGTAGGGATAGTCTTTCTCCCTCAGGGAATCTGAAGGTACGGCGCCATTAACGGAGAGGAATGTGCACAAAAGCAGCGACTGTATCGAAATGATGAAGATGTGATTGATTGGCATTACGGAACTGGTACTAATATTTTTTAGCAGAAGGCATTAATCCAAACGGTAGGTAGTTTTCTGTTCCCGTATCGGGATTCAGTTGTGTAATCTGAGGCAGCCAAATGTAGCTATTATCCCACTATTTCAAATATGATTTAACACATTTTAAGATTGCCGATTTTCAGAAAATCGTCATTCGTATTTCGGAAGAACGGAGGTATACCGTTTGTCTCCGGTCGGTATTGCCGGTAGTTTTGCGATGAATTCAAAGAACATCGGGATGCAGTGCACCCCAGCAGTTTTATTTATCCGGATAAATGAGCTGATCGATCAAGTCAGTCACATTTTAACAAGAAACTATGAAAAAGTTCATTTTAATCCCGTTTGGGATCTTATACATTATTTTTTTCTGCTCCTGCAGTGGCGATACCATGGGGACAAATGATAATCCGCCCCCGTCTATAACACTCAAGACCGTAACTGCGGCGGGCAACCCTGCCAATCCCTATGACGGGATCGGGCAGAATTTTACGGCAATGCTGTCCGCCTATAAGGATTCCGATTACGATCCTTCCGCCTTTGAGGATATTGCGATGATTGTCCGCATACTTACCAAGCAGACCGAGACAGAGAGTGAGCTGCTACAGGCAGAGCAGCTTCTTTCCCTGTGCATCAGTCATCCTTATGACACCTCTGCATCACTTCTCGGGCAGTCTGAACTCTCGCCGCAAGCCAGGGATATCACGGGGGACCTTGTAGGGAATTTTGAAACCTTGGGGAACCAATCGTTTGATGTCAGCTACGGCGCGCTGGTCAATATGGAGGATACTGTTACCGCCTCAGCAATACTGAGCCTTCAGGAAAAACGTGTCATCCTGACCCTGGCTTCGGTGATCCGCTATTCCCTGTATCATTCCTGCTGCGAGGATACCGATTGGGAAAAATCGGTAGGGAATATTGTCGCCGCACTGGCAGGTATACTGGAAGACGATTCCCTTGCGACAGCCTATCCGGTGGCAACCAGTATAGCAGGCCTGGAGAAGATTGAATTCTAGAAAACAAGCTATGGCCCGGTAATTACCGGGCCATTACTAATCAGGAATATTCATACGGTATGGAAACCACAAGAGAAAACAGTCCGGGCGAAGTTCATTTTTGGAAGGGGAGCCATCATTTTCCCTCACGGGAGAGACGGACATGTTCGGGCGATTTCCTTTTTATCTTCATAAAATCAGGTATCCTCAGGGCTGTAGTTGACGGCAGCCGTATCTCCTGTACGGCCAATGAGCTTGTTGTTGCATTGTGCCGCAGCTACTATCAGGTCATCAAGTACGATAAGGATATCTCCGGTTATCTGGTAAAGGTCAACTGGCAGTTTATCACAGACATTAAGATGTCCGGTCGCTTTATCGAACTTCTGGTAAGCAGGCATGCCCTCAAGATACTGCCGGACCGTTTGGATGCCGTTGTCCTGCACAGGATCATGAAACTCCTGAACCATTACTATCAGTATCTGAGAAATCCCAACCGTTTTCCCAAGGCCTCCTTTACGGCTGCGTTAAGTCTTCTGGTATTCCAGGCCGCATGGCATCAGGATATACAGGCCGGAAAAAGTGAAAGCAACTATAGTCGAAGGGAACTGCTGACCGTAGCGTTTTTCAGGCAGCTTATCCGCCACTACAGGGAGCAGCATTCGGTGGCCTTTTATGCCGGTCAGTTGTGTGTTACTACGGGTTACCTTTCCCGGGTCGTCCGTGAGGTAACGGGAAAGACGGTCCTGGAAAGCATCACCGAGATACTGGTCAGTGATTCAAAATTCCTGCTTGTGGGGTCCGATGCTACCATTGAGGAGATCAGCGAGCAGCTTCATTTTACCTCTGCAGGGAGTTTCAGCAGGCTCTTTAAGAAGCAGACCGGCATGACACCCACACGATATCGTAAAAGTTACGGCAGGTAGCAGTCTTCCGAAGATCCGTTCGGTTTATGCATTGTTCTCAAAAGTACTTGGTCTATGTAAACTTTTCAGCTATGGTACAATCGGCAATTTACAGGAAGCTCCTATCGGAAGTCAGTGGAAGGGAGGAGGAGCTCTCCGCAGCGGACCTCTCGGCAACCGCACAGGCCGGGGGCATGATCTCCTTTCTTCAGGAGCTGCTCCTGCGCGTAAAAACACAGGTCTGCACTTCCGGTTTCTCGGATACTTTTCAGGAAATCGAGTTTTTCAGGGAGGTTAAACCACAAATCCTGGGGAAACTCATCTACTACAATGAGGTATACCGTATCGAAACAGCCAGCCCGGTGCAGGGCGGCAAACTATACCGAAAATACTGCTGCGGTCAGTTAAAGCATCTCAAGCAGAATCACTACAGTTTTCTTGATATGGAATTTTACCGGTATTACCGTAGCGGCCGGACCGACCGTGATGCTGAATATTTCCGCAGGGGGCAGTTGCAAAATTCCACGGTCAGGGAGAGTTTTTTTATCGAGTTGGATGCGCAGTTCTCCACCTATTATGACCATATGGCAGCCCGTTTTATAGCACAGGATCTCCTGTATGCCTTTCTGCTTGCCCGGATCGATCCCGAGGATGCGGAGCAGGGAATCCCGTTCTCCGGGGAGCTGCAGTGGACCGGAACCAAGAATGCCCTAATCGAGCTGATCTATGCCCTGTACATTTCCGGTGCCGTATCCCACGGTAAGGCCGGCGTGAGGAAAATAAGCGGGGTTTTCCAGCGTCTTTTTAAAATTCCTTTAGGGGACATTCACCATGCCTTCCACAGGATGAAGGACCGGGCTGGCCGGCGTACCCTGTTTATCGATCATCTTCGGGAAGTTCTCGAAGAATATATGGACAGGAACCTGTAACGGTTCAGTAAAAAAGCAGTACGTAAGTGCCGCTTTTTTTTTGCATCCTTCCGAAAAGAAAATATGCCCATTGGCACAGCTTGGCAGATAGGGTGGGTAACAATCACAAACTTGTGGTCAGTATAATTCAAAATTGTAATACCATGAACATTGACAGAAATGAATTTCATAGCTGGATGGAACGTGTTATGCAACGCTTTGACCTGCTGGGTGAGAAAATCCGACAGGTGGAACAGCGCCATACGGCTATTGACGGCGAAGAATTACTGGATAACCAAGATGTTTTGCAGATGCTGAAGATCAGTTCACGCTCCCTGCAGCGTTACCGTAGCGGAGGGCGATTGCCTTACTACACCATTAGCGGAAAGCTTTACTATAAGCTTTCCGATGTCCACCAGTTTATCCGGGACAGTTTCCAAAAGCGCTTGCCCGATACAAAAGCCAGCTAAAGCCAAGTCATGCATTACCCTTCCCCGGATCATTTACCGTGTCTTAAGGACCTAGTTTTAAAAATCTAAAACAGTCATAATGGAAGCCAATCACAACCAACAGGAACATTCCGATGAGATGAGCCAGATGCTGCTTGTCCCGGACAAAAAACGAAATGAAATCAGGGCCGTAAGGCAGCTAAAGGAGGATGGCGGTATGGAAACAGCAGCCATTGCCGATAGCAGGCCGGCGGATTTTCTGAGAATCGAGCAGCAAGGTGATTTCTTCTCCAACTTCTTCGGCAATTTCCTGCGACAGCTGAAGGAACCGACACGGTTCGACTTTTTCCGTGTTCCCTTTCCGATATGGCCTGAGATTGCCCAAGAGTTGCAGGGTTACCTCGATGATCTGGGTGAGGATGCGCGGAAGCTGCTGTCCAAGTATGCTTTAAACTTCGAATATCAACATAAAAATCATAGTAAAATGGAAACAACAGAAGAGTACAAATTCAAGCCCGAGCAGGTAAACTGGGAGTCCCTGAATAATTTAGGGTTAAGCAGGGATCGCCTGGAAAAAATGAACCTGATGGAGCCGCTTCTAAGGGGTTTCAAGACCAATGATGTAGTGCCCCTAACACTGACAATGGGTGATGCGGTGGCGAAACTCGATGCCAGGCTCTCGCTTCAGACCAATGATGCCGGGCAGGTGGTAGTGGCCATGCACGGGATACGAAAGGAGCCCAATCTGAATTACCCTTTTTTCGGTCACGAGTTCAGCAAGGAGGATAAGGAGAATTTGCTTAAAACAGGTAATATGGGAAGGATTGTCGACCTGTACAACCAAAAGACAAGCGAATTCGTACCCTCGGTAATAAGTATTGACCGCAAAACCAATGAACTGGTGGCCTGCAGGGCGGAATGGATGCAGATACCGGATGAGATCAAGGGCATCAGGCTGGATGACCAGCAGAAGCAGACCCTGCAGGAAGGCAGGCCGCTCTATCTTGAGGGGATGACCTCCAGGAACGGGGATCCCTTTGATGCCACCGTACAGTTTAATGCCGACAAGCGTTATGTCGAATTTATATTTGACCGCAATCAGAACCAGAGCCAGTCCCAGGGTAAAACCTATGATGAGGCGCCGAGGGAGTTCAGGGGCAAAGCGCTTACCGAAGAGCAGTATGATAAGTTCAGGGAAGGGATGACCGTGTATATTACAGGGCTGGTAGACAAAAATGACAAGGAATACCAAGGGTACATCACCTACAACAGGGAAAGCGGGAAAGTGGGGTTCTCCTTTAATAACCCTTCCAAATCCAAAGAGCAGGCCCTGCACGATGCAGCTGCTCAGAATCTGCAAACAGGTACGGACGGTAAACTGAGCCAGGCTGATAATTCTGTTAAGCAGGAAAGCAAAAAGCAGCAGAAGGAGCATCGCACCGAGATGCAGCCGGGTAATGAAGATACCCCAACAAAGAAAAGGGGGAGAAAAATCTAAAACGTAAATGAAACCTTATGATTACAGTGCTAACAGAGAAACCCAGCGTGGCCCGTGAGCTGGCCGCGCTGTTGAACGCTACCCAAAAGAGGGAAGGTTTTTTCCAGGGAGAGGGTTACTATATCACCTGGGCCCTTGGGCATCTTGTGACTTTGGGACTGCCTGAGGACTATGGACTGAGCGGCTTTGTTAAGGACCATCTTCCCATCCTGCCTTCGCCATTTATCCTAACCCCCCGTAAGGGAGAGGGAAAGGAACGGCTGCTCCCTGATAAAAGGATCGTAAAACAACTGGTGCTGATAGGGGAACTGTTCAGAAAAAGCGATAGCCTAATCGTAGCTACCGATGCCGGCCGTGAGGGAGAACTCATCTTCCGGTATATCTATGACTACCTGAACTGTACCAAGCCCTACAAAAGAATGTGGATCAGTTCCCTGACCGAAAAGGCGCTTCGCCATGGTCTTGAAAACCTGTTGCCGGGAGAAGACTTTGAAAATCTGTATCTCGCGGCCAGGGCACGCAGTCGTGCCGACTGGCTGGTGGGAATCAATGCCTCGCAGGCCCTTAGTATTGCCGCAGGCACCGGAACCTATTCCCTTGGCAGGGTCCAGACGCCGACACTGGGGCTGATCTGCAAAAGATTTCTGGAACACCGCGACCATAAGCCGGTAAAGTACTGGCAGATTCAGCTTTCACATACCAAGTCATTTACCGAGTTCAGCAGTGACGGAGCTTTGCACTTCGATACACCGCAAAAAGCAGAGGACGCCTTAAAGTCCCTGCAGCGCCAGAGCCATGCTGTTGTTATCGAAATAAAATCGGAAACGGTTCAGGAAGCGGCACCGCTGCTTTTCGACCTGACAGCGATGCAAAGAGAGGCTAACAGGAAATATGGTATGACTGCATCGGAGACCCTTGAAGTGGCGCAGCGCTTATATGAAAAGCAGTTCATCACCTATCCGCGCACCGGCAGCAGGTATGTGACTCAGGATGTATGGGCCGAAATACCCAGACTCATAAGAGTCCTCCAGCAGGATCCGGAGTTGGGTAAACATATTTCCAAGATAAAATTCGGAAGGCTCAACAGGCACATTCTCAACGATGGCAAGGTAACCGACCACCATGGCCTGCTGATTACCGAAAAGCTGCCTTCCGCATTGTCGGTAAAAGAGGGCATCATTTACAGAATGATAGCCCTGCGGCTACTGGAATCGGTCAGCGAGCCCTGCAGGAAAGAAATCAGCCGTATTACCCTGCAGGTGCTGCATTATGATTTCGGACTGATAGCCTCAGCTTTTACAGAGCCGGGCTGGCGTTCCATCCGGACTGCCTTTGATGACAGTACAACCGGGGAAACAGATGTACCGGAACTGAAGGTAGGGGACAGGATAGCCATTGCTTCAGGCTCCATAATACAAAAACAGGAGGCCGGGCCACAGCTGTATACGGAAGACAGTCTCCTGTCAGCTATGGAACGTATCGTCTCGGAAACCGGTCCTGCCCAATTCAGGAAAGATCTGAAACAGGTCGGTTTGGGGACACCTGCCACCCGGGCAGCCATTATTGACAGTCTCCTGGAGCGGCACTACGTGCTGCGTGAGGGCAGGATGCTGCTCCCCACTCCAAAGGGACTGGAGGTTTATACTATTATAGCTGATATGCCTATAGGTTCGGCGGCTATGACAGCGGATTGGGAAATTGCACTGGCAGCTATCGAGCAGGGTGCATTTTCCGGTGAGAAGTTCCAGGCTGAAATCGAGACTTATACCATAAGCATCACAGAGCAGCTGTTAAAGGCTTCCGTAAGAAATGAGGCGGTCCCGGAACTGCTATGTCCCAAATGCGGACATCACCACCTGCTTTTTTCCGATCATGCAGTTACGTGCCCGAATCAGCAATGCGGCTGGCTTCAGTTCAGAAAAGTATGTGGAATGATACTGCCTGGTGCCGAGATTGAAAACCTGATCAGAAACAGGAGTACTAACCTGCTGAAGGGGATGGTCAGTAAATCAGGTAAAAAATTTAATGCCCGTTTGGTTTTGGATGATCGGCAACAGGTTGTCTTCGCGTTTGATAAATAATGAAGAACTAAAAAGGGGGTGCTATGGCAACCCCTTTTAGTTTTTAGGTTTGAGGTGGTCCAGTTCCGGATCATTTTTAATACGTTCCAATTCACTGTAAATAATATTTACGATGTCCAGCTTTACCTGCCTGTAATTGTCCTCAATCTCCCTTTGAAGCACATCATTCCCTTTTTTGTCAATAAAATTCCTGATGTCGGGAATCCTTTTATAATTTTTCTCTTCAGTAGCGACCCTTTTGGTGTCCACAACGATTTCCGCATGGAAAATCTTCTGCTCGATACGTTCCTCAAAATTATCGGAAACGGCACCAACAAACATTCCCTGGGTAAGTGTAGCGATCTTACTGGCGGGTATAAGGCTGTCCAGCTGCGTCGAGATCGAGGTTGACTTATCGTTTCGGTTGATGGTCATGCTTTGCCTTTTTTGGAGTATTTTACCGAACCTTTCCGAGAGGCTCTTGGCGGTCTCACCGACCACCTGTCCGCTGAATATATTTCCCACTGTATTCTGTATGACCTTACTTTCTTTCTCCCCGTAATCACGGGTTAGCTGTGAATAGTCCTGAAACCCGAGACAGACGGCGACCTTATTGCTTCGGGCCGTGGCTATCAGGTTATCCAGACCACGGAAATAGATGGTCGGAAGTTCATCGATAATAACCGAGCTTTTAAGCTGTCCCTTCTTGTTGATCAGTTTTACTATCCTTGAATTGTACAGTCCCAGCGCAGCGGAATAGATGTTCTGCCGATCGGGGTTGTTTCCCACGCAGAGCACTTTGGGTTCTTTGGGATTATTTATGTCCAGTGAAAAATCATCGCCTGTCATAACCCAGTACAGTTGTGGGGAGATCATCCTGGATAAGGGGATCTTTGCCGATGCGATCTGCCCCTGAAGCTGATCCTGCGCACCGCCCTGCCACGCGTCCATGAAAGGGGAGAGGTAATTCTCAAGATCGGGATAGGAGGTAAGTATCGTAAAGACATCGGAGTACTTCTTGTTGAGCAATTCGATCGCATGGGGGAAAGTACAGTACCGGCCACCATCGTAGATCTTCAGAAACCAGATAATGGCAGCAAGTAAGATAATGGGGGATTCCACAAAAAAGTCCCCCTGTTTCTGTATCCAGCTTCGGTTCAGGTTCAGCATTATGGTATAGGCGGATTCATACGCGTCGGAGATATCGGTCATAAAACCGGGATTGATCGGATTACAGCGATGGCTTTTGCGCGGATCATCAAAATTGATGACATAAAATTTTGGCTGGACCTCGTATTTGTCGGTATGTCGGAGTAAATGGTTGTAAGCAATAGTGGAGAGGTCATCGAATTTAAAGTCATAGATATACATGGAAAAACCTTTCTCGATATGCTGACGGATGTAGTTGTTGATGATGGCAAACGATTTACCCGACCCCGGTGTCCCGAGCACTATCGTTGCCCTGAAAGGATTGACTATATTGATCCAGCCAGGGTTCCATTTTTTTCCGTAGTAAAATCTTGTCGGGAGATTCACCGAATACTCATTTTCCATCAGTTTTGTCTCCTGCATAAAGCTTTCATTCTCCTGATTGAATACATCCTCCATAAGGTTGTTACGCAGTAGTCGGGACATCCATACGCCCCCAACCATGAGCATGATATATCCGACGCCTGTACTCAGCATGTATATGATTTCACTTGTGTCTGTTAACGGTCGAAGCATCCATTCGTTGAGCAGAAAGAGTAATCCTCCGGCTCCGAGTACCGTATTAATCCTGAACCGGGTAATGCCTTGGTTTTTGGTGCCTTTGGTTCCCAGGCAGCTGAGTGCCAGCAGCACCAGGGCAAAAACCTTTGTGTAAATCATTTCTGAGAACAATCCGGCGGTATTCTGGAAATTAAACAGAATACGATTGATAAGGGGCAAAGTCCAGCCCCTGTCCATAAAAAAGCCGTAACAGAACCAGTAAAAATGCATCAGTACGATGATGATGCTTACAGCCCGCATAAAGGCCATTATCTTTGCAAGTCCTCTGGTGTCATCTTCTCCCTGCATGTTCCGATATTTTAGGTGGTTTTATTTTTTTCTTTTCTTTTTTTTCATCCGACGTGTGAAGGCCTCTTCCTCATAATCTTCCCCATGGCCTTGCGGTAACAGTATATCGATAATTCCCGGAGGAATCTTGTCTGTGCCTGGACTGCTTTCATCCGAATCCTGACCAGTTATCTTTTTTTGCGATTCGCTTTCAGGTACTTGCACTCTTGGTTTATCTTCAATATTACCCGGTCGTATCCCATTATTCCACCATTGCTCAAATACATTGGCAGCTGTAGTCCTTCCCAATTGGGAGCCGTTCCACACCGAGCGTACCGTATGGTCAATAAAGGTAATGCCGTATATCCTTCCCTGGCTATTGCTGCGCACGATCACATTAATTCCCTGGTCTTTGAGCTGTGCGGTAAATTCAGCTCTGTCTTTTGAAGTATACATTGCTACCTCCACAGCGCCTCGTAAGGTGTTCCTGACCTGCGTATCCTTCATTATAATTTTTGATTTTTCAAAATGAGAAAGCAGTGCCCGATAGCCCGCACTCTTACCAAATAGGGAGGCCTTGAACGGAGGACCAGCCTTTTGCCCCTTGCTGTCGGTTGCAAAATAGACAAGTCCCTGTCTTGTTTGACCATTAAGTTCTCCGCTGACCTCATTCACAGTTATATTAAAAAGTGATATTAGCGCATTATAAGTCCCCAGGCTCTGGTAGGTATAGAACTGAGGAAGGTATCGCACGACGGCCGCAATCTGGCTTTTTATGTGGGTCTGCCTGCAGTCCACAGGTTTGAAAAGCTTCGGATTAACCCGTTCTTCGTCCTTAACGGGTGGCCTAAGCCCATACTTCTTTTCCAATTTCCGGCAAGCAGACATGGATCGCCTGTGCTCATAGGTATCACTTATTTTCTTTCCGGATTCATTCACATTGATGGAGACAATGTGAATATGGGTACGTTCAATGTCGTTGTGCCTAAAGACGATATAGGGCTGATTGCCGTATCCCATTTCCTGCATATAGTCCATCGCCATGCATATGAAGCGGTTATCATCCATGTTGTCCTTCGGATCAGGATTCAGGGAAATATGTAAAGAGGGTTTTTCGGTATTCCTGTTAGCAATAAGATAGGGTTCGAAAGAGCGGTAGGACAACATGAGTGAGTAGCCGCCGTTTACTGATTGCCGAATATTTTGGGCGAACAGTACCTGTCCCAGGCCTTTATCAACCTTTTGAAAATTGTAGGTAAGCGCACCTATGAGTCTGGTTCCATGTCCAATTTTCACAATCATTTGTGTTTATTTATAAGATGTTTTGCCTCAAATTCCTGTGTAAGCTCGATTATTTTCCTACAGAGGATTGCCATCTCTGCTGTTTGCCTTTCCAGTTTGTAGAGACAGGCTGCAGCTTTTTTTTCTGAAAAATTCTGATAGAGCAGCCTCACCACCTGATTGTAGTTAACCCCAACAGCCCTGAACTGCCCGTAAAGCGTTGTTAAACGCATATGATAGTCTGTTGTTCCCTTGTCAATTTTTATGGTTTTGACCGTTGAGCGGAATATGCAGGCGGTAATGAAATGTGCCATTACATTCATGCCCGATTGCTCAAACAGGGATAGGAATTTGTTGTTTTCCTTTAAGGTGAGGCTGATCGAGTAACGAAATATCGCCCTGTCGCCTTTAGGATGCCTGCCGCCTTTTCTTCTCTTATTGTCATTTTTTTCACTCATGATCTGATCACTTAGATTAAAACACCGACTTCGGAGGATGTTTTCAGCTCCCTGCAAGGGCAAGTTGTTTTGAGCAGCGGAAAGTATTTCGAGCAGCTCAAAACACAACTTGCTCCTTTCTGTCGAAAGGAAATCCGTCCTGCGGGACGGATAGGTTGCCCTTGGCGAAAACGGCTCCATGCCGTTTCTGATTATTGGAGCCTTGCATTCGCATTATGCAAAATAAAGCTATGTGAATTAGAGGAATGCTATTGTCATATGGGCCAAAACAGGACCCTGTAAGCCAATGGCAACCATATCTAAAAATCGTTGAAACTGAAGGCATTTCTTTGTGCATGCTAATCTGAACACATGCCTATGTACTGCCATTTTTGCGTAGCTGCATAGCTACACCACTGTATGTATAAGTGTATAGCAATGTTTGGGAAAATGCGGTCACATTGATATTTATAGCAATGTGTATAGCTGGTAACTGCTCAGTTTTCAGATGCACACAATTAACGCTATGTATTTAGGGATAGATCCCTGTAAAGCACAGCATAAGTACCCACAGAAATACATATGGTATGAGATATCTAGACACCTAACTGTAGAGGTAGATATGGAATGAAGTAAAACCGGATATATATGAAAACAAAGAAAAACACACTTTTTGTCGCCTTTGCCTCCCAGAAAGGAGGGGTGGGAAAAAGCACTTTCACTGCCCTTGTGGCAAGTGTTATGCACTATCGCCTCGGCTACAATGTCGCGGTTGTCGACTGCGACTTTCCGCAATACAGCCTCAGTCAGATGCGTGACCGGGATATGAAATCAATCATGGAAAATGTAACCTTTAAAAGAATGGCTCATGAGCAATTCAGTCGCCTGAAAAAGAATGCCTATCCCGTTGTAAAAGAGAAGTCCGATACTGCCCTGGAGGCGGGGCTTGGACTGATAGAATCCTCGCAGGAGCAATTGGATATCATTTTTTTCGATCTTCCGGGCACCGTTAATTCCACTGGGATAATCAGGGCATTGGCCGGTATGCATTACCTGTTCATTCCGGTTACTGCAGACAGGATAGTATTGGAAAGCGCCCTGGTTTTCACGCAACTGATCACTGACGTACTGATGGCACAGCAACATGTCAATATTAGGGATGTACACCTCTTCTGGAATCGTGTCGATGGCAGGGAAAGAAATCCCCTTTATGATCGGTATGCAATCTTTATAGCTTCACTGAAACTGAAATTGATGGATGCATTTATCACTTCGAGTGTACGGTTCAGAAAAGAGGGGGAAGAGGATTCCAAAGTCATCTTTCGCTCCACCCTGTTGCCTGCCGATCAAAGGCTGGCAGAAGGCTGCGGGCTGAATACTTTTATAAGGGAATTTTTGGAATTACTGAAATTATAAATTATGGAAAAGGAAAACAAAAAGGGTAACGATATTGATGAAGACTATCTTATGTCAATGATGGCGGGTGGCGTTCGTAAGGAAGGCCTCGCAAGTAAGACAGGTGTTGATTCCGGCTCCGGAGAATCTCAGACCACCATCAAAAAAAAGAGAAAAGCAGGGAGCGAAAACAGAGAATGTGCGGACTATGAAATACTATTCTTCAAGAACCCGGATGGCAATGCCAGAAACGGCAAATCGGTGTACATACGTCCGGAATTCCATGAACGGCTGACCCGAATCGTTCAGGTAATCGGAGGGGATAAGATCAGTCTGTATGCCTATCTGGATAATGTGCTGGAGCATCACTTCAGGGAATTCGGGGAAGAGATAAAAAAGACCTTCGACGATAAATACAAACCAATTCTATAGCTATGGAAATTATACTAATTATTCTTTTACTGGTGGCTACCGGCTTATTACTTTATATGATCACCTCCGAAAGAGGACCCGGTGCTGAACCGACAGCGAAAAAAAAAATAATACACCGGTTACCGGACATTATAGGCAAACCAAAACCGGGAGGCCGCCAGTCAATGCCGAAAGGTACCGATGAGAACACAAGTGAGAAATCTACTGTTTCTGCTCCTAATTTTGATACGATCACTGAGGTTAGATCCTCAGCAGTTCCGCAGGAAGAACCTGGAAATCATTCCGATGTGCCACCCAGTTGGATGGAGGAAGAAGAGGAGGAGTGGAGCAGAGATATAGGCTTCAGCACCGAGGACGGTTTAGCCACAGGGGTTACCTTTGACGAGCTCGCCACCGTAGGAATGTTATTAGAGCGCAAAGCGCTTGGACCTTCAGAAAAAGATAAAGCGGCGAGCATGATAGCAAAAATTGATGGGACCGAACTTTTAGGTTTGCTGGAAAGCCAGGTAGGTGAAGCCTCAAGAAAAATAGCAATGCTATTGGACAGGGAACTTACCTCGTAGTCTGAGACAGGTTCTTCCTTTTTGCGGAACACTACTTAAGCAACATAGATAGATTTCTGTACTGGCTGCGTTTAATAGTAAATTAGAAGACCGCGCAAAAACCGTGGATGTACTTTTTAACCGGAAGGATGAAACACCACAGAAGGTCGTAATTGATTATAGTGAGGGAATAACGGTAATACGTGGAATGAAAGAGGAGTACAGAATGTCACCAATATTAAAAGAAATGGACAGGCTGACCAAGGAGTAACCTATTGTCCCCTAACATGTCCTAGTCAAACCTTCAGGTCATGAAATAAGTGCTTATCCAATAGCCGTTTATCTTAACGGCGTGGCGCAGCAGATTTTCCATAAGGCGGGTATCGCCATAAGCATGGTCCTGTGTGCGCACTACCGTTACGTAGCCCTCCCTGTAAATCGTAAAATCGGGTACGTCAGTCAATGATTCCCTATTGTAGTATTTTCCTCCCCAGTCCGAGCGCTTAAACTTTTGCAGGTCGGTAAGATAGCGCTGTTTAATATACGCAGGATCAGTATAAGCTAAAGGGTTTTTATTAAACAAATTTTGCTTCACAAAGTATAATATATGTTCCGATGGCGCCACTTTAGCCGCAAAGTCCCGCAGCAGGGCATCATCTTTACTGTCAAGCGCTTCTACAAGTGCAAATTTCAGTTCGTCAAAAGTGGTATAGCCATTATGGGGCTGCATCGTTATGGCCTTTGAAACAAAAGCGCCATCGTTGTGTATCACCCGCATCTCCCCATTATAAAATGTAAGGGCCTTGTCTCCTTCAAATTGGGCGATGTGGTCAAACGGCCCGGGGTTAAGCACTTTATTGTTACCATCTACCAACATATAAGCACCTTTCTTTTTCGCCATATAAAGGTTATTGTCCGAAATCTTTGCCATCCCTTTATATTCAAAAGGCACCACTACATGGTTTTTAAAATTAATAACACCAAACTTTCCGTTTTTAACGGCTACGATCTGTGCGTCTGTCGTTTCAAAGTGTAAATGGTTAAAATTAATGGAGTCATACTCAAAAGGAATGATAGTCTGATTCCTGCCATCAATAACCCCAAACTTCTTTCCTTTTTTCGCTACAAAATATGTGGTACGATTAGCTTCGCTTTTCTGGTAGATGCCGTCATATACTACAGGCACAGTCATCGTTGCGGTATACTCTTCAAAAAGGCCGTATTTATTGTTTTTGTCTTGTACCCTGCGGTAGGCACTGCCGTTATTAAAAGGGTTAACCAGGAGATGCTCATCGTGCAAATAGTCTATCTTGACGAACTGTGGCTCATACAACATCTTATTCTCTTTGCCTATTATTCCTACAAGTCCGTCAAGTTCAGGCTTTAAAATTGGGCTTTTTTCCGTCTCACTCCTGCGGATGAAATCATATATCGGCTTAGCCACAACAGTACCATCGGCAGCATAGACCCCATACTTTTTGTTTTTTGCAATAATATAATTGTCCTGTTCGTAGATAACCTCAAACTCAACAGGAACAATAACATTGCTTTGCCTGTTTATACCCCCCTTTTTGCCATCTTTAGTTACAACGTATAATCCTTTAAAACTAAAGTTGAAATCATCTATGTCCTCATAGATGGGCTGTACTATGATTTGGCCCGCCATGTCAGTCCATCCGGCTTTTCCGTCTTTTACTATCCTAAAACCATCATTAAAGCCCATCACGGTTGCCTTATCATACTCAAGCGGCAAAATCCAGTTGCCCTTATAATCTATGATACCCTGTTTCTTATTATTTTTAAGCGTTACAAATTGGGCGCCGTCTGTATAAACTTCGTCATACGCTACATCAGTCTTTGCCTTGCTCGCTTCAAAATACACACCCGATTTTTTATCTTTTGTAATGATGTATATTTTGCGGAGGTAGTCGTATGTTATCTTATCATGGGCCGGCGCATACAATATATTTCCGTTGGCGTCAGCAAGGCCATACTTACCATTTTTTATAACAATAAGGTTAGGTGCTGCCCTTTTGAAAGCTACATAACTTTTTTTGCTTTTTTTATGCCATCCATCGTTCGGATTTCCGGAATATATGCTGTCATACTCAAAAGGAATAAGTTCTGCCCCGTCTTTGATAAAGCCCATTTTGCCTTTAGATGCCCCTATCACACCGTTGCTGAAAACATACATGCGTTGCAGTTCCCGCTTATATTTTTTATCACCGAAATAAGCTTTGGGAGCATCATCTTTTTTCTCTTTAACCACCGATAATCCATTGCCCGCATCGCTATACAGTACCTCAAAGAATTTGACTGGCAGCAACTGCTCTGCATTAAAATCTATCGATCCCCACTTACCATTTTTCTTTATCTGTAGCGAATTGCCATTAATATAGCTATTGGTCATTATAGAATCATAGACAACAGGCAGGATAATAGTAGCTTCCTTAGAAGCAATCCCGTACTTAACGCCCTTTTTCAGGATATATATCCCGTCAGTG
Organism: Flavobacterium rhizophilum; assembly: GCF_046000485.1. Lineage (NCBI taxonomy): Bacteria > Pseudomonadati > Bacteroidota > Flavobacteriia > Flavobacteriales > Flavobacteriaceae > Flavobacterium > Flavobacterium rhizophilum. The sequence goes on from NZ_JBELQB010000003.1 coordinate 101,048, forward strand.
GAAGTTATATAGTCATACTCCGGTGCGAGCACCACAACATCCGTTGCATGGTTTTTAATTCCCCATTTTTTGTCTTTGCCTTGGCGGAAAGCGCCCAGAGAATTTCTGCTGCGGGATGGCCTATCACTATCACTTTCGCGAACAGGAATATCCCCCATACCGCCATACCCGCTGCCTCCGGCATCATAGTCCGGGATTTCCGGCGGAACCTGTGCAAAAACAGAAAAGGTTATCATACACAGTAAAAAAGTCTTGATTCTCTTCATAGTCAATAGGTAATGTGATTTTTGCGCCGTACAAATATATAAGATATTTAGAGTATTTACTGTTTAAAACAATTCTCCTGAATTATTTAATTTTTTTGTTTGATAAGTCCAGTTAAGGACAATCAGATCCAGCAACAGCCATCCTTCCGCTTTCCTCGATATCTCACTGATATTTGCCGTAATCCTGCCCTTAGCAGGCAATTAGTAATCATTAATTCGGTAAATGTTATGAGGAATCAAAACAGAAAGTTACTGTTCACGGCAACGTTGCTGCTGGCAGTATCAGGGGCATTCGCCCAGGGTGACGGCTCCGCAGGAATCGAGGAGGCCACCCAGATGGTCACGTCCTATTTCGGTCCCGCTACCCAGCTTATTTATGCCATTGGTGCGGTTGTGGGTTTGATCGGTGGGGTCAAGGTGTACAACAAGTTCAGCAGTGGGGATCCTGATACCAGTAAGACCGCCGCCAGCTGGTTCGGTGCCTGCATCTTCCTGATTGTGGCAGCCACCATATTACAATCCTTCTTCCTGTAACCTTTTGTTATGAATAGTTATAGTATCAACAAGGGCATTGGAAGGACGGTGGAGTTCAGGGGGCTCAAGGCGCAGTACCTTTTTATTTTCGCCGGTGGGCTCCTGGGTATCCTGGTACTGGTTATGCTACTGTATATCGCTGGGTTAAATTCGTACCTGTGTATCGGGGTCGGGGTCGGAGGGGCCTGTATTATTGTCTGGCAGACCTTCGCCCTAAACAGAAAGTACGGGGAGCACGGGCTGATGAAGCTTGCCGCGGGAAAACGCCATCCGAGGTATATCATCTGCCGCAGGAAGCTCTGCAGGCATGTCGGGTCGAACCTAAAAAGGAAGGCGGTATGAGAAATGTTTCCCGAACCACCACCCTGGAAAGCAGGTTCCCGCTGCTGGCTGTGGAACAGCACTGTATCCTCAGCAAGGATGCCGATATTACGGCCTGCTTTAAGGTAGCCCTGCCGGAAATTTTTACGGTAGGATCCGCCGAGTATGAGGCCATTCATGCCGCCTGGCACAAAGCGGTAAAAACGCTGCCGGACTATACGGTCGTGCACAAGCAGGATTGGTATTTGAAGGAAAACTATGCCCCGGACCTAAGCGGGGATGGGATGAGTTTTCTAGGCAGGTCGTATAGGCAGCACTTTAACGAGCGACCGTTCCTGAACCATTACTGTTACCTGTTCCTTACCAAAACCACCCGTGAGCGCATGCGCATGGAAAGCAATTTCTCCTCCCTCTGCCGTGGCAGGCTGGTACCGAAGGAAGCCCGGGACAGGGAAGCGGTGCAACGCTTTATGGAAGCTGTCGCCCAGTTTGAGCGTATTGTGAATGATTCGGAGCTGGTTCGCCTCTCCCGTCTTTCGGAAGAGGAGATTCTCGGGACCGATGATTCGGCCGGATTGCTGGAGCAGTACCTTACCCTGTCAACCGCAGAGAATGAACCCCTGCAGGATATTGCCCTCAGTGCGGAAGAGGTGCGGGTGGGTACCAAAAGGCTATGCCTGCATACGCTTTCCGATACGGATGACCTGCCTGGGGTAGTAACCGCGGATACCCGTCATGAGAAACTCTCCACCGACCGCAGTGACTGCAGGCTTTCCTTTGCCGCACCTGTGGGCCTGCTGCTTAGTTGCAACCACATCTACAATCAGTACCTGTTTCTGGACAACAGTGAGGACAACCTGCAGAAGTTCGAGAAGTCGGCAAGGAACATGCATTCCCTGGCCCGTTATAGCCGCAGCAATCAGATTAACAGGGAGTGGATTGAGCGTTACCTGAATGAGGCCCATTCCTACGGGCTGTCAAGTGTCAGGGCACATTTCAATGTAATGGCCTGGTCGGATGACCCGGCGGAGCTGAAGCAGATCAGGAACGACACCGGCAGCGCACTGGCACTGATGGAGTGCAAGCCAAGGCACAACACGACCGATACTGCGACGCTGTACTGGGCGGCAATACCGGGAAACGCCGGTGATTTCCCCAGTGAGGAGAGCTTTTATACCTTCATTGAACCGGCCCTGTGCTTTTTCGGTCAGGAAACCAATTACAGTGATTCGCCCTCACCCTTCGGGCTTAAGATGGCGGACCGCCTCACCGGCAACCCCATCCATCTGGATATTTCCGACCTGCCGATGAAAAAAGGTATCATCACCAACCGGAACAAATTCATCCTGGGACCCTCGGGAAGCGGCAAATCCTTCTTTACCAACCATATGGTCAGGCAGTATTACGAGCAGGGTGCCCATGTGCTGCTGGTGGATACCGGTAACAGCTATCAGGGGCTTTGCGAACTTATCAAGGGCAAGACCAGGGGAGAGGACGGGGTGTACTTCACCTATACGGAAAGCAATCCCATCGCCTTCAATCCCTTTTATACCGATGACGGGGTGTTCGATATCGAAAAGAGGGAGAGCATCAAGACACTGATTCTGACCCTCTGGAAACGCGATGATGAACCCCCGACACGATCGGAGGAGGTCGCGCTTTCCAATGCAGTAAGCGGCTATATAGACCATATCAGGACTTTCAATGCCCCTGCTTCCTTCAATGGCTTTTACGACTATGCAGGAGGGGATTACCGCAGGATCCTGGAAGAGAAAAAGGTGCGGGAGAAGGATTTTGACCTGGCCAATTTCCTGAACGTGCTGGAACCCTACTACAGGGGGGGTGAGTACGATTACCTGCTGAATTCCGACAGGCAGCTTGACCTGCTCTCCAAGCGGTTTATCGTCTTTGAGATCGATGCCATAAAGGACCATAAGATCCTTTTCCCCATTGTGACCATCATCATCATGGAGGTGTTCATCAACAAGATGCGCAGGCTGAAGGGACAACGCAAGCTGATCCTTATCGAGGAGGCCTGGAAGGCTATTGCCAAGGAGGGGATGGCCGAGTACATCAAATACCTTTTCAAGACCGTAAGGAAGTTTTTCGGTGAGGCCATTGTGGTCACTCAGGAAGTCGACGATATCATACAGTCGCCAATTGTCAAGGAGAGCATCATCAACAATTCCGACTGCAAGATCCTTCTGGACCAGCGCAAGTACATGAACAAGTTCGATGATATCCAGGCCATGCTGGGCCTTACCGACAGGGAAAAGGCACAGGTGCTGTCCCTGAATATGAACAACGACGCCTCCAGGCTGTATAAGGAAGTGTGGATAGGACTGGGCGGTACGCATTCGGCAGTGTATGCCACGGAAGTGAGCCTTGAGGAATACCTGGCCTATACCACCGAGGAAAGTGAGAAAATGGAGGTGATGGAACTCGCCGCGCAGTTGGGCGGTGATGTGGAGCTGGCCATCCGCCGTATTGCGGCCAGAAGGAGGGAAGACAAACAATAACCATAAAAAATTAGAACTATGAGAAATGTGATTTATGCAATAGGTGCCGTGCTGCTGCTGGCAGCAGCACCGTTAAGGGCGCAGTGGGTCGTGAGTGATCCGGGAAGCTATGCGCAGGGTATCATCAATACCGCCAACCAGATTATCGAGACCTCGGCAACGGCGAGCAATACCCTGGACAGTTTCAGGGAAGTCAAGAAGGTATACGATCAGGGTAAGGAGTACTATGATGCCCTTAAGTCGGTGAACAACCTCTTAAGGGATGCCCGTAAGGTACAGCAGACGGTTTTGCTGGTCGGGGACACCTCAGACCTGTATGTCACCAGTTTCGGACGTATGCTGAACGATCCCAACTTCAGTGCCCAGGAGCTCAGCGCGATCGCTTTCGGCTACTCGAAGTTGTTGAACGAGAGTACCGCACTGCTCAACGAGCTCAGTCAGATCATCAATGCCTCTACCTTATCACTCAATGATAAGGAGCGTATGGACATCATCGAGAGGGTGTACAAGGAGGTCAGGGCGTATTACAACCTGGTGCGTTACTATACCAATAAGAACATCTCGGTAAGCCTGGTCAGGGCCAAAAAACACAATGATACCCAGCGTGTATTGGAACTGTACGGTACATCCGGGCAAAAATACTGGTAGGGATGCTGTTGCAGATAGAATTCAGCAACCTGCACCAGATGCTGCGCGCACTCTATGATGAGATGCTGTCACTGGCGGCAGATATGGCCGGTGTCGCCAGGGGGCTTGCCGGACTCGGTGCACTGTTTTATGTGGCCCTTAAGGTATGGCAGGCATTGAGCAGGGCCGAGCCTATTGACCTGTTCCCGATGTTGCGGCCCTTCGCCTTGGGACTTTGTATCATGTTCTTCCCTACGATGGTTTTGGGGACGATCAATGCGGTACTGAGTCCGATAGTAACCGGTACCCATGGGATACTGGAGGGACAGGTGCTGGACCTGAACGAATTGCAGCAGCAGAAAGACCTGCTGGAAAGGGAGGCCCTACTGCGTAATCCGGAGACTGCCTATCTGGTTTCCGATGAGGAGTTTGACCGGCAGCTGGAGGAATTGGGATGGTCGCCCTCGGACCTTGCCACCATCTCGGGCATGTACCTGGAAAGGGGAATGTATCAGCTCAAGCAGGATATCAGGAATGCCTTTAGGGAGTTGCTGGAGATACTGTTCCAGGCCGCTGCCCTAGTGGTGGATATCATCCGCACCTTTTTTCTGATCGTACTGTCCATACTGGGGCCTGTGGCCTTTGCGCTCTCGGTGTGGGACGGTTTCCAGTCCACCCTTTCCCAATGGTTCACCCGCTATATCAGTGTGTATCTGTGGCTGCCGGTTTCGGACCTTTTCAGTTCCATGCTTGCCAAGATACAGTCCCTTATACTGGCGCGTGATATCGAGCAGCTCTCAGACCCGGCCTTTATTCCGGATACTTCCGATGCGGTCTACATCATCTTTATGATCATCGGTATCATCGGGTACTTCACCATACCGACGGTTACGGGCTGGATCATACAGGCAGGCGGAGCCGGGAACTACACCCGTAATGTGAATCAGGCCACCCGCAAGGCCGGAAATATCGCCGGTGCGGCGACCGGTGCGACCACGGGTAACATTGGCGGAAAACTTATGAATCAGTAATCTTTAAAGGTAAAGTGATGGAATTTAAAACATTAAGGAATATAGAGAACAGTTTCAGGCAGATCAGGCTCTATGCTGTTGTATTTGCCATAGTCTGTTTAGGAACAACAGGCTATGCGGTTTGGGAGTCCTACCGTTTTGCCCGCGAACAGCGCAAGAAGGTATATGTGCTGGACCAGGGGAAATCGCTCATGCTGGCGCTTTCACAGGATGCGGCCATCAACCGTCCCGTGGAAGCCAGGGAACATGTAAGGCGTTTCCATGAACTCTTCTTCACACTGGCACCGGACAGGGCCGCCATAGAAAGCAATATGAGGAGGGCCTTCAGCCTGGCCGACAAAAGCGCTTTTGACTATTACAGGGACCTTTCCGAAAAGGGTTACTATAATCGTATCATATCAGGAAATGTACAGCAACGGCTGGAGGTTGACAGCGTACAGTGCAACTTTGACACCTATCCCTATAGGGTACGTACCTATGCTAGGCAATTCATAATCCGTGCCAGCAACGTAACTCGCCGCAGTCTGGTCACCTCATGCCTTCTGGTGAATTCCGTCCGTTCGGACGATAATCCTCAGGGCTTCACTATGGAACAGTTCCGTGTGCTGGAGAATAGGGATGTGGAGACTCTTGAACGCCAATAGCACCGTTATGGAAAAATTTCACAGCGTAAGGGATACATGGCAGGACAGGCTGGATAGCCGCTGGCGACAGCTGCCGGCCCGGCAAAGGCGCCGCATAGTCCTGTACAGCTTTGCCGGTTACCTGTTGGTTACCGCGGTGGTAGTTGTACAGGTTGTCAATGAGTTGGGTAACGCCCGTAGGGGCGTAGGGATACAGCATATCAGTAATCCGGTGGCCGGGGAGGATAGACCGGTAAAAACCGAAACAATCATTCAGGAACTAAAAAAAGAGGATTATGAGAGAAAACAGTAAGGACAAAACGGGTTTTCTGACCGATGAGGGCACCACACCCTCCGTCAGGGAGAACAGGGGATTAGACAGGGAACGGCTTAAGAAGCCGCTCATTTTTGGGGTAATGGGTATCATTTTCGCTGCCTGCCTGTACCTGATATTTGCCGGGGAGAAAGGACAAGCCGGCGAGGATATGTTTACCAATGGCATAAATGACAAGGTGCCGCAGGCATCCGGTGCCGGCCTGCCGGATGATAAGGGGAAGGCCTATCAGCAGGAGATGCTCAGGGAAAAGGACCGCCTGAAGCGCGAGGCCCTGATGACCCTCTCGGACTACTGGCATCCCGACAACCTTGAAGGCATAAGGGAACCGGTCACTACCGGGGAGGTGGAAGGGGAGCTGTCGGGCTCCGGAACGGGAGAAGATAAACATCCGACCCTGGGGAGCTACCGTAGTATGCGACACTCCCTGAGTACGTTCTACCAGGGGGATCCTGCTCAGGACGCCCTGCTCAGGGAAAATGAGAAGCTCAAAGCCGAATTAAGACAGCAGGAATCGAAGGGCGACGGGCCGGACCGTCTGGAACTTATGGAGCGTTCGTACCAGATGGCAGCCAAATATTTTCCGGGTGTTTCCAACACAGAAGAAGCACCTCCGGGTACAACGGATACCGAAGCTGAGGAGGCCCCTTTTCTGGAGGTACTGCCCGAGAAGAAAAACATCGTGTCCCGGCTTGGGCAAAGGGCTGCCGATTCGGTGGCACTCAGGCGATTTGCCGAAGGGAGCTACAGTAGTTTTATGGTGAATCAGGAATCCGCGGGACAAGAACGGCCTGCCAACAGTATAAGGGCCTGTATCCACCGCAGCGCAAAGATAACCGGTGAGGGCAGCGTACAGCTCCGTCTGCTTCAGGCAGCCCGGCTGGGCGGGGTCACCCTTCCGAAGGGGTATATCCTGACCGCTGTGGCTAGGTTCCAGAGCACACGCCTTCAGCTGCAGGTCTTTACCGTGGCGGTGGGCGGAAATATATTTCCGGTGAACCTCTCGGTATACGATATTGACGGACAGAAAGGCCTCAACCTACCGTATACGGCGGAAGTCACCGCGGTGAACGGCACACTGGCCAATATGGGAAATTCGGCGGGAAGCGGTATCACCATCAACCAATCGGCCTTACAGCAGCTGACCTCCGATGCGGCACGCGGACTGATACAGGGCGTCTCTGGTTACTTTTCAAAAAAGGTGAAGCCGCAGAAAGCGACACTTCGCGCGGGCTTTGCGCTCTTCCTTGTGTCGAAAGAAAAATAAACCAAACTAAAAATATAGACTTATGAAAATACAAGCATTGAAATCAGGCCTTATACTATTGTTCCTGGTAATGGTCACAATCAGCAGTGCCCAGGTGGGACCCGGACAGGCTGTGGGACTTGGCCGTATTGCCCCCTATCATATTGAGGTCACCTATGATAAGACATCGCATATCATCTTTCCCTCAGGGATACGTTATGTGGACCTGGGCAGTGATAATATTGTAGCTGGAAAAGCCCAGGATGCGGATAATGTCCTGCGTGTGAAGGCTGCCGTACACGGTTTTGATACGGAGACCAATTTTTCGGTCATTACAGAGGACGGTCAGTTCTACGGCTTTGATGTCTGTTACAGCGAGACGCCTCAGGTGCTGGGGCATGATTTGGCTAAGGGTATCGGAAAGGCCCTGCAGTCGAAAAGCGGCACGATCCGTTTTGAAGAACTGGGGGCCTCACCCGCATCACTCACAGCGCTTATCATGGAAGCGCTCTATGAAAAAGGCAAGAAGGCAATAAAGCATATCCGTTCGCAGGGTTATGGGATTGGCTTCAGCCTTAGGGGAATATATATCCATGACGGGAAATATTATTTCGATCTGCAGCTGGAAAACACCACCAACATACCCTTTACCATTGATTATATAAAGTTCAGGGTCATAGACAGGAAGGTCGCTAAGCGAACGGTAATACAGGAGCGTACTTTGAATCCGTTGCGTATGTACAGGCCACTTCTTCCCATAGCTGGAAATACCGCGGAAAGGAATATTTTCCTGCTCGATGTCTTCACCCTTAACAGGGGGCAGGCGCTTGAGATTGAGGTTGCGGAAAGAAACGGCGGCAGGGGACAGGTCCTGAAAATAAGGGACTCCGACCTGGTAAAGGCCCAGTCACTGGATAAGTTGCGTATCAAATTTTAGGCAGGACAGGGAGGAGGTGATTGCACATTAGCGCAAACCTCGCTATATTTGTGTGAAATATTAGAAAATCTTAAAGTGTTTTTACTTTAAGTCTCGTCACTGAAAACTGGTAATTTTTAAAGACTTCGAGGCTAAGTAGGGACGCTCACGCATGGCGTGGGCGCTCGCTTATGCGAAGTCTAGGTATACCAGTGCCTCAGTGTCCGTAAGTGTAGTGGTCTGCGCCTATTTTTTTACAGCAGGACAGTACACTTACGGGTAACCAGATTCACCAAGAATTGAGAATGATGGCAGACCCGACAGAAAAACTACAGATGCGACTTTCAGAAAGCAAGTTCACGTTCAGTAGAAGGATGCTTACTTTTTTTTCCACAGCAGAAATTTATACCGTTAAGCAATTGACTGAAATACCCCTTTCCAAATTTACCTGCTTTAAAGGGTTTAAAGATAAGTGTATGGCCGAACTGCTTGCCTTCATAGAGTTTGAGCAGCTAAGGCATTACTTCAGGAAATGATAATTTCAACCTGTTTAATCTTTACAATTACTATTCATACAACCGTATAAGTTGGCTACCCTATAAACCTATAGAGAAAAGATAAAAACCACCGGATTCCGATATGTTTATTTTAAAAATTATTTTGCAGGATCTTTATGCAGATAAAATAAATTTTAATTTGCGAAAAAGGCCATCGTATTATTAGTTTTGTATGGGATTAGGGATGTGCTTCGTTCCACTGTCCAAGATGTGAAAATGCATAGTATGTAGCGACGGCATGCAGATATTTATTGTCAAGTAATGAAGTATAAAAAGATACAGCCATACAGGGATTTAGAAACTTTAATTCATTTCTATTGGGAGCTAAAGGGAAATGAAGCTGGACGACAACTCGAACGTGTTTTTCCTGACGGTTGTGCGGGGATACTCATAAATATGGGAAATAACTGCTTAACCGATAACGGCACGTTTTCTATGGAGTTTGGTAAAACGTATGTGGTCGGTGCAATGAATTCTTTTAAGGACAGTTTTATTGACAACGATACACACCTTGTGGGGGTATGCCTAAAACCGGCAGCCTTTTCCAATTTTTACAGTTATGCTTCACAAACGGAACTGAACAACAGTACAGTAGAATTTGAAAAATTTAGTTCGTTTGACGTTGATAAAGTACGTGCCGACCCGTTTACTTATTTTGATCATTTCTATTCGGAAAGAATAAAAAGCAAAAACATTCCATTGCAACCCGTCATCAATGATATACATCTGGCAAAGGGGCAGATCAGTATCTACGAGCTCTCAAAAAGGAATTTTACAACCGTAAGGAGTCTTGAGCGCAATTTTAAAAAATATGTTGGGTTAACACCAAAAGAGTATACGAATATAATTCGGTTTCAGAATGCCCTGAAAGTGATTAAAAGGTCAAAGCGTAACCGGAGCTTGCTGGACATCGCTTTTGAATGTGGCTATTATGACCACTCACACCTAGCTAATGAGATCAGGCGGAACACCGGGTTTTCACCGTCGCTGTTTTGATTTGTCGTATTTTTACAAAGTATGATTGCCTTGACGGAGATACATTTGCTGAAATATTAAAATTTAAAACAGATGCGTAAAATATCACTTTTCATTGCAATGAGTTTAGATGGGTACATTGCAAAACCAAATGATGACCTAAGCTTTCTCAAACTGGTTGAAAAAGAGGGTGAAGATTATGGCTATGCAGATTTTATGGCTACTATCGACACGATAATTATTGGTCGGAGAACTTATGACTATGTACTAAAAGAAATAGGAGCATCCCATTACGACAACGGGAAAAGGGATGTCTATGTAATCACAAGAACGGAAAGACCGAAATTGGGAAGAACTACCTTCTATTCGGGAAACCTGGCCGAATTAATCGAACGATTAAAATCTGAAGAGGGTAAGAATATCTATTGCGACGGTGGTGCAGAGGTGATCAATGAGTTATTGCAGCACGATTTAATTGATGAGCTAATAATTTCGATAATACCTGTTTTATTAGGTAGCGGAACGAGGCTATTTAAAAATAAAAGGCCTGAACAGGTACTGGAGTTAATTACGTCAAATACTTTTGAAACCGGTTTGACACAATTGCGCTATCAGCGAAAAAAGTGAATGATAGCCTAACAATAATCTTTCTCTCAGAAAAAGAAGCAATATTGAGTTCCAATGTCGCTTCTTTTTTATAAACGGTGCGGCTATAGTTCTGTGATAAGAATGTAGATGGAGCACCGCCTTCCTTCCCAGCGGGTGCCGACTTTGTCCGGAACTGGTTTTAATGCATCATCCGCGGTGCTATTGGATGTCTTATCGATGTTTTCAATGAATTCAAGTAAGAGAGGTGCTTTAACAACGTGTTGGAAACCACATTAAGAGCTTATATATCGATAAATAATTTACTATTATCTGTAATAGACCAGAATCACTTTATACGGTAAAGTGTTTTTCCTGCATGCGATTACGGTAGCTAAAATGAGCTAATAACGGCACATGTTGCTGGATGGGGATAATAAAGATCCCCTGCACAAAACCTCGCCAGACACGGCAAGTGCAGCAGGGTTTCCCGATGCTTTTGCCTTGGTTGGCGTACCGCTTTGAAGGCGCGAAAGGGCCACCCGCTGGAGCGGGCGGCTTTTTTGCGCCGGTTTCTGACGGCTACCCGGACTAACTTCGCCTTATCACGGGTCACTTCTGTCTGCAATCGGGTCAGGTGCGGCCTGTGCCCATCGTCTCTCCAGCAGCGTGTCCAGTATTTCCCACTGGCTGTAATACGTTTTGCCCTCAAACCGATAAGTGTCTTCTTCCTCATCCCACAGGTAGGCATCGAAGTCCTCATTCTCCAGGCAGATATCGCGCATGATTCCGTTGATAAATGTTGTCCTGCCGTACACAAGGCAGCCCATCTCCTCATACTCAAGGGTAAAGTCCGCGCCGCAGCGCATTGCAATCAATTTTACCACTTCCGTGTTGGGTGCCCATCTGGTGGTGTACTGATAGGTGCCCACCTCGCCGTCATCCCAGTAGAGGTCAAAAAAATAGTCGCACTGGTCACTCAGGAATTCGGGCAGCTGCCCGTGTCCTGTTTTCTCTTCGCGTTCTTTCATGTGCTGGAAAAGTTCATGAATCGTTTTTATCGTCTTTTGGTTACCTTCAAAAACAAGGTAATTGCTGCATAGATTTGCCATAATAGTGTAGTTTAGGACAGCTGTTTTTTGTGTGAACAGCTGCCCGATTAATATTGTTTTAGTTCAGGACTGCTGCGCCATGCTGGGCAAAAGCGTCGCATAGCTCGAAAGCTTTCTGGCTTTTAGACTGCGCCGTGCCGCCCATCACGATGGATTGCAGTTTTGCCTCACCGTCCCTGTAGGAACGTACATTCTGGAAATATCCAGTTACCGCATTATAGGCGCCGTATAGTGTGCCCTTTGTGGTGTCCGTCTGTTGGGTGTCACTTACCATCGCATAGGCAAAGGCATCGTTTACCATATTTCGGTACACTGCGGAGAATTCGTCCTCAGCCCCTTTTTTGATAAGCTCAAGGGTTTCCCCGTTGGGGCAGAGTGCCAGCTGTATGAGTTTACGGAGTTCTTTATCCGTAGTTCTTACGGCAGCCCAGTTGTTGAATATCCCTTCCAGTTGTGTGCTTAACCTGTCTGCCAGTCCCATGACCCTGTGCGCGTCCTCCAGACGTTGTTGTGCTCCTGAGGTATGCCTGATGCGTACCACATTGGTCATGTTTTTTAAGGAGGCGTTAAGTGTGTTCTGACAGACAATGCGAATGGGGGTGAAGGCAGCGGTAATACTGCCGCTTCCGTCATGGGAGGTGGTGAGGAAAAGGTATTTTTCGGTAACGTCATCGCCTTTGCCCACGCGGATATAATCGGGCAGTTTTGCGGTTATGAAAATGCGTTCACCATTTCCCAGAGCCCCTGCTGTCTCATAGAGTATGCCTTCGCCACCACCTACTATGGCATCGAAAAAAGCGAAGGCATCACGATTCTGCACAATCTGGTAATCTTTGCCGACCACGCCCAGCACTGCGTTACTGTCGGTGCGTATAGTGGCGAAGTAGTTAGGGACGGTTATGCTGTTGCTGTGCGGTTGCCCGATTACGGGACTCTCTCTTTGGGTATACAGGGGCGTTTTTACCACCTCATAGTCCAGGCCTGCTGCGGTGATAGCCTCAGCGCTTGTGGGGTAGTCGGTAACGATTTGTCCCAGTCCGTGCCACGCTTTCTGCTGCACGCTGAAAAAGAAATATTTTCCTGTGTTCCGGTTGTAATTGATATTATGTGCCATGATTGCTGCGTTTTAAAATGAATGATTTGATTAGAAAGGAAGGTCGTCGTGTTCGCCTCCCTGTTTATTATTCCCTTCATGAGGGCTTACCACCACGGGCTGGTTCACCTCGATGTCTTCGGGGCTCTGCCTGCTGCTGCCTGCTTTGGCATGGACCTTTATGCGTGATGCGATATAGTTTAAGCCTGCCTTTGGCTGCCCTTCCTTATCCATCCAGGCCCTTGCGCTGACCCTGCCCGCAAGCTCCACCAGTGTCCCTTTTGTCAGCATCGTTGCTACCTTTGGGCTTATGAAGTAGCTGCAGTCAAAAAAGGTGGGCTGCTCGATATATTCGCCCTGCCTGTTGCGGTAACCGTCGTTGGCAGCTACTGAGAAATGCACTACCTGCCTTTCATTGTTCAGGGCACGCACCTCGGCGTCCCTTGTCACTCTTCCGATAATGTTCATAATTCATGATTTTTAAATGATACTTGTCCTGTCTTCCCCCAGCCCCCTCGGTAACCGTCCTGCCTCGCTTCGCTCCGCGTAACTTTTTCCAAAAGAAAAACCGGAAAAAAGAAAGCAGATAAACAGGCCGCGAAGGGAGGGAGAGCAAAAGGAAACGGAATAAGTCCCGCAGGGTGGCAGGGCGGACCGAAGGGAGCAGGGCCATTATGCCGTAGTCTTTTGTTTTACCGTTGAGCCCGGCGCGGCATACATTAGCTGCCTTTTTATCGGTTTCGTACCTGGAAAAGTTCCTGACTCTTATATCCCATGAGGTTGGGTGGGGAAAGGTTTATGGTCGACTGTGAAAAATTCAATGGGAGCTGATCTTGTGGAAAAGGCAAAAAGACCGATTGTCTGTTATTCCGTTAAAGGACAGGCGGAAAAAACCGTTACTGTTTTTGTCAATTTTCCGCCCCATGGCGGCGTCCGATATCTTGGCGCTGCTCATAATGCTACGGACAGCCCTGACTGAGTAGCGATCACCACCAATTTGACAGGTGCGAGAGTAATCGGAACTCGCTGATGGAAGATGTAAACATTTTTGGAAGCCGGGCTGTTGCATCAACCCTGACTACAGCTGCCATTATCCTCTCCCCGAAAATTCTGTAAAGTGGATTTCTAGAGCATTTATGCGGAAAAAACAGCTTTGTGTATTATTCAGCAGTACTCTTTAATTTTTATTGAATTCCTATCTTTAAGGTGTTAGGGGTGATTATGTTATAAACCATATGTAAAAATTTCATCAATTTTTTTGTGGTCCTGTTGTACGGTTTGTTTTTTTTTCTACATTCGCAGCGTTTTTAACACCTTACCTATGGGATCGAATATTCCTTATATTCTTTGTAAACCCGACTTGCAGAATTTTTCCTCTGCACCACCTCCTTTTTCTTTTCTGAATACCACCGGTCATAAAAAGGACGATACCATTTCCTGTCTATTACCTTAAACTATATGAAATTTAGAAAATTGGTTTTCGTTTTCTGCCTGTCATTATCTTTTCAGACACAGGCGCAGGTCGCCCCTATGGCGATTCCTATCAGGAACTATCCGGGAGGAGTGACCGGAGCGGAAGCATGGTACATTGTCAATCACAGCCAGTTGAGTGCCGGTGACTACCGTAATCATGCTTCGGATTATATTAAAATAAGCCAGTGTGGTGATGCGGGATCAAAAATCCTGTTCAATTACAACCATTCGGTGGATGTCCCGGCACTTTGCCTCACCTACAATGCACCCCTGGAAAGCACTACCTCACGAAATGTCTTTTTTGTGAGTGAGGTGGCAAGTACCGGTGTCAGTTATTCCCATCTCACAACAGAATGGAATCCGATTTTAAACGGCCTGCCCCAGGTTGGCCCTCCTATTGTGAACCGGTTTGATAACGGATCACAGGCCTCTTATGTAGACAATAAGGGCGTTACCTATACACCCAGCCAGCCAGCCAACATCAATTTTTATAACTGGAACGTTTTCCAGGCCGGTAAAAAGCTGAAGAGTTACGGCTCCCAGGGAGAAACCAGCTTTTATATAGGCAAAGAGTTCTATAATGGTTTTCTGTCGGCTACCGGGCTTGATTTTAAAGGGAATTTCCCTGAATTCATTTCCTTTCCCTATGAGCTGAATGCCAATGAGAAAAACAGAGTGGAATCCTATCTGGCCTTAAAGTACGGGGTAACCCTGGATAGGGCAATGTCCTATAAGAATGCAAGGAACACAGTCTTCTGGAACCTTACCAATAATATCCTTTTCCGATACCGTACCTTCGGGATCGGGCGTGATGATATATCGGGACTGAACCAGCTGCAGAGTGAAAGTGTGCATAAAAAGGATTACCTGATCGCTTCGGTTGGGGAACTGGCTGAGGATAACCCCCAAAAGCAACAGCAGGTATCTATAGACAATAACAATTTTATTGTTTTTGGAGACAATAGCGAAAGTAATGCTTTAGGCGCTACTACCAATAACTTCGGGGTTAGGATGCTTACCCGTAAATGGTTATCCCAGAGTACCGGAGGTCATGCTATGGATATTCCCATGTATTTCAAATTTAATCTGGCGGGGAATATTCAGCAGGAGCTTTCACAGAATTCCAATCTTAAGCTTTGGATGTTACACGATGAATATGTGACCAATCAGCAGCTTTCCGATTTCAATAGTCAATATGTCAACTATTATGAGCCGGGAAGTATGGACGGGCTGAACTACGCCTTCTTTGACAGGATCTATTTCGATACCGACTCGGGTACGTATGACCAGTTCACTTTTGGAGTGGGGCCGAAGATGATCGTACAGGTCCGTTTTGATAACGACTGTAACGATGCCAATGTAAAATCACATGTCATCATTACGGGAGGTAAGGCATCCTTTACTGTAAGTATTAAGAACAATACAACGGGACAGACGCAGAATTACCAGACATCCTCCCGCGATTTTGCCTTTACGGCTGTCTCTCCGGCAACCTATACCGTTACCGTTACCGATGCGACCGGACTGGTAGCGGCCACAACAGTGGATACCAATTTTTACCCTATCAACGTCAACCTTGGCCCCGATATTATTTTAAATGCCTCACAGCAGCAGGTTACCCTGAATGCCGGCCAGTACATCACCGATCCGAATGCTACCTATAAGTGGTATCGTGACGGGGAGCTTTTGGAGCAGTATGCCGCTACGCTTCTGGTTAATGAACCGGGGGAATATACCGTTGAGGTAACGGGTGGGAACCACATCTGTCAGGGTTCCGATACGATACTTGTTTATTATAAATTCACAGGAAATATAAGCCCGGGCTTCCAGTGCGATAAGCCGAAAGGCTATCTTACACTCAACCTGAGCGGTGGTGTCGGGCCATTTACTACACTCATTTCCGGACCTAATCAGTCCCTGCCGCAGGTGCACAATCAGGAAACCTATTATTTCCCGGAGATTAATTTCGGTACCTATACCATAACAAGTACCGATATAAACGGGGAAGTCTATCAGTCGGGTTTTACCATTGCCGATCCCCTGCTGGGTATGGAAGTCGACCTGTTGACTCAGCTGCAGCTGTCCGGGGTTTCCATCAGCTATAACAGTCTTTACCCATTCCCTATAGCAAATCCAGTTCCCAACAGCACCGTAACCCTGGATGCCTCCTTGCTGGTGAGCAATCCCAATGTTAGCTACGAGTGGTTTTCCAACGGGCAGTCCCTGGGCATCTATGGTCCTGTAATTACCCTGGATACCAACGTGAGCCTTCCCAGTGACCTGAAGGAGATAAAGGTGGTTATTACCAATTTAAATTCGGGATGTTCGATAAGTGATAGTTTCGGGATCAAGGGCTATTGGGAGGTTGAGGCCGGTTCTGCGCAGACCGCGGCACTGGAGGAGGAACTGAAACAGCAACGGGGAGTTTACGACGGCTCCATAAGAACCAAGGTGTACCCGAATCCAAGTGATGCCAGCGAGACATTCTATTATGAGGTTTCCTCTTCAGAGGTCTTCAGCGGTACCGTTGAGATACTGAGCCCGACAGGGGCTGTGATAGAACAGGTACAGATATCAGGGGAGTCCGGTTATAGGTTGCCTTTCAGTCTGTTAACCTCGGGAGTCTACTTTATATGCACAAAAACCAACGGAATACTTCTTACCGATAAAATAATCATCAGATAAATCACTATGAAATCGTCTATATTCAGCAGCATAAGAAAATCTCATGCTGTACACATCTTTTTTGCCTGCATCCTAAGTAACCTGGTGATGTTTGGCCAGCCTTTGGACAGCGCCTTACGGTCATATCTTAATGAGAGGAAAAGCAGGGATTTCAACAGTATCGGCGGGGCCGGTGACAGGAATTTGTCTGCCGCTGCCGAAAGCGCCACGATAAAGGAACCCTTATGGGAAAACCCGTCTGCCATGGCGGAAACCCATACTACCTTTTTTGCCCTTGAGCAACAGGGCAGCATCGGAGCAATCTCGGAAGAGGACAGGGAGGATGTTTCCGACAATATTTTCAGCATTTCACTGCCTCAGGACATAACCAATGGCAAATATGATGCGGTATTGGCTTATGACCTGTATGGCCTTTCTTCCGCTTCGGGAGTGACCAAAAGCATTAATAACAACCCTTCGTATGGTGGAAAAGTGATTTCACTGGACAACAAATGGGTTGCGGTACGGGAATATATAAGTGTCCGTCAGTTGAAGCCCGGTCTTAATGAGGTGTTCTTTAACAGAAGGGACAACAAAAACTATGAATATAAAGTAAGGAATGTCCGTATAGAACTGAAGGAGAAAGGAAAAATGCCTTTTCAGATCACTCAGAACCTTACCAATAATAGAGGATCGCTTTATTTTTCAGCTATCGTATCCGATCCTCAAATACAGGAAGTTGAAATTCTGGGCAGATCCATACCGGTTCATGATAATGTTATTGAAGAGGCGTTTACAGGTGTGCCTTCCCATGTAAAACATATTGAAGTTTCGTATAAAATACCCGGGAATTCGGTCCAGTCCGTTAACGTTCCTGTTCAGTATGTGACTGATGAGATCAGCTACATATTTACTGATGGGACTGAAGAAGCCGGTATTTATGCAGCGGAAGATTTAACCTCGCGATGTGCCGTTCATCAGGCTGTAAGCGTAGCTCTTGAAGGGGCTTATACAGGAATGGCTCAGGGTAAAGTAGAGATAAAAGGCCTGTCATTTAAGGATGTAAAGGGCGTTGATGCCAACCTGGTTAACGTGACCGCAGGTGACCATACGGCCTACAGAATGAAAAAAATAAATATTCCGGACAGCATTCCGGTAAGGATTAGCATAAAATACGATCCGTCTAAGATACCTGACGGCTATACGCCAAAAGACATCAGGACATTTTATTTTGACAGGGGACAGCGAAGCTGGAAAGCCGTTACCGCAGACAGTCTTGACTTTGGCAATAATGAGGTTATTGCATACCTGTACAATAATGAAACGGATTTTATAAATGGCGTTATCAAAATGCCTGAATCTCCTGAAACGGGTAGTTTTGCACCTACAACCATTACCGATATGCAGTATGCCGATCCGGCTACGGGTGTTGTCAGTGTGGCACCTCCTTCGGCAAACAGTACCGGAGCGGCCGTAACAGGCTTTCCTTTAAAATTGCCGCAGGGAAGAAACGGCATGCAACCATCACTGGAGGTAAGTTATAACAGTGAGGCGGGCAATAACTGGATGGGGGTAGGGTGGAACCTGTCCACCCCGGCCATTACCCTGAATACAAAATGGGGCGCCCCTCTGTTTGACAGTACCAATGAAAGTGAGATTTATTCCCTTAACGGTTCTGACCTGGTTTACAAGGATGCCGCAACCGGCCTATACGGTGCCCCGCACCGCATGGCACAGACAAGAAGTACCGGAACAGTTGGAGCAGTTAAAACATTTTATGTAAGGAAAGAAGGAGGCTATCAGAAAATTGTCAGGCGGGGTACCAGCCCTTCAACCTATTGGTGGGAAGTTACCGATAAGCAAGGTAATAAAAGTTTTTACGGAAGTTATAACGGAAGCAGTTATCCGGGGGTTATCCGTGCCGACAACGGGGCAATCGCACATTGGAGCCTTGTAAGGACACAAGACCCTTACGGGAACTATGCGGACTACACCTATTCACTTACCAGTACCTCATTTCCGGGAACAGCGATCCCGGTAAAGGAGTACTACCCCGTTAAGATAGAATATACCATGAAGTCCGGTATCACCAACTACTACAGGGTAGAGTTCAAAAGGAACAGTTATAGTGTGGGGACAACAGGTACTCTAAATGCCAGGGCCGATGTGATCAGCAATGCCCGTAACGGTTACATGCAGTATATTGACGACCTTCTTACCGAAGTGCATGTTTCCATGGTACAGGGTTCTACCGTTACTCGTATACGAACCTACCGTTTTGATTACAGTACCGTTTTCTATAAGAACCAGTTGTCGCGAATTTCAGAGTATGACGCGGCCAACGCACTGTTCTACAGTAATACCTTCGAGTACTTTAATGAGGTGTCCGCTACGATGGTAAACCAAAGCATGACCTGGACCGGCAATGCCACAAATGATGTGGTTACTTCCCCTCTTCAGGCTGTTCCCGGTTTTAATGTAAGTCCTTTCCCCAACGGTTCCCCTCTCGGGACTTCAGTATCGGGAGGTTTTTCGGCAGCCCTGAGGGCCGGGGTAGGTCTGGCAAAAGATCCGTTATTTGTCAATAATGTAAATAATACCATCGGTTTTTCTTTTGATTACAGTCAGAATACCATGGACGGGAAAATCAGCCTTGTCGATATTAACGGTGACGGCCTTCCGGATAAGGTTTACAAAGGGCTGTTGTCCGGTCCGCAATACAGACTTAACACCGGTAACGGTTTTGGGGGCCTGATATCTGCCAATGGATTATCGATGGGTAAAACCAAGTCAAGGACCACGGGTTTCGGCGTGGATGCCAATGCATTTGGTGCCTTGGGAATAGGCAAGAGCTGGAGCAAGACACGATCGGAAACCGATAACTATTTTGTGGATATGAACGGTGACGGCCTGCCTGACCTGGTATCGGGGAACAGGGTATACTTTAATACGACATACGGTGGGGATACTAATAACCGTGACTTTATTCAGAGCGTAAGCAGTACCGAAAACCCTATAGTTGCGGGTGCAGTGGATAACTCCCTTGTCCAGTACCTGAGGCTTCCCTCCATGAATGAGCTGAGGGAAGAGCATCCCCAATTTGACCACGTCAAGGTATGGAAGGCGCCTTATACCGGAACAATAAATATTTCAGGAAACGCGATAAGGACCTTCCAGAGCGGAATGACCAACCCGAATAATTTCAGGGTGACCATCGAACATCCGGCAACACCGGCCAATAACCTGTCAAAGACATTAGGAAACGGCAGCACCACTTCCATGACCAAGACCGGTATGTCTGTTAATAAGGGAGATCTTATTTTCTTCAGGGTTCACAACAACGATTATGGTTACGGGGGTGAAGTGGAATGGAATCCGGTCATAACCTACCAGACCATGCCGAGCATAACAGGGACCAGTATTGCGACTGTTGATGAGAACGGTAAGGTTTTCAACTCCTTTAATGCCCTAAGCGACTACAGTATAAATAACGGGGGCGGAGTCGGCCTTTACAGCGGGGACACTGCTGTAACGTTATATTTTAACCTTTCACCGTTTAGTCCGGCAACACTATTTAGCGACGATATCACCTTTACCATAAAGCATGTGCGGCTGAATACGACGACCGGGGTGGAGACTTCCTATGCTACGGTCCAAAAGGTTTATAACCATGCGTCAAATAACTTTACCAGTCCTACATCATACAATGCTGTACTCAGCACAACTTCAACGGTAAAAGACATTTTCTATTTTACAGCGGAAAGTACCTCCAATGTCAATTGGGGAGCATTAAACTGGAAGCCTACGTATGTAGGTAATATTTCCGGAACGCATTATCCGGCGGTAACCTATAAGACCTATGATGAGAATGTTAACCAGGGTAAATACTGGTTTACAGGTACTGAGCTTCCCGATCCGAATATTACAGATCCGAGTCAGTACAATCAAAGCTTCCTTCGCATTTATCACAATATGAAGGATCAAAACTATACCAATCTGCTTAACGGACTGGAGGATTATGAATTTCCCCTGAAAATAAACTGGGTGGTGAAGAAAAAGATCAGTAATGTAACCTCTACACTTCATAAAAGGACATTCTATATTTATAAACTGAGTAACGGGTCGTATGTATTTACCAAGACAGCCAATCCTAATGATGTACTGAACTTTAACACTTATACCGACTACTACCAGAAGGTGTTGACCAAACTGGAGATAAAAAACATAAAGGACGGAGCCGGACTGATTTATTCGGCATTTTATATTGAAGACCGGAACTTTGCGGTAAATAATACTGCTGCTATTGTTTTGGAAAGTGTTACCTCGCCTCAGCCTTCAGGATATCCTAAAGGGCTGCCTCAGCCGTTTATGGCATCATCCGCTAATTTTATGGGATATAGCTATCGTGGTTGGGGTCAGTTCCTTTATAACGGCGGTATCAGATTGCAGCGTGACAGTGAATACGAAGTGACCCTGCCGGAGACGATCGTTGCCAATTACGGTAGTAATATTAACAATGCCTCCTTAAACAGCCCTATAGATGTAAGCCTTTTTAATTACGAAAACGGTCAGGGGGTACAGGATGTAGACCCTGGTATGTCTCCGGAGAATTTACCTGCGGCTGAGACCTCTTTGCGATATACGTTTTATAGCCAGGACAATCAGAACTTAAAATATACAAATGATGCGATAAAGACAGCGGTATATGGCTTTAATGCAAACGGAAAATTAACGGCTAAAGTGGGCCGATTTGCTGAGCCTGACCTGTATGCAGTGTATGTTGATCCGGCAACCCTTACCTCGGGAGGTACCGGTGTGTTTATAGGACTGAAACAACGTTCTGAATCGAAAGGAAGTGCTGTATCGGGTAACTTAGGTTGGGGCAGCGGAACGGAGAGTAAAGCCGATTCCAAAACCCTGAACCAGTACATTGACCTGAACGGTGACCGCTATCCGGACCTTGTAACCGGTAAAGTGCAGTATACGGATATGCAGGGAGCTTTAACGACAAAGACCCTGGATCTGAACGGTTTTTATACGGGAGATAGTAGTGAAGATCATACTATAGGTATAAATGTACCCGGGATTGCACCAAAATCTACAGAATCGGACAATACTTCAGACGACGAGACAAAAACGAATGTAAGTGCAGGGATCAATACTAGTAACGGTACCTCTTTTGATATGAGGGAGTGGGCTGACATGAATGGCGACGGACTGACCGACCAGGTTAGGATAGTGCCTAATTCAGATACCAGTAAGAAAATTGAAGTAAGCCTGAATACGGGTTATGCCTTCACACCGTTTATAGCATGGGGCACCACTTCTGTCCTGACGTCAAACACCAGGAGTAATCTTGGTCTTGGCGTAGGGCTTTCCTACAGCTCTTCTTTGGCTATAGGCTTTGGTGCCTCGAAGAGTACTGCAAACCCTGATATGAACCTGATTGATGTTAATGGCGATGGCCTACCTGATCTTGTTACCCGCTCAGGTACGGGTTCGGCTTACATCTACTATCTGAATAACGGAAAAGGTTTCGAAGCCACTTCCGGCACATTCTTTTCAGGTTCCATAGGCACGGGTTCAAAAATGGAACAGGACACCTCTGTTTCAGGGAATGCTTTTGGTTCCTTTACGTACGGGATTCCTATTCCTATACCGTTCTTAGGTATTACAATTAAGATTACAGGTTCTCCTTCTGTAGGTATTAACGGCGGAATCAGTCAGAAGGAATCGACCGTACAGGATATAAACGGAGACGGTTTCCCGGATGTGATAGGAAATGCGGGTTCATCCAATAATAATAGCATGGTGGTTAGGTTAAATACAACAGGAAAAACGCACCTGCTAAAAAAAGTTAACTTACCTCTTGGAGGAACCTGGACTGTTGATTACACCGCGAGCAGCAA
The DNA here is from genome assembly GCF_046000485.1 of Flavobacterium rhizophilum. NCBI lineage: Bacteria > Pseudomonadati > Bacteroidota > Flavobacteriia > Flavobacteriales > Flavobacteriaceae > Flavobacterium > Flavobacterium rhizophilum. Next base: position 123,833 of record NZ_JBELQB010000003.1, read on the forward strand.
GGATTATAATATGCCAAATCACAAATGGTTACTGAGCAGGGTTGAGACCTTTGACGGCTTTATTACCGACTCCGGGTTAAGACCGGACGGGACATTATCTACAATGAGCTATGAGAACGGTAAGTATGACCGAAGGGAAAGGGAGTTTTTAGGTTTTGAAAAAGTTAGGGTGGAGCAAAGGGATGCCATTGCTCAGTCAAACCCTATTTACCGTTATACTGTTGCAACCTACCATAATGAGAACTATTACCTAAGCGGAATACAAAAACATTCTGCCTTATATACACAGGCAGGACAGTTACTCTCAGAAGAAAGTACCTTGTTTAACATATTGAATCCGGATAACCCGTTAGTAAATTTTGCAGCCGATCAAAGCAACAACTATTTACAGTCCGGTTTAAGCCCCGCAGTAAATTATCTTGATAAATCAAGGCTTTTTGTAGTGCCGGTTCGAACGGTTTCCACATCTTATGAGGGAAGTGACAGCCTTAGTGCGGTTAAGGAGTATCTAAAGTACAGTAATACAGGTAACCTTCTTGAGTATATCGATTATGGTACCGGAGCGGAAGATGCCTTTAAGAGTGTTATGGAATATTATACATCGGTAGGGCCCCTGGAAAACAGTACAGGCTTCCCAAAAAAAATAACGGTATATAAAAACAGCGGCAGTCAGCCTATGCGTCAAAGGGAGTCAAGCTACAACTCTTTGGGTAAACTGTATCAGTTAACAACCAAACTGAATACTGCAGGAGAAACCAACAGGATGGAGTATGCCTATGACAGTTACGGAAATGTCACTTCTGTAAAAGCGCTGGATAATGTCAATGGTTCCGGCCCGGCTTACGAACAGACTATCAGCTATGATACTACCGTGTATAGTTATCCTGTAGGGTTTTCCAATTCTTTTGGAGAGAACTCTTCAGTGTCCTATAATTATTTGTTTGGTATAGCATTACAAACGACCGATATGAATAATAAATCAATGCGCGTACGTATTGATAACAGGGGCAGGGTGTTTGAGGTTACTGGACCTAATGAATTTACTTTGGGAACCAATGCCTGGACCATTAGGACCCAGTATAAGAATGAGGGAGCTACCAACTGGACAGTGGCTGCAAACGGGATGCGTACCGCCCTAGGGTCATTTGCAGCTATAAATCCTGGTACTACGCAAACCACAGCAAATTCACACTATGCCATAACGCGTCATTTTGATCCGGAATATGCAACAGGTGCAACCACTACCAATGAGTTTATTACCATAACTATTGTCGATGGCCTAGGCAAACCCATTCAGGTGAAGAAGACCCATGTAAGTAACAGCTTAAAATGGATGGTTACCGGTTTTGAGAAACAGGATGCCTATGGCCGAACCATTGCCGCGCATTTACCGGTGGTACAGAACACTTATCCTACCAACCTGGCTGATCTTAGCGGTTCATGGAGTTACCTGAATGTTTCTGCGGGATCATTGTCTGACCCTGTTGTTATGACTTATGATGAGAGGGACAGGACACTCACTGTTAAACAACCGGGAGAAAGTACTGTAGCCGCTACTACCTATGCCATTGCCGATGGCATGTTTGTACAGAACAATACCAACGAACTGGGGCAGACTGCTGTGGTACACACGGATATAAGGGGTAGGGAACGTAAAGTGATACAGAACAGTGAGATTGAAACCCTTTTTGATTATAATGCTATTAATGAGCTGGTGAAAGTTACTGATAACAACGGATTTATAACCGCTTATCTCTATGACATGGCGGGAAGGCAAACAGAGATGCAGCATCCTGACAGGGGAGTGGTAACCTTTAAATATAACAAGATAGGTAATATTACTGAAAAGAGCACCTCTAAAATGCTGCTTAGCGGTGGGCAGAAGGTACTATATACCTATGATTTCGGAAGGCTTATCGGGGTAACGTATCCGGAGTATCCACAGAAGAATGTTTTTTACCGATACGGACAGCCTTTGGATAACCTTTCTACGGATAATAATGCGGTAGGCCGCATTCTGTCTATGGAAGACGAGTCGGGGGTTCAGGTGTTTGCTTACGGCAACATGGGTGAGGTAACCAAAAACCTACGCTCTGTAGCTGTGGCAGGCTATCAGTCGTTTTGGTTCTATACGGCCTGGAAATATGACAGCTGGAACAGGATCCAGGAGATAACCTATCCGGATCGCGAGGTGGTATCCTATGGTTACAACAAAGCCGGTATGCTGGAAAAAGTAACGAGTACTATTCCCGGAATATCTATCCCGCAAACCAACATTGTAGAATCCATTACCTATAATGATTACGGCGAGCGTACACAGATGAAGTACGGGAACGGTACGGTGACCACCTATGATTATGATGTAAGGAGAAGGATGAATAAGCTGTCACATACTTTTTCAGGTATGCAGATCAACAATAAATATACCTATGATGCACTCTCCAATATCACAGGTATTGCTGCCGATCAGCCACAAAGTAGCCTTCCGGGAACTAATGCTATAGGAGGGCCTGTTAAGCATAATTATGAGTATGACGATTTTAACCGACTGGTTAATGCCTATGGGGACTATACCGGACCAGGAGATACCACAACACCATATTTGCAGCAGAATTATATCCTGAAAATGGAGTATAACGACGACCATACCATAAAGCGTAAGGAGCAGACCCAGTATCAGGGAACTGTTACCGCTTATGGAGGAACTGTTTCCAATACAATGCCGGTACAGAAGACCAGCTATATTTTGGACTATAGTGATTATGGCACGGGGGCATTTGTTGCCGGTACCAATTATGGTTACCAACAGCCACACGCGGTGCGTAAAATAACAGAGAGGCCATCCAATCAGGGTACTATCCCGGTAGGTGATCCGCGTATTAAGGAAAAGGAAATTAAATATGATGCCAACGGAAACCAGACTGAGATTGTAGAGGTTTTAGGTGGCGAATCCATCAGCCTGCGCAAGAACCTGTGGGATGAGGAAGGCCGACTTATAGCTGTAGACCTAAAACCTTCGGATAAGACCCTAAGCCATCCTGTCGCGGTATACGCGTATGATGCAAATGGGGAGAGGGTAATAAAATACAACATGGACAGGGTGGACGTTGCCGCTAACGGCGGTGAGATAGCCCAAACGGCTAATGATAATATACTGTTATACCCCAGCGGACTGATTATGGGTAAGGCGGTACATATCGATACCAAGAGCAATAAGTTTATTTATACCAAGCACTATTATGTTGGGCCTGAAAGGGTAGGCTCCAAAACAGGTACTACAGAGCAGTTAGGAAACTATCCCGAAAAGCTGATGCAGGGTCAGATGAGATACCTCACGCGTCCGTATGTGCAGAATGGCAGTAACACGGCCGTTACCGATTCTGAAGCTTTGATAGGGCTCATTTACCAGGGATTTGGGGTTACACCTCCTGCTATGCAGCACCTGCAGCCCAACGAAGGAACAGTAGATGACTATAGCCATAACGTATCGCTGCTGAACTATTTTTATTTCCATAGCGATCAGGTAGGGAGTTCCAATTACATAACCGACGTAAACAGAAAAGTAACACAGCATATGGAGTACCTTCCTTTTGGGGAAACACTGGTCGAGGAGCATACCAACTCCAACAATTCGCCCTTTAAGTTTAATGGAAAGGAATTTGACGAGGAAACCGGAAATTATTACTACAGTGCCAGATATTATGACCCGAAATGGAGTATATTTGTATCAGTAGATTCAGCAGCAGAAGAATATCCTGATATGTCGCCTTATACATATTGTGCTAATGGTCCGGTGAACTATATTGATCCTACAGGTAATAATTTTTATAAGAATATTGAATCTGGCGAAATCGTCTGGCGATGGAGTGATAAAGAAATAGAAGGGTTTGAAAACTTGTCAAATAAATTTGAGTTAGAAGATGGAAGGTGGGGAGATATTATCGATGATAATATTACTTTAGGAGATAAGAATACTGGGGAATCACATGTATGGAAAGACCAATTGAGTAATGTGGTGGTAAATGGAAAATCAAAACCTAAAGAACTTTCAAAAAGTGCGGTATATCAAAGTGAAGCAAAAATAGCTTCAAAATATATCGGTGATAAAAAGATATATCAGATGTCAGATAAACCAGGAACTGTTGATTGTTCCAGATTCGGTCTCTGGGTCGCTAAAGAAGCAGGGTATACGCTGCCGCGAGTAGCTTACGACCAAGCAGTATGGTATCAGAACCACGGAACTTGGTCAACTAAATTAGCTGATGCCCAAGCTGGAGACCATATATTTTGGAAAAGATCGGGAGGTTATCATACAGGTGTTGTACTTGAAGTAAGTAATGGCAAGATCAGAGTAATTCAAGCTCAGACTAATGGATATAGACCTGGCTCTATTCAAGCGCATAATTTGTTGCCCAATGGTGAAATGAAAGGATTTAATCAACCATTTATTGGTGTAGGAAGATATAAAAAATAATATCATGATAAAAAAAGCTTTATTCGGAATTATAATGGCGACTTTTTTTAGTTGTCAAAATAAAGAGAAAGTAATCAATAAAGATAAGATTGATGAAAATGTTGCAAATATTCAAAACAATCATACCAATGATTTAAGATTTGACGATTTTAAAAACACTAAGTGGATTGTGGGCGAGGAAGGTTTAAATGGAGAATTACCTGATACTATTATATTTGTCAGTTCAGGCAGATTGGATTATATAAGTACAGATACTGGAAAAGAGAGTTGCATTTACAGATTTGTTAAAGATTCGTTGGTGTATATTTCTCATGTATCAGAATTCAATACGGAATCTGATTCTGATATGGAATGTGAAATCAGATGTTGTCTTCTTTTTGATGGCAATCAGTTTAAGTACATTTATGAAGATAAAAAATGTCCTGTAGACTCAATATATAACCGAACAGTACTAGAGGAATATAATATAGCTTTTAGGAAAGTACAATAGATAAAATTAAAATATAATCAATTATATAAGCCCCGCTAAAAAGCGGGGTTTGTTTATTATCAAAAATTTATTCTATATAGATGAAAAGAAATAATTTAATTTTAGGAGGAATTTTAATATTTATAAGTTTCAGTTGTGGGGTTAAAGTGTGGAAGGATAAAGAGGATAAAACGATAACTGTAGAGACTATACATATACCAGAACGATTAAAAGATAATAAAATTACATCTATTGATAGTATTGAAAATGAATCTGTTCTTGACGGATGGACTGATGAAGGTAGTTTCTGGTTGCTAACTTTCAAACCGAATAAAGTTGTCTATGAATTTATCCCTTCATGCAGTTACTGGTTTCCCTCAAAAATTATTAACAATGAAATAGTCTTCTACTGGTCTTTAAATGAAGATTGTAGCTATGAAAGAGGGCTAAGAAAGACCTTTAATAATATTGATAATCCTCAGATTGGTGAGCCATTTGGAAGAGTAAGAATAGTTAATGATAGTATTATTGAAGTTGAGTATTATTTTAATGATTGGGTCAGGAAAATAAATAAACAGGAAGAGGAAAGTATTGATACTCTATTTCCTAGGCGTTTTAAAAGAATACGTTTGTAATGCTTAAAAAAACCGTTTATTTAACGGGGGTTTCAAAGTAATGGAAAAATATGAATAAGTTTAAAAAGAGCAAATGCAGTTTTTGTAAAATGTCTGCTTTATTAGCATTATTGATGTTATTAAGCTGTAAAGATTCCTTATTACAATATCCTAATGTTAAAGTTCGAGCTCTGGAAAAAATAAATTTAAATAAAGAACAATTTTAAGCTGTACTGATGGAAGAGAAACGGTTTTTAAAAATGGTGACTACGCCAAATTTATTTCGATAGATAATGATAAGTACGGAGTTGCAATAAAAATGGGTGCAGATGTGGATACACTTAATTTTTATATGAATTGCCAAACTCCTAACGGAATGATTCCTAAATTTTTATACAGGCAGGGTTATATAATGTTATGTCGTGGTTCAGGATTTAGTTATAGGTCTTTAATAGCTTACAGTATGGTTGAGGATGGTAAAATCAAGGAAAATACATTTGAAACCGAGCGTGATGTTTCTGCTAGCACTGATGGTTATGTTTTCAAGGATGACAATAATATTTTTTTCTATGATATTATGAAAGACAAGCTACTTTTTAAAAAGTTGCCTGAAGAGTTTTCCGATTTAATGGTAAGTAAATCTCAGTTATATGAAGACAGTATTACTATTTTTTTTAGAGAAGGAAAAGAAGAGACTTATCAGTTAAAACAATTTTCTCAAATTAAAGTAAGGCAGTAGATATGTTTAATAAAATGTTTACGGATGTAAAAAAGAGAAAAATGAAGCAAAAGCTTAACATCTTCCCTCAAAAGAACATAAGGTAATTGACATTGTATTTAAACAGTTAAATACTAAGGACTTTTCTTTAAAGATTGTTTCTTATCTTTTGAGAGATACATTAAATCTTGAATAATTATAAAGAAAACAGGTATCGTAGTCCAATTGTATTAGGCCAGGATATATTATTCTTTTGCTACGATGTTACAACCGATTGAGGGAAAAGCAGAATATTTAATTCGTTTGACCCTTTTGAAAGACAGGTTTTTGATACAACTCGCAGATTATTTCAAAGAACTGTTATTAAGACCTGTCTCTGATTTGGGGAAAAAAGGGGCATTTCTGCCCCATTGTATGAAATTACTATGTAAGTCAGTATTCTATAACCTTTGCTAAACTTTCTTTGCTAGGCAGTACCGTCATGTATTTACTGGCAAAGATCTGCTGGTTATTTTCAGGCAGTGTAAATTCAACCACCGCTTCACTTTTGTTTTGGCATAGAATTATACCGATAGTCTTACCTTCGTCATCCAGTTTTACTTTCCGGTCGTAGTAGTTCACATACATCTGCATTTGTCCTATATCCTGATGCCGGAGTTCGCCTATTTTTAAATCAATGAGTACGAAACACCTTAGCAAACGGTTGTAAAATACCAGATCCACCCTGAAATGCTTGTCATCAAAACTGATACGCTCCTGTCTGCCTACAAATGTGAAGCCGGTTCCTAATTCAAGTATAAATGATTCGAGCTTTTCTATTAGTTTTTGCTCCAGTTCCGTTTCTGAATAGGTTGCTTGTTCGGGCAAACCTATAAATTCAAGGATGTAAGGGTCTTTTATGGCGTCCTGTGGTTTTTCAAATAACTGACCCTCTTTTGCAAGTCTGAGGACTTGTGATTGATCTTTGGAGCGGGAAAGCCTGGTAAATAGTGCCGAATCATATTGCCTGTTTAATTCGCCTAAACTCCAGTTATTTTTCAGAGATTCGATTTCATAGAATTTACGTTCATGAATATCCTCAATCCGCATCAGTTTCAGGTAGTGCGACCAGCTAAGTTGGAAGTTATGTTCTTTAAAATCAGTGTTTTGTAATTCCGCAGACACTGTCTGCGGAATTGAGTAGACGAGATAAAACTGCCTCATTTGTTCAAGATTACGCTGTGAAAAACCTTTTCCAAAAGTGGCGGTGAGTTTTTTTGACAATCCGGCAATAAGCTGTTTACCGTAGGCGGCCCTTTCTTTTCCGTTTTGCTCTTCTTCGACAATCATCCTTCCTATTTCATAATAGGTAACTACCATTTTATGATTAACTGTATGCAATACTTTTCTGCGCGCATCGAGTAAAAGACCTGACACCTTTTGCGCCAGGTTCTCGGTATTAATATCTCCCATAATTACGCCTTTAAGTTAGGTTTGCTGTTAGCTTTGTTTGCAGCCTGTCCATATCTTCACCAATCTTCTGCTCAATCACCTTAGCGTACACTTGGGTCGTACGAATGCTGCTGTGTCCTAACATTTTTGATACGGTCTCAATCGGTACGCCGTTGGTAAGGGTAATCGTTGTGGCAAATGTATGCCTGGCCAAATGTGTATTAAGATCGCGTTCTAATCCACAGAGAGCTGCGATTTCCTTCAGGTACTCATTCATCTTTTGGTTTGATGATACGGGAAAGACACTTTCGCGCTGCAGGCAAACCGGATGACTCTGATATTTCTCAATTAGTTCCAGAGCCTTAGGAAGTAATGGTATAGGGGTTTCATTACCTGTTTTCTTACGGGATGAGAGTATCCAGTATTTTCCATCCACTCCAATCCCTATATCACTTTTACGTAAATTATAAATGTCAATATAGGCTAACCCAGTATAGCACTGGAAGACAAAAATGTCTCTGATGGTGGTGAGACGTTGTGTCGAGAAGGCATGATTTTCCAAAGTAATCAATTCCTGAAGGGACAAGGGGTTTTTTAATGTCTTAGTCTTTTTCCTTTTGAATGCCCTAAAAGGATCGGACGGGATTATATTCTTGTCCATCGCGCGGAATATAATTTTCCTGAGACATGAAATGTATTTCAGTGCCGAATTGTTATTACAATTTCTGATGGTTTTTAAATAGATCTCAAAACCGCTTATGAAATCATAGTCGAGATCGCGCAGTTCGATATCTTCTGTAGTATACTTATAGGTTATGTAGTTCCTGACATGTTCACGGGTGTAGTGATACCTTTTGTAGGTGGCAAGAGCGTAGTCGGCGGGGACCAGTAGCCGCATCTCGTCATTATGATTTTGAAATTCTTGCAGCAGCAACGCTTTTGAGACCACCCTTCCTAATATAAAATCAATGATGCGCTGTGCTGTGATTGTCTTTTCTGTGTACATCAGATCTGTCTTGAACTGATTAATTTTCATGACCAGTGTGTCTAAAAATAGGTTCAAACTACGGGCGTCCTCTTTTGCACCGATTGCGCGCTCAGATTTGGCATCCCAGCGCTTAGGATCCCATTTTCTTTTGGTGGAAATCTCTTTTCTGATGCCGTCAACCGTTACCCTCAAATAAAGGTAACGAGAGTTCGATTCCTTGGTGGATGGCTTTAAAAAGAAGCTTAATCCGAAACTTGTCTCTAACATAATTCTTTTGATTAAAAATTAATACTATAGAATTATGAAGCATTCATTAGAAATCATTAAGCATGCTACCCTTTGTCTTTCAGTGCCTTAGGTTGTCTTCAGATGCAATTTTTTTAAATTCTCGGTGCAGTTTTTTTTCTGCATCAAATTGCACCCGCGATACCGCTTGAATTTTGTGCATTTTTGCAAATTTTGAACTTTATAGGCTAAAACAAAAAAACCTGCAATCGTTCAGATTTGCAGGTTTTATAGGGTTTTCAAGACATTCTGTCTGTTTTCCACTGGATATTTCCAAGACGCTAAAAACGTCAAAGTGGAGTCGCCGGGAATCGAACCCGGGTCCAAACAAGCAATTAAAGAGCTTTCTACACGCTTAGTTTCCGCTTGGATTTTCGATAGTCTGCAAGGCCGGAAACTGCCACAAACCACTTAGCTTCTTTAATCTCGAAACCTCCGCGAAGCAAAAAGATTTCCAGGTTTATTTTTACGGTTCTCCTATACGAAACGCCATAAACCAAGGCTTTTCAGGAGAATCCCGCCTTCCTACCTAGTAGGAACGAGGCTTAAATCTTACTATAATTCAGATTAAGCAGCAAGAGCGTAGTTTTCTTCGCCGTTTATAAAAAGTTGAGACTTGGGATTAACGAGAATCGTCTCCTTCTCGGCGTGCTTACTGTTCAATTCGACCTGCTGTCAAAACCAGTCGACCCCAGTAAGTATTCTGTATAAATACTGTCAAAAACAATACCAAACAGGATGCAAATTTAACGAATTTTATTTTAATAAGCTCATTGTCCATACATTCTATTTTTGTTATATTTGAGCACTGTTTAGGATACAAAGTTATATTATTTCATGAAAAACGTTTTCGTGTGTAGTATAGTAACATAATTCATCGTTAAAAGAGCCATCATGAAAATCGGGATAATTAGAGAAAGGAAGTCTCCACCAGACAGAAGAGTAGTTTTTTCACCTCAGGAGCTGGTAGAGCTGCAAGAGCGATTTCCACATGCGGAAATTAAGGTGGAACCATCTGATATAAGGGTGTTTAAGGATGAGGAATATAAAGCACTTGGTTTTGAATTAAGTGACGATTTAACCGACTGCGATATATTACTAGGCGTTAAAGAAGTGCCGGTTGATGTACTTATACCCGGTAAAAAATATTTTTTCTTTTCGCATACAATCAAAAAACAACACTATAATAAAAAGCTGCTACAGGCTATTATCAATAAGCATATCGACTTATATGATCATGAGACTATTGTTGATGCCAATAATAAAAGGCTAATAGGTTTTGGAGAGTATGCAGGTATTGTAGGGGCTTACAATTGTTTTAGGGCTTTTGGCGTTAAGTATGAACTTTTTGACCTCCCCAAAGCCGAAACGTTACCAGATAAACAGGCGTTAATAACTAAACTTAAAAGGCTTACATTACCTCCTGTAAAAATAGTTCTTACCGGCAAAGGCAAGGTAGGTAAAGGGGCAAAGTCTATACTTGATGCTGTTAGGATAAAAGAGGTGTCACCCGAAAATTTCCTTACAAAAACCTATACTGAGGCCGTATATACACAACTTGATGTAACAGATTATAACAAAAGAAAAGACGGCAAAGAGGTTACTAAGCAGGATTTTTATGTAAATCCTGATAAGTATGAATCGGACTTTGGGAAGTATGCTAAAGCTGCTGATATTTTTATAGCGGGACATTTTTATGCTAATGGCTCTCCTGCTATATTAACTAATGATATGCTTACAGATAAAGATAACAAAATTAAGGTAGTTGCCGATATTTCCTGTGATGTAGGTGGGCCTGTTGCCAGTACTATACGTTCGTCTACTATTGCAAATCCTTTTTACGGTTACCTACCGTCAGAAAATAAGGAAGTAGATTTGTTTCATCCAAGTGCCATAGCAGTGATGGCGGTAGATAATCTGCCATGCGAATTACCAAAAGATGCGAGTGAAGGTTTTGGACAAATGTTCATGGAACATGTAATTCCTTCTTTATTTAATAACGATGCTAATGGAATACTGCAAAGGGCACTTATTACACATAACGGAGCCCTTACTGAAAGGTTTAAATATCTTGAAGACTTTATAAGTGAGAATAACGAAGTGCCCCATAATTAAGGGGCATTTTTTTTATAACATATTTGTTTGCTAACTTTGGTAAGTTAAACAACCCTCATAATGAAAGTAAGAGTACTGCTTACCCTGTTATTATTTACTACAATTAAACTTACCGCCCAGGACTTACTACCTTTTGTAGAGAACTTTACGAAATCAGACTACAGTGGGGATAATCAGGTATGGAGTAGCTGTCAGGGAGATGATAATGCTTTGTATTTTGCAAACAATCATTACTTTTTACGATATAATGGCGTAAAATGGGAAAAATATTCACTCCCTAATAAAACTATTATACGCTCTATTTATCCCGATGGTGATAGGATTTATAGTGGTTCATACCGTGAGTTTGGTTACTGGCAAAGGATAGACGGAAAAATGGAATATATATCCCTCTCTAAAGGAAAAGATGTTTTTACCGGGACTTGGGATAATGAGGAAATTTGGAAAATATTCAAACACAATAATAAATTATACTTTCAGTCATTTAATGCTTTATATATAAGTGATGGGCAGACTATTGAGAGAGTTAAGTTTCCTTCCTTAGTTTCTTATTGTTATGTTCTGGATAATACTGTTTACGTGGCCTCTGTACAAAACGGAGTATACAGGATGGAAGGGAATCAGTTTGTGCATCTTGAGGGCTGGTCTGAACTAAACCTAAACGTTATTCATGGTATGGAGCTTAATAAGGCTTCAGGTGAAATATATGTATTTACTAAGAATAAAGGCGTTTTTGTGGGGAATGAAAACGGTATTGCTCCATGGAGCTTTCCGTTAAACAATCTTTTAAAGCAAAATGTAATTCTATGTGCTAAATTTATTGATAATAACAGGCTGGCTATAGGTACTGCTCTTCAGGGGATTTATGTAATTAATATAAATACAGGTGAGTATTATAATATTAACAGACAAAATACCTTAAAAAATAACGCTGTACTTAGTGTGACTCTTGACAGGGAAAATGATTTATGGCTTGGACTGGATAACGGTATTGCCCATATTGAGGTAAATTCACCCATATCGGTTTTTCAGGATAATTCGGGGGTATTAGGTTCGGTATATTCACTTTCGGCTACCGGAGATTATTATCTTTTTGCTACAAATCACGGATTATTTGAGTATAAAAATAATGACTTAAAGGCTATACCTGGTTCACAGGATCAGGTTTGGGATATTTATAAGCATGGTGATGAGTATATTATAGGGCATAACGGAGGTACGTTTGTGTATAACGGAAATTCTTTCATAAAAAAAAGTCCCATAAACGGTGGTTGGCGTTTTATAAAAAGTGATTATGATAATGCTTATTTTCAGGCTAATTATGCGGGGTTAGCTGTTTATAGGGATATTAATAACCTTGCTAATTATAAACGTATAGACAGCCTTAGCAAACCGCTTAAAAATATGGCTCAAAGCAAACCCGGCGAGATTTGGGCTGCCGATAATTACAGGGGCTTATATCGTATAACTTATGATTCAGGATTTAATACATTAAGCTTTACCGATATTTCAAAAAAAAATAATATTAATAATGATTATGCGGTCAAAATATTCAGGTTTAGGGACGAGATACTCTTTTATATAGATAATAGCTGGTACACTTATAATAGTATTACTGCAAAGCTGGAACAAAACCCTGTGTTTAATACATCTTTTAAAGACATATCAGATGTTTCGGCAATTGACGATAACAGGTTTTTAGTTATAAAGGACGGACTTTTATACCTGATAACACGAGAAGCCGAAATGTTTGTGTGGCACTTGTTGCCGGAAAAATACTATCAGGGGAAACTCATAATGGAGGATACCCGTGTATTTAAGGATGCAAAAAGATTACTTATTAATCTTGACGATGGATTCCTGACTTTTAATAATACTCAAACCACTAAAAAACCGGCAACAGTATTATTAGAGAGTTTTTATAATGGTAAACTTATCTCTGCCGGAACTAAAATAAAATATAATCAGCCTGTAGAAATCAATGTTGTTGCTGACTATTACGGTTACAGTAAACCAGACTTGTTTTATAGGCTTAATGATTCTGGCGATTATATTCCTGTTAAAAACGGAAGTATAATCTTAAATAACCTTAACAGCGGCAGTCAGGATTTTAAGATATACTATAATAATGGTAAAGAATATATTGAAACGGCTTCTTTTGATTTTGTAGTGGCGCGTCCCTGGTATTTTTCGGGCTGGATGATTTTAGTTTACATCCTTGTCGTGTCTACCGTATTCTTTTTATACTACAGATGGAATAAAGTGAGATATCTGCAAAAAATCAGGCTACATGAGGAGGAACTGAAACACCAAAAGGAAATACTGGAGGTAGAAATGGATGCCGAAAACAAACTTAGGCAGCAACAGCACGAAAAACATATGCTTGAAATGGAAGTGCAAAATAAAGCCTCTGAAGTTGCGGGGAAATCATTATCCATAGCCAAGCATAGTGAGATGATTGAAAGTATTCAGGAGGTTTTGGAGAGTAAAGCTGAAGGCGATGATCTTAAAACCAAAATAAGGAAAATTATAAAAACGAGTTCGCTTAGTAAAAATGAATGGCAAAGTTTTGAGAAAAACCTTTTCAAAAGCCATGAAGAATTTGTAGATAAATTGTCTCAATTGTATCCTTCACTTACTGCAAAAGATATTAAACTTTCCATCTATTTAAAGATGAATTTATCATCAAAAGAAATTGCTCCGTTAATGAATATTTCTTACCGCGGGGTAGAACTACATCGTTACCGTTTGAGAAAAAAACTGGATATAGATAAGGAAGAAAGTCTCTATAGGTTTATGATTAATCTATAATTGGGGGTATTTTTTTATCTAAAACTCATTTTTAAGGCGGCTATTTTACCATATTACAACTCATCAATACTACATCATTAATAGTTTTAATGATGTACTTTTATTAGTTTTAACTGTTTGTTTTATAGTATTTTATAATGTTTTTTTTGTAGTATGATGTAGTTAAGATATGCTTAAAAAGCTAACACTACATCGTTATAGTTGGTAATTTAGTCTCAACTAACTTTAACATAATCGATTTATGAAAAACTTTATTCTTGGGCTATTTCTTATGCTGGGTGGTTACATAACCTACGCACAGGAAATAACAGGAACGGTTGTCGATGAAAGCGGACTACCGATTCCTGATGTTTATATTGTGGCTACACAATCTAACACAAGTACTACAGCCGATTTAGATGGTAAATTTATCATTGAGGCTAAAGAGGGTGAACCTATCACTTTCTCAATGTTAGGCTATGACAACCTAACTGTAAATGCTACTGCTAATATGAGTGTGGCTATGAAGCCGAGCTCAGACTCTGTTCTTGAAGAGGTGGTTGTAGTAGGTTACGGAACAACTAAAAGATCTGACTTAACCGGTGCTGTAGGTACTGTTAAGGCTGAGCAGTTTACTAAACAGCCTCAGTATAACGCAATGGGGTCTATTCAGGGTAAAGTTGCCGGTGTTAACATTATTAATAATGATGCTCCGGGAGCTACTCCTACTGTAAGAGTAAGGGGATTAGGTACTGCTGTTGCAAATAGTAGTCCTTTATATGTTGTAGATGGTATTGTTGTGGGGAGTATTGATAATATTAACCCTGGAGATATACTTACCATGGATATATTAAAAGATGCTTCATCTGCAGCTATATATGGTTCTAATGCGGCTAACGGTGTAATTCTTATTACTACTAAAAAAGGTAAATCAGGTAAAATGAATATTACTGCGAGTTCATCTTATGCAGTAAAATCATTGCTTAACAAAGTAGAAATGGCTAATGCCAGCCAATATGTAACCTACTTTAATGAAAACCTTACCTTCCAGGGAAGAACTTCAGGCTTTTTACAGGAAAACCAGCCGTATGATACTGATTGGTTAGATGAAACGACTGATTTAGGTAAAACTACAATCAACAACATTGCTATCTCAGGAGGTAGTGAGACAGCTGATTATTATTTTAGTTATAATAATTATGCTGAAGACGGTATTCTTGATCAACAAAAAATTGCAAGAAACACATTACGTTCAAATACTTCATTTAAACTATTTGATAACAGGCTTAAATTAAGTCAAAATGTTACTTACGCTCATACCAAAACAAACCCTAAACCTTTTGGAGCTTTTAATGACGCATACAGACAGGCTCCTATAGTACCTACTCATTACGCAAATGGTGCTTTTGGTCAGTCGTTTTATAATACTACAACAGGTGTAGTTGGTTATCAAGCAGGTGATGGTGAGAGTATAGGTAGATTAAACTCTATAGGTAACCCATTAGCAAATGTTTATTACCAGAATGAGGAAATTAACATGGACTACCTACAGGGTATGTTTGATGCAGAACTTAAGATAACAAGCTGGTTAAAAGTTAATTCAAGACTGGGACTTACAAAGAGTTTTTCTAAGAAAAGAGTTTTTAATGATATTAAAGGACGTTGGTTAACTAACGATCCTACAAGAACCGAACAGCAGTTTTTGGATAATCAAACAGGTAGTCCAACATCTGTAACTTGGGCTAATAACTCATTAGAGTATGAAAATGTAGAAAGTTTCCGTTACAACTGGGATACCTTCTTTACGCTTAATAAATCTTTTGGTAAAAATAACTTCACCGTAATCGGTGGTATAACAAAAGATAAAAGAAATGATATTTATACTACAAGAGTTAAAGACTGGAATGTTCCTTATCAGGAACAGTATTGGAATATAGACATGGCAACAGGTAATTATACTGCAGAGGCCTCTCAGTTCTATAATACTCCGGTTCACATGCTATCTTACTTTGGACGTATAGAGTATAACTTTGATCAAAAGTACTTTCTTACTGCTAATGTTAGAAGAGACGGTAACAGTACTTTTGTAGATGGAGGTGAATACTGGGGTACTTTTCCTTCTGTTTCAGGAGGATGGGTTATTTCAAGAGAGAACTTCTTTAGCGAAGTAAACGGTATTAATTTCCTTAAAATAAGAGGAGGTTATGGAGAAATGGGTAATGCTGCAGTACCGTTTAACACACAGGTATTATCTCGTGGTAATGATAGTGGCTCATATAACTATGTGTTTGGACCTAACCAGGATTTAGTTTTTGGTGCTTATAACGGATCTCCTACATTCCCAATTTCCTGGGAAACTACAAAAGAATGGAATGCAGGTCTTGATTTTGAAGTACTTGACAGAAGGTTAACAGGTAGTTTTGATTACTATCACAGGTTAACAGATAATGCAAATTTAAATATTAATCCGGTACTCAATTCACCATACAACCAGTCTTTCTATGATGAAGCTTGTGATATATTAAACGAAGGTTTTGAAATTGGCCTTAACTGGAGAGATACTATTGGTGACGACTTTAGCTACTTTGTTGGTGGTACATTTGCTAATAACAAAAATACAGTTCAAAACATTAAACCGGCTTATGATGGTTATATAGGCGGTAGTTTGGCTAACGGTCAGGTAACTAAAAGACTTACTGAAGGACAACCTATTTACTCTTGGTGGATGTATGAGGCAAACGGAGTATGGCAAACTCAGGATGAGATTGATGCTAATCCACACATTGCAGGTGCACAACCAGGTCAGTTAAAATATGTTGACCAAAATGGTGATGGCAAAATTGACGATGCAGATAAAAAGAATTTCGGTTCATATATACCTACATTCACTTACGGTATTAACGTTGGTTTTAACTACAAAAATTTAGATTTCTCTGTTGATGGTTATGGTGTAGGAGGTAATAAGGTTTATAACGGTCTTAACGGTACTCGTATCGACGGTGGTGAGAATTTCTCTACAGAGATGTTTAACGGTCGTTGGACAGGTCCTGGTACTTCAAACTCTAAGCCGGGTGCAAACAGAGATTCAAGGGCTTCAAGCTACTACCTTGAAGACGGAGATTACTTTAGAATTAACAATATTACGGTAGGATATACATTTAATCAGGTATTTAACGGTATAGAGTCCATAAGGATTTATGGTACAGCTCAAAACCCGTTCCTGTTTACTAAATATTCTGGATTTACACCAGAGATCAACAGTAATGGTAAGCCGGGAGAAACTACAGGTATAGAGCTTTCAGCTTATCCTAATACCAAGAGTTTCATCTTTGGGGTATCTCTAACATTATAAAATTGGCATTATGAAAAAACAATATAGAAAAATAGTTTGTATGTTTTTTGCAGCTGCTTTTTTAGCAGGCTGTAGTGAAGATTATCTGGATGTCCCTTCAAGGGAAGACCAGCTGGTTGGAGAAGCTACTCCAGATGAGCTTGTTATAGGTATTTATGGTCAGCTTACCGAGTGGGATTATGCATTCTCATACCTAGGAATTACTGAGATTTTATCTGATAATGCAGATAAAGGAAGTTCACCTTCAGATACGGGAGGTGACAAACAAGAGCTGGATCAGTTATTATTTACTAGTAGCTCAGGATCATTTGGTGCTATGTGGTCAAACTGGTATAAAGCCATTGGTCGTGCTACTATAGCTATCGAAACAACAGAAACTTATGAAGGAAATATAACAGATGAGCACAGAAGCCGTCTAATAGGTGAGGCAGAGTTTCTTAGAGCTTATAACTACTTTTTCCTTGTAAGAGGTTGGGGAGACGTTCCGTTACAACATATAAGCCTTGTAAACAGGGTTCCTAAACAGGAGGTTTATGATTATATAGAGCAGGATCTTTTAGATGCAATCGATAGGTTGCCACAAAAAAGCGAATATGCAGCTGCAGATTTAGGTCGTGCTACAAAAGGTGCTGCTCAGGCACTATTATCTAAAGTATACCTGTATCAGGAAAAATGGCAGGAAGCTTATAATATGGCTCAAACTGTAATCACTTCCGGTGAGTACGGACTTGAAACTGACTATTCAGTTCTTTGGAGAGCAAGCAGCGAAAATGGTACAGAGTCTATATTTGAAGTACAGGCAAGGGGAGAATCAGTAGCTCATGGTGTACAACAATACTCTCAAACTCAGGGTGCCCGTGGTACCAGCGGATGGGGATGGGGTTTCAATATTCCGTCACAAAACCTTCTTGATGCATTTAATGCTGAAGGTGATAACATTCGTAGAGATGCTACAATCATTTTTGCAGGTGAGACATTATTTGACGGTCGTGAAGTAAGTGCATCGGTTGAAAACCCAATGTATAATGAAAAAGCGTACTCTAGTGCTAATGCAGGTGATAGTGATGGTGATAAAAACATACGTGTACTAAGACTTGGTGAAATTTACCTTATCGCTGCCGAAGCTGCAAATGAGTTAGGTAATACTGCTACAGCGCTTTCAAACTTAAACGTTGTTAGAGAGAGAGTTAGTCTTGATCCTGTAGAGGGAGTTTCAGGAGATGCTCTTAGACAGGCAATATGGAAAGAAAGAAGACTTGAACTTGCTTTTGAACACGACAGATGGTTTGACCTTGTTAGAACGGGGCAGGCACAGGCTGCTATGCAGGCAAACGGTAAAACTTTTATTGTAGGTACTCATGAGTTATTCCCAATACCTTACAATCAGTTGATACAAACTCCTGAAATGGTTCAAAACCCTGGTTATTAATAAATAAAATTAAATCTTCCTCTCATAGTGATATGAGGGGAAGATATCTTACTATGAAAATAAAAAATACAAGTCTTAAAAGTTTAGTAATAGCCATACCGGCATTGTTGTTTGTAGCCTGTGGGGAAGGTTCTAAAGAAAAGAAAGAACAAACCGCAGAACAGGCAACTACAGAAAAACTGACAGATGAGCAATTGGTTGATGTAGTACAAAAGGAAACGTTTAAATACTTTTGGGATTTTGCAGAGCCTAATTCGGGATTGGCGCGTGAACGTTATCATCCTGATGGCAATTACCCTCAAAACGATGCCCATGTGGTAACTACAGGAGGTTCAGGTTTTGGTTTAATGGCAATACTTTCAGGTATCAATCAGGAATACATTACCCGTGAACAGGGGGTTGAAAGGCTAACCCGTATTGCAGATTTTCTTGATAAAGCCGATCGTTTTCATGGTGCATGGCCACACTGGATGGACGGTAATACAGGAAAAGTACAGGCTTTCGGGAAAAAAGATAATGGTGGTGATCTTGTGGAAACCGCTTTTTTATGTGAAGGGATTATTTGTGTTAGAGAGTTTTTTAAAGACGGTACTGACGAGGAAAAAGAACTGTCTCAAAAATTCGATAAACTATGGAAAGGTGTAGAATGGAACTGGTTTACAAATAACCAAAATAAACTTTTTTGGCACTGGTCTCCCGAATATAATTGGGAAATGAACTTTGCTCTTGAAGGGTACAATGAATGCCTTATTACTTATGTATTAGGCGCCTCATCACCAAATCATGCTATTAAACCGGAGGTTTACCATGAGTGCTGGGCAAGAAATGGAGGCGGGATAAAATCGGATAATATTAAATACGACCTGCCTTTAATTTTAAAACACAATGGTGCCGAAGAATTTGGCGGACCTTTATTTTGGGCGCATTATTCTTATGTAGGACTTGATCCTAATAAGTTAACCGATAAATATGCCAATTACTGGGATGTAAATTACAACCAAACAAAAATTGACTATTTATACTGTGTTGAAAACCCTAAGGGATATAAAGGTTATGGTGAAAACTACTGGGGGCTTACGGCTTCATATACCCGTAGTGAAGATGGTAGTGTAGGCTATACAGCACACATGCCAAGTAATGACAGGGGAGTTATTTCTCCTACTGCAGCAATAAGTTCTATAGTATATACACCTAAAGAGTCTATTGCAGCAATGCGTAATTTTTATGAAAACTATAAATCTACTATTTGGGGTCCTGCCGGTTTTTATGACGCACACAGTGCAGAATACGATAACTGGGCAGCAAAAAGATACCTGGCTATAGACCAGGGACCAATGGTAGCAATGATAGAAAACTACCGTACAGGATTACTTTGGGATTTGTTTATGAACGCTCCTGAAGTTCAGGAGGGGTTAAACAAATTAGGGTTTCATTCAGGAAAATACGGATTTTAATGAAGAGCTTACTTAAAGCAGCTGTGATCGCATTATTTATAAACGTGCCTTCTTTTGCACAAAAGACGGAAGAGGGCTCGTTTTCAATTAAAATAAAACAGGAAAAACAGCTGGATTATCTATTATATAAACCGGAAGATACAAACGAGGCCAAACCACTTATTGTTTTTCTTCACGGTTCGGGCGAAAGGGGCAATGACCTTGAAAAAGTAAAGGTTCATGGTCCGTTTAAATATTTACAATCACATCAACTGGATACCTATGTATTGGCTCCGCAATGTCCTGAAGGGGAATACTGGGATAGCGAGGCACTATATTCACTTATAAAAAGCATACAAAAGGCTAATGATATAGATAGTAGCCGTATTTACCTAACAGGCCTTAGTATGGGAGGCTGGGGTGCCTGGAATCTGGCTTTTGCACATCCTGATATGTTTGCTGCACTTGTACCTATTGCCGGATTTGTAGACAGGGTTCCCATGATTGAGAACTGTAAGGTGAAAGACATCCCTATTCGCATCTTTCACGGACTGTTGGATAATGTGGTTGATGTAAGCTATTCTGAAATCATTTACAAAAGGCTAAAACCTTGTTGTAAAGATATAAAGCTTACCATTTTTGATGATGCCAATCATGACAGCTGGACAAGGGTTTATGATAATCCTGAAATTTATGAATGGATGCTAAAGCAGAAAAAACAATAAAATGCATTCGTGAAAAAGAAGCATGCAATTTTACTTTAAAATGAAATACACTAAAACCGCTCTATTACTATTAGCTTTTTCACTTACTGCCTCTGCGCAAAAGGGGAAAAATGCCAAAAAAACACAAACCCGTGAGGAATTTGTTGCCGAACTAATGGGTAAAATGACCATTGACGAAAAAATAAGTCAGTTGGTTCAGTTTACTGCCGATGGTACTGTTACAGGTCCAAAAGCGGGTGTTAATTATATTGACGAAATTAAAAAAGGGAATGTAGGTTCTATACTTAATGCTACAGGTGTTAAGTACACAAGAGAACTTCAAAAAATGAATCTTGATAATTCAAGGCTTAAAATTCCGTTGCTGTTTGGGTACGATGTTATCCACGGTTATAAAACAATATTTCCTATTTCATTAGGGGAAGCCGCTACCTGGGATACCGATGCGGTTGCACTTTCTGCACGTGTTGCTGCCGAGGAAACAGCTGCCTCAGGGGTACACTGGACATTTGCCCCAATGGTAGATATTACTCGTGACCCACGATGGGGTAGGGTATCTGAAGGTTCGGGAGAAGACACTTACCTAGGAGTACAGCTTGCTATAGCTCGTGTAAAAGGCTTTCAGGGAGCAAACCTTGCCGACCTGAATACCATATTAGCCTGTACAAAGCACTTTGCAGCTTATGGTGCTGCCGAGGCTGGTCGTGATTACAATACGGTAGATATGAGTGAGCGTGTACTTAGGGAAACTTACCTGCCGCCATTTCAGGCTACTGTAGATGCTGGTGTAGCTACATTTATGACATCGTTTAACGAGATTTCAGGTGTGCCTGCTACAGCAAACAAATTCCTTTTAAGGGATGTGCTTAAAGGTGAATGGGGCTTTGACGGTTTTGTTGTGACCGATTATACCGCAATCAACGAACTTATACCTCACGGTGTAGCTAAAGATTCTATTCATGCCGGAGAGCTTGCTTTAAAAGCAGGTGTTGATATGGACATGGTAGGTGCTGTGTACTTGAAATTCCTTAAAAAATCATTACAGGAAGGTAATGTTACTGAAGCTCAGATTAACGATGCCTGCCGCAGAATACTTAATGCAAAATACGATTTAGGTTTGTTTGAAGACCCTTACCGTTATAACGACGATAAAAGAGAAAAACAGACTATCTATAAAAAAGAATACCTTGATGCTGCTTTACATGTAGCAAACGAATCAATGGTATTGCTTAAAAACGAGAACAATGTACTTCCTTTAAACAAAAACCAAAAGGTGGCTTTTGTTGGTCCGCTTGTAAGTGACGAATGGAACATTATTGGTTCGTGGGCTGCAACGGGCGACCGTTACGGTTATGCTACAAGTGTGGAAGAAGGTATCATGGAAGTAGCAAACAAGAAAAATGTAAGCTTTGAAAAAGGTGTTGAGATACTTAAAGATGACAGAAGCATGATTGCTAAAGCTGTTGAAAGTGCACGTAATGCCGATGTTATTGTAGCTGTTATGGGCGAGTTTGAAAACATGACAGGTGAGGCTGCATCGCGTTCAAGCATTGACTTGCCTGGTATTCAGAAGGAGTTTCTGGCAGAGCTTAAAAAACTAAACAAACCTATCGTTTTAGTGCTACTAAACGGTAGACCGTTGACTCTGGAATGGGAAAACGAAAACATGGACGCTATACTTGAAGCATGGTATCCTGGTACAAGAGGTGGCGCTGCTATTGCACAAACTCTTTATGGTATTAATAACCCAAGCGGTAAACTACCTATGACTTTCCCAAGAAACGTAGGTCAGGTACCAATTTACTACAATCATAAAAATACAGGTAGACCTTACTTAGGCCCAACAGACCCTGAGCAGAAGTACAAATCAAGATATACAGATGTAGATAACAGTCCGCTTTTCCCGTTTGGTTACGGATTAAGCTATACTACATTTGATTATTCTAACCTTAAACTGTCTGCAAACCAAATCAATTTTAACGATACGCTTAAAATATCGGTAGAGGTTGCTAATACGGGTAACTATGATGGTGAAGAGGTTGTACAGCTTTATATTAGAGATAAGGTAGGTACGGTTACACGTCCTGTAAAAGAGCTTAAAGGCTTTAAGAAAGTAGCCCTTAAAAAAGGAGAAAAGAAAACGGTAGAGTTTGAGATATCATCAAACGATCTTCGTTTTTACAATATAGATATGGATTTTGTTGCAGAACCGGGCGATTTTGAAGTATTCGTTGGCGGAAGCTCTGCTACAGAAACCAAAGATAAATTTGTGTTAGTTAGGTAATTTAGACTTTGTTTTTGCTTATTCAAGAGGCTGTCCGTGTGGCAGCCTTTTGATTATAAGTTAAATTCTTATTGCTTTTGTAAAGTGTGGTTTCTCTTGATTAAGGCTAAAATTGAATAAGTGATATTTAATACCATGACTTTTTGATAATTCGTACAGGTTTGCGACTTTCGAAAACCTTTGAATTTATTAAAAATGCAATTTACGCAGTGTAATGCCAAGTAATATTAATATACTGGTCAAAAATTAGCACAATTTTTAGCATATTCATTTAGTGTCATGAAACGTGTTATATGTATATTTATGAAATTTTTAACGAACAAAAATTCACGTTATCCCATAGGGTTTACTGCGGGAAAATTTAACCGGCCGTATGGCTGTTCCACTAGCTGCAGAAGCGATTACCGTTTAGTTATAAACTAAGTACCTCCGGTTGTCCTTCGATACCGGGTAGAAGAGTACAGCCGTAATTTAATTCCGGTTAATTAATCAACATGAAGAAATTTGTAACATTAGTTATCGCGCTATTAATAATATCTGCGGGCTATGCCCAGCAAACAACATACTGTAATCCCATAAATGTAGATTACGGCTATTGCCCTATACCTAATTTTGTAACACAGGGCAAGCATCGTGCAACTGCCGATCCCGTTATTACATTTTTTGAGGATGAATACTACCTATTCTCTACTAACCAATGGGGTTACTGGCATAGTGACAACATGGTAGACTGGAAATTTATACCACGTAAATTTTTAAGACCGGAGCATAAGGTGTATGATGAGCTTTGTGCGCCATCAGTATCTTATGTAAACGATACACTTTTGGTTGTTGGTTCTACACACGGTAAGGAATTCCCTATATGGATGAGTACCAATCCAAAAACTGATGACTGGAAAGAACTGGTTCACAAATTTGAAGCCGGTGCCTGGGATCCGCAAATATTTTGGGATGAAGATACCGACGAGGTATACCTGTACTATGGTTCAAGCAACCTGTACCCTATATATGGCGTAAAGCTTAACAGAAAAACATTCCAGCCGGAAGGAGAGAGAATACCGCTTATAGCCCTTAATGACGACGAACACGGATGGGAGCGTTTTGGCGAATACAACGACAATACTTTCATGCAGCCGTTTATGGAAGGGGCTTTTATGACCAAGCATAACGAAAAATACTACCTGCAATATGGTGCTCCGGGCACCGAATTTAGTGGATATGCCGATGGTGTATATGTGAGCGACAAACCACTTGGGCCTTTTGAATACCAGTCGTTCAACCCGTTTTCATACAAACCGGGAGGTTTTGCAAGAGGAGCGGGGCATGGTGCTACCTATCAGGACAATAACAACGATTACTGGCATGTTTCTACAATAGTAATCTCTACAAAAAATAACTTTGAAAGACGTTTAGGTATCTGGCCTGCCGGTTTTGATAACGACGGTATTATGTATTCTAATACGGCCTATGGTGATTATCCAACATACCTGCCTTCACAACATAAAGGTCATACCGGATTGAATTCATTCACCGGATGGATGTTACTTAACTACAACAAGCCTGTACAGGTATCGTCTACACTTGGAGGTTTCCAACCTAACTATGCTGTTGATGAAGATATCAAATCGTACTGGAGTGCAAAAAGTGCCGATAAGGGAGAATATATCATTACTGACCTTGGGGAGAAAAGTACTATCAACGCCATCCAGATTAATTATGCCGATCAGGATGTGGATATTATGGGTAAACCCGAAACCACTACAGGGCACAAATACATTATTTACAGCTCTAACGACGGTAAGAAGTGGAAAGTACTGGTAGATAAAAGTAAGAATACTAAAGATGTACCGCACGATTATATTCAGCTTGAAAAAGCAGCGACAGCACGTTACATAAAACTCGAAAACATACAAATGCCAACGGGTAAATTTACTATTAGCGGGCTAAGAATATTCGGTAAAGGGCAGGGAGTGAAACCGGGTGAGGTTAAAAATTTCGCCCCGTTACGATCGGCACCAAGAAAAAAAGGAGAGAGAAGGAATGTATGGTTTAAATGGCAACAGGAACCTAATGCCGACGGTTATGTGATATACTTTGGTAAATCACCCGATAAAATGTATGGCTCCATAATGGTATACGGTAAAAACGAATACTATTTCTCGGGCCTTGACAGGACAGACGCATATTATTTTCAAATAGAAGCATTTAATAATAACGGTATCGGTCCGCGTACCGAGATCAAAAAATCAGAATAACAACTATTAATAATAAGTACATTTATGAGTTCAGAACAACAAACAAACACCAATTATCCCGCGCTGTATACGCTAATTACAGTGTTCTTTTTCTGGGGATTTTTTGGTGCGTCTAACGGCGTATTCATTCCTTTTTGTAAAGAAAGATTTCAACTAGATCAGTTTCAGAGTCAGTTAATTGACTTTGCATTTTATGGAGCCTATTACATAGGAGCCCTGCTTTTATTTATCTTTAACAGCTCTGTTAAAAAAGATATACTTAATGCCTGGGGACTTAAAAAAGGTATCATTTATGGTTTACTTATAAGTACTGTGGGGGCTGTAGCAATGGTTATGGCGGTACAGGGAGGAAACTATTATTTTATTTTAGGTGCTTTATTTATTGTAGCGCTTGGTTTCTCTTTACAGCAAACTTCGGCACAACCTTTTGCAGCGATATTAGGACCTCAACATACCGCTACAAACAGGCTTAACTTAGCTGGTGGTGTAAACTCTTTCGGTACAACCATAGGGCCAATTGTCGTTACGATAGCTTTGTTTGGTGTTGTAATTACCGATGACGCTGAGCTTAAAAAATATATACAAACTGTACCGCTGGATAAAATGGAAATTTTATATGGTGCAGTAGGGGTATTATTCTTAATAGCTGCTGCGCTTTTCTTTTTCTCTAAAAAACTTCCGTCAGGGAAAATGGATTCAAGTTTTGAGCCCGCTAAAAAGTCACTAAATACCATGATTGTAGTTACACTGTTTTTAGTAGCTATTTTTGGTTATATCTTCTCAAGATATGAGGATCCTGAATTCATCAGAAGGTTTACAGGAGATAACAGGGAGCAGGATTTCTTAGGCTTAGGTTTAACCGTGGCAACATTACTAATAGTAGTATTTGGTTTATTGTTTGCTAATACAGCTGCAAAGAAAAACCCTGTGGGTTGGGGTGCTATGCGTTACCCTCAGTTAGTATTGGGGATGATTGCTATTTTTATGTATGTAGGTGTTGAAGTAACTATACAAAGTAACCTTGGAGAACTTCTAGGAGAGCCTGAATTTGGTTCATTAACAGGATCGGCAATTGCTCCGTTTATCTCAATGTATTGGGGTAGTATGATGATTGGTCGTTGGGCAGGTGCTATCTCTGTATTTAATCCTTCAAACAGTATGAGAAAAATACTTCTTATAATAGTGCCTTATATTGCTTATGGTGTTGTACTTGCTTCAAATGTTATAGCAGGAAATGATATAACTCCGCTTTATGCCTATGCAGCAATTATATTAGTACAAATAGGAGGTTTCTTTATGGGGCAGGATCGTCCGGCAAGAACACTTATGATATTTAGTTTACTGGGTGTTACTGCAATGCTTATCGGATTATTCTCTACCGGAGATGTGGCTATTTACGCCTTTATGAGTGGAGGTTTATTCTGTAGTATTATGTGGCCTTCTATATTTGCATTAGCGATTGCAGGTATTGGTAAGTATACATCTCAGGGTTCGGCTTTTCTTGTAATGATGATTTTAGGTGGTGGTATTATTCCGCCGTTACAAGGTAAAATAGCAGATATTATTGGTATTCACCATTCTTATTTTATCCCTGTATTATGTTTCTTATACCTTGTTTTCTTTGGTTGGAAAGTTATGCAGATATTAAAAGAACAGGGAATAGCCCATGAAGTTGAAATGGGTGATGCTCATTAAAAATATTAAGTTTAGTCTTTAAAAAGTCCTGCCATTCGGCAGGACTTTTTTGTTTACACCATGTTAAATATTTGTGAAACGTATTCGGTTAACATTTTGTTTTTTAATAAATTAGTTATTATGCTTTAATCTAAAACCTAATAAACATGAAAACAAACAAACCAAATTTCAAAAAACAGTTATTATTACTTCTTACATTTTTAGGATTAACGTTTGCAGTAAATGCTCAGGATATCAGGGTGGGGGCTCATGGTGCATTTCCCACTGGTGATGCTTCAGATGTTTCTTCCTTTAATGCTGGTGTTGATGCATCGGTATACTTTTTTGATATAAATGAGCAGGTTAGTTTAGGAGTATCTACAGGATATACCCGCTTTTTTGGAAAAGATGAAACTGTAGGAGATATAAAGTTTGAATACGATGATTTTACTTACATACCAATTACCGCATCAGCAAGAGGGCTTTTTGGTACAAAACAAAATATATTTTACACAGCTAATTTAGGATATGCTGTAGGACTTGACGATGCAGACGGAGGATTTATTTATCAGGCTAATTTAGGCTGGACTAACTCTGTTATTGATGTTTTTGCCTTTTACAGAGGTATTAGTGACGAAATAACTGTAAATTCTTTTGGGGCAGGAGTCGCCTTTAAAGTTTTATAAAATAAGAGTGTATGAAATCAGTTTTAAAAATAATGGCATTATTACTCATGTTTACGGTTACTGCATATTCGCAGGATGTTGCCGACAGGGTTATTATGCTTAACGGAGAGAGTAAAGAGGGTAAGGTAACCGCGATAGATAGTGATAACGTAAAGTTTGTTCATAAGGGAGAAACACTGGAATACGAATTTAAGAAGACAGAAATTAATAAAATTGTATTTGCAAGCGGAAGGGAAGAGGTGTTTAGCAATAAACAACCGGCACAACAGCAAACCTTATCTAATCCGGCAGACAGGAGAAACAAGTTGGCTGTCTTGCCTTTTAATTTTACGACAAATGATGATGGTTTGATGTCTGAAGATCTTAGTCATCGTATGCAAAATGATTGTGTTGATGATTTTAAAGGTGATACTTCCCTTATAACAGTTCAGGATCCAATGGAGACCAATGCTTTACTTGCCAGAAATAATGTTGATGTAAACAACATACAGTCGGTAATGCCAAAAGATCTGGCTGTAATGCTTGGGGTGGAGTATGTTGTTTATTCTACCGGTAATATTGTAAACAAAGGCAGCCAAACCTACGGTAGTGAAGTATCTACTTATAAGGACAAGGATAAATATAAAAACAATTCTAAAGGTTCAACAGTTACTACAAATAATTCTACTACAGTTGTTAATTACAGTACAACCATTGAAATGCGTATTTACAACGATGAGGGTAAAAATGTATATAGTGACTCCAAAAACTCTTTTGGTAGTTCATTAGATTCCTATAAGGCTACAATTAAATACCTGGTTAAACGTACACCATTTGGCAGTAAGAGAAAATAATTGGGATTACAGGAGCAATTATTTATCTTTGGTCAACTAAAAAATAACCATTATGAAAAGAATTGCAATTATAGCTGTCCTAACGGTTGCTATAAATTTAATAGCCTGTAACGATAAGAAATCCGGTGAGGAAACAACTAATCAGGAGACAGAAACTAAAGAGATAGTAGTGCCTGAAGTTCCCGAAAATGCCGAAGAAAAACAGGTAACCATTAAAGCTACTGTACTTTCTGTAGAGCACGGTAAGGATGGTGTTACTGCTAAGGCGGTAGATGATGACGGTGTGGAGTATTCAATCATTATAAGCATACCAAACCTTAAAGAACCTGATATGTACAGGGAAGTCAAAAAAGATGACATTATTACCGTAAGCGGTACGCTTTGGGAAATGGATGGACAAAATTATTTTAAGGCTGTAACCTTAATGATATAATTAATAAGCCCCCGCAAATGCGGGGGCTTATTTTTGTTAGGCTTTTGCAGTTGGTAACGAACTGTTGTTCCAGTCAATTTTCCTTGAGACAAACATTACTGCCCCAAGTATTACAAATAGGCCAATGCTGCCTACAAGCAATGCATAGTCTTCCAGTTGTATTATTACATATATAAAAGAATATAGTGTGCTGAGAGAAATGGCAATAAACAGCGGGAATTTAATTCCTTTTAATATGGAAACAGAATACAACCCTATCATGACCACTACAGCCGCACCGGCAACAAAATATCCCAACATAAAGCTACTGTGTTCTGTTATGGAAATTAGGAGTGTATAGAACATAATAAGAGCAAGCCCTATCATGCCATACTGGAAAATATGAATACTTATTTTACTAATGGTTTGAATAAGGAAGAAAACCAGGAAGGTAAGTCCTATTACAAGGAAACCGTATTTTGCAGTTCTTTCAGACTGTTGATACTCATCTACAGGTGTAATAAAGCCTGTTTCAAAAGTATAGTCACTAAGGTCCGGCAATCCATTAAAATACCGTTGTGCAAAAGGACGGTTTAGGTAAGAGATACTCCAGTGAGCAGGGAAACTTTGTCCCTGAGTACCTGTAGTTTTAGGGAGAAAATTTCCTTTAAAGCTAGGCGAATGCCAGTTTGAGGTCATGGTAGCTTCGGTTTGTTTACCTATTGGGACAATGCTAAGGCTTTCGCTACCCTGATATTTTATATTTAAAGAAAAAGGAGCGCTATTGTTAGCTAGCAGCTCCTTGATGTTTACAGGAGCGGTTTCCATTACAGATTTGCGCTCCCTTTTTGTGGTTTGAGCAATAGGTTCAAATGAAAGCTTTTTACCACCTATGGTAATGTTTGCACTGCCCTGTATGCCTTTTATATTTGTGGTTTTTATTGTTAGGCGTGTTTGGTCCCAGTGTATATCAGCTTCCTCAACTTTTTCTGAAGTTTTTTGAGTAGAGAAATCGGGTAAGCAATAACTACCTTTAAAATCCAGGTCGGAAGTGTATACGGCCGACTTATATATACCTCTCTTTTTACTGTCGGCATCAACGTTTACGTCAATATTAGCCTTTAGCTCATCCGGAAAGAAATAAGCGTACTCTGTATATGGAGTGATTTCATAGGTTACTTTTCTTGTCTTCTCGTCTACTATTTTTGTTTTCTCATATACAGTATAAGGAACCTTAATTATAGGTCCGTAAAAGTACACATCACCTCCCCATTTTTCATTAATTTCCTGAATTACTTCTTTTTGACGTTGTGCACGCTCAAATATTAAGCTCTTTACAAACTGAAGGGGAATTAGCAGGATAAAAACCAGTAGTCCTACCATGATTATTTTTGCGGTGTTAGACTGGAAAAAGCCCTGAGGTTTTTCGTTGTTTTGTGTTGTATTTACATTTTGTTCCATAATTGAATTATTAGGGTTAATTGATTTTAATTGTTGTTTTTTACTAGTTATTAAATACCGAGCATGTTATTACTATAATTTTATTATCAATGTTTCATATGCCACTGCAATTGGAATATTTATCAGCATGTATGCCATTGCAAGCAATACCTTTTTACTGTGGCCTTTACTGCTTATTGCTATTATTAGTGCTATAAAAAGAATAAGGCCGTTTATTAATGTTGTAATTGCTATGAATATGAAGCTTACGACAACTAAGCTTAATGATGTGTCATCGGTATAAAATGTTTTGTTGTTTTGTATTAATGATATTGTTGGCTCATGTATTGATATTGCACTTATTACAAATAGAGGCACGGCTATCGTAAATGTTATTGCTGCTGTTTTTTTACAGATGTTACAGATGTATTTTACCACTTCTGATTCTTGGTTTATGTTTACTGTTTCCACGGCTTAGGGTTTATAAGGAAATGTTGTTGAGAAATAAAGCAGGTAAACAATAGCCGGCGGTACATTTGCCAGTGTTAACACATTTCGCCACAGGTTTACTGTTGGCCTGTAAAATGACGAAAGGATTAGGAGCAACAATACAACCAGTGTGTTTAGCATGGCAACTCCCCACAGGAACCCGCTGCGGTAATGTTCGTTAAAGCTCTCTTTATCCAAGTGCAGCGAGTAAAACAGTAGGGCAGTGCCAATGCTAAGGGTTGCGGTAAGGACAACCATTGGCAGTATTACAATTATTATGGTTTTGGTTGAAGGTGTGTTTGTCATTAATTACTGTATTAAAAATGTGTCTTTTATCCTTTGTAACGGCAAGTGCAGCATCCTGAAATAATTAAGGTCGTAAAACCTTAATGCCTGTTTGCCCTCTTTATATCTCTTTATGAAATAGGGTAGTGCCAGCGGATTCAATAATAAACCCGTAAGGGCAGAGAATACAGTAACAATACTGATGTCTCCGTTTCCTATCAGGTAGTAGTGCATAGCTATCTCTTCCCTGTTATTTATATCTTTAGTGATAAGTACTCTCAGTATATCCTGTTTCTCAGGTATAGGGTAGGTTTCGTTGCTGTTATCAAACAGAAACCTGCCAAGAGTGTTACCTAAACTGCCTTTAGGGTAGCTTATTAAATCTTCCAGTGTTATATCGTGTTTCGGCTTTTCTGTAAAGCCTGTTATTAGTGCTAATGTTTTCATGTGTGTCTTTTTTTACTTTGAATTTCAAAGTAGATTTATAAATTTTTTTATTCAGGTTCAGGATACATAATAAAAGCCAGAAACATAAATACGCCAAAGCCTAATGTCATTCCCCATGATGTTTTACATTCCGGACAAACCGTTAGGCTTACAAATATGCATTGTACCAACTCTAAAGGCTTATGTAATATATCCCAACTGTTATAGCGTAAAAAGCGCCCCAAATAGATGCCAAAGCCGGTTAGAAAGCTAATGATGAGCATAAGCCCCCAGGTCATAAAATAATTGAACCTTACAGCGAGCATTAAAAACATTTGTTTCATTGATTTGATGCCAAAAAGTAATCCGCTAAGGGAAAAACTTATCAGTAACAGTACATCAAACCAAACCGGTATACTTGTTTCCCTTTTAAGATGGATGAAATCTGTAATTATATAAGGCGCATTAGGCAGGAACATGAGCCAGGCAAAGAAAAGGGGGTAAAAATAGTGTCTCTTCTCTATAAGGTGTGGCCTGTCTATCATGTATCCTGTTATTCCTAATGGCACATAAGCTAAAAAGATGTTCCAGGCTAAAAAGAAATAAAATTCAGATCGTGCAATGGCTACTCTGGTTATCAATAAACAAACGGCAAAGCAGGCCATGGTTATCAGCAGGGCGTTATTCCTGAACTGATTGTTAATTACAGATTTTAATGTTTTCATTTTTATTATTTTAAAAGTACTTTGTTTTTCAAAGTAAAAAGATAAAAAAATATAGTTTACTTTTTCTGGATTAATTTTTCCAGTGCATCAATATGATCTTTAAAGGCTTTACGGCCTTCTTTAGTTGCTATATAGCGGGTATTTGGCTTTTTGCCTATAAACTGTTTTTCAATAGTTATATAGTTTTCACTTTCCAGTGCTTTTGCATGGCTGGCAAGGTTACCGTCTGTCACACCCAGTAATTCTTTAAGCGTTGTAAAATCGGCATACTCGTTTACCACAAGTACCGACATGATGCCGAGACGTATCCTGTGGTCAAAGGCCTTATTTATATGTTGTAATATATTCTTCAAACTTACTGTTTTCGGTCATATTTAAAATGCATCACGGTTCCATACACAATATGGCATCCTCCAAATCCAAGTGCCCAAAATTCAAGTCCGTAACCCATAAACCACGTGGCAAATAAGCCTATAATTATCATTGTTAAACCTAAATAGCGCACATCCCTTAAAGTATACTTACTGGCATTCACACACGATAATCCGTAAAAAATCAATGTTATAGGGGCAATTAGGCCATAATAATGATTCTTAATTAATAACAGTGCAAAAATGCCTCCTGTACAAAGCGGAATCATAAAGTTAGCTAACAGTCGCTTTGACGTAGAGCTCCAAATCATGTCGCCACTTTTACGGGCTTTTTTCAAAGTAAGTAATAATGCTGTTGAAACAGATAGTATTAGTACAGCGGCAGCAATTAACAGAATGTACTTAAAGGTCAGGCTTTCAAGAGTATATTTTTCTTCAGCAACATGGTGTACTAAATAAGCCCCTGCCAGTGCATAAATGCCTGCCATAATTCCCGATATCCCGCTAAGGGAAAGGAACTGTGACGACCTATCCATCATCTTTTTTATATCCTGAATGTCCTTTATGTAGTTTTCCATAGTAAAGTACTTTGAAATACAAAGTTAATGAATTTTCTGAAATTTCCAAAAAAATATTCAAAAATCGGTAGGTTGGGTAAGGGGATATAAAAAGCGCCCCTGTTAAGGAGCGCCTGTATTATAAATGGTATAGGTTTTATATCCTGAAGATACCGCCTATAGCTACTATTCTCTGGAAGAATGTAAAATGTTGGGAAGCCCTGTCGGCACCAGAATGGGTAGTACGTATGTCATGCATGTCTATATAACCGCTTTTAAATTCTCCCTGTATAAAGAAGTGTTTAAAAAAGGTTAGATTAATGCCTGCCTTAGCAGCTACGCCATAACCTGAGATATGGAAATCGTCGTGCCTGTCCATACCAAGTACCTTAGCATTGGTTTTAGGGTATAAAAAACCTCCGCCTAAACCTTCGGTAATATTTACCTGAAATGTATCAGTATTGGTAATTCCTAAATATTTTGAAACATCGTCTACACGGGCAAACTCTACGTTTATGTAGTTTAGTCCGTCAGTATGTTCAAATGTAAGGAAATCTTCCGTAAGGGTAATTGGTACATTGTTATATATACCGTTAAAAGCAGCACCGGGCTGACTTTCGTCCATGTCCACATAACCGTTAATATTGGCTACCTGGTTTTGGCTCATTACATACTTCATGTGGTCTATACCAAGTGAAATACTGTAATGGTCGCTAATAAAATAACCTATGCGCAGGTTTGTTTGCGGTATGGTCATTTTAGTAGGGTTAACATAGTCTACATGCCATCCTTTAGGTTTGTCATGTGCTTCTACGTCCTGTAGGGTAAAGTTATATCCTGGTCCGGAAAAGTTAATGTCTGACCTTGAGAAAGATTCTCTGTTTCCTCCCCAAAGTATAAAAAACTTTCCTTTGTTGTGAGCTGTGTATTTTTCAGGGGCTGTTGCTAGTTCCTGGGAAAAGGTGTACTGTGAAAAAACACAAAAAGATAGTACAACCAGTAATAATGGTTGTTTCACGATAAAATAATTAAAAAAATAAGGTATTAAAAGTTGTTGATCGTTTTTCTGATCGCTACAAGCCTTTCCATTAAACCTTCAAAGTAATCAAGGTGCAGCATGTTAGCACCATCACTTTTTGCATTAGCAGGATCAAAGTGAGTTTCAATAAAAATTCCATCTACACCAACCGCTATACCGGCTTTTGCGATGGTTTCAATCATGTCAGGCCTACCTCCGGTAACACCGGTAGACTGGTTAGGCTGCTGTAGGGAGTGAGTAACATCCAGCACAGTAGAGGCAAACTGTTTCATGGTAGGAATGCCCCTGTAATCAACAATCATGTCCTGATAGCCAAACATAGTTCCCCTGTCTGTAACCATTACATTTTCGTTATTACAATCCAATACCTTTTGTACGGCATGTTTCATGCTTTCCGGACTCATAAACTGGCCTTTTTTAAGGTTTACTGTTTTACCGGTTTCGGCAGCAGCAACCACAAGGTCGGTTTGTCTTACCAAAAAGGCAGGTATTTGCAGTACATCCACATACTCGGCAGCTTTTGCCGCATCTTCATTTTCATGAATATCGGTAACGGTAGGTACGCCAAAAGTTTGCGATACCTTTTGAAGTATTTTAAGGGCTTTTTCATCGCCTATGCCTGTAAAGCTGTCTATGCGGGAACGGTTAGCTTTTTTGAACGATCCTTTAAATACATAAGGAATCTGTAGCCTGTCGGTAATCCCAACCAGTTTTTCGGCAATGCGAAGTGCCATATCTTCACCTTCAATGGCACAAGGCCCGGCAAGTACAAAAAAGTTGCCGCTGTCGGTATGTTTTATCTGAGGTATATTCTGTAAGTTCATAGATACTGAAATTTGTGGTGCAAAGATAAAAAATAAAAGCCTTAGTAGTACACTAAGGCTTTTACGGTTATTTTAATTCCCTTATGCCAAATCCGGCAGGGGCCATTACTTTTCCTTTTTCATAAAGGTTAATGTATATTTTTACGGGAGTTGCAAGTCCGTCCCAACTTACTTCATACACATCAAGCAGCCCTGCACCCATACTGTTTCTTTCAGACGGGAACGGGCAGCAGGCTTCCAGTTTTGTATAGGTTATTTTTTGTCCCTGCGGGCCGCTAAGCGCTCCAAAATAACGCTTTACGTTAATCTCGGCAGTTTGTACCGGCAGGAAACCAAGATTAACAGGCCAGTCCTGATCGTAACCGTATTTGTTGTTTTGTGCCGTTTCGGTAATAATAAAGGTGCGCTCCTTAGAGAGGTTAGGCATCCTGGCAGTGTTGTCAATATTTTTTATGGTATTGCGTGTACTTATGCACGATGCAGCAAAAGCAGCCAATACTATGGTAAGGAATATTTTTTTCATAAAAAGTAGTTGAAATGCACATCAAAGGTAAGCGAAATTTTATGTTTTAAGAAGCTATACACTCTATGCGGGTTAAAAAGTCTAAATTGCTATTTTTGTAGAAATTTGAAAAAACACATTATGTATAGTTTTTATGGTACATGGCCGTGGTATGTTTCCGGCTTTTTGATTGGGGCAGTAATGCTGGCTCTTATTTATTTTGGTAAAAGCTTCGGGATGTCGTCTAACCTCCGTACTATGTGTACTGCAATGGGAGCAGGCAAAACAGCCGATTTCTTTAAGTTTGACTGGAAAACTCAACGCTGGAATCTTATGGTGGTACTTGGTGCCATGCTGGGCGGATTTATAGCTACGCATTACCTGAGCGATGGCAGTGGCGTAAATCTTAACCCACAAACGGTGGTAGAGCTAAGGCAAATGAATATTGATGAGCCAAACGGTAAGCTCTTACCTGATGCGCTTGTTAGCCCTGAAGCCTTACAGTCACCTAAAGTACTTTTAATACTGCTTCTTGGTGGTATACTGGTAGGTTTTGGTACCCGTTATGCCGGAGGATGCACATCGGGGCACGCCATATCGGGGTTAAGTAACCTGCAGTTACCTTCGTTTATTGCTGTAATCGGATTTTTTATTGGTGGCCTTATAATGTCGTGGCTGCTGTTACCATTAATTTTAAACTAACAGAAACATGAAATTCCTAAAATATTTACTGGTTGGATTAGTATTTGGTATCGTTCTTACCAAATCAGAAGCCGTTTCTTGGTACCGTATATACGAGATGTTCCACTTTCAGTCGTTCCATATGTTCGGCATAATAATGACAGCCGTTGTGGTTGGGGTGGTAGGTATACAGCTTATTAAACGCAATAATGTAAAAGACATTACCGGACAGCCTATTGTAATTCCTAATAAAGATAAAGGGTTTACTAACTACATGGCAGGAGGAATACTGTTTGGTTTAGGATGGGGACTTATAGGTACCTGCCCGGGGCCTATATTTATACTAATAGGTGCAGGCTTTTACGGAATAGGGGTAGTATTGCTTGGTGCTTTAGTAGGGACTTACCTGTACGGACTATTAAGGAATAAATTACCGCATTAATGTTTTTTGAACAGGAACCGGTATTTTATGGCGGATTGGCATTTATTATATTTCCTTTTTTCGTACTAGGGATAATACTCTATTTTTATGAAGTTACCATAAAAAAATGGAAAACAACCGAAGGCATGATATTAAGAAATACTGTAGAACGGGATAAAAAAGATACTGACAGATATTGGAGAAACTATGTTGTTTATGAATATTCTGTTAGAGATAAATTTTACCAGAATAATGACAGCCATACCCGAAACCTAATATTTGGAAGCAACTTAAAATCGATAGTGCCTAATGGCAGATTTATTGAAGGAGAAAAAGTAAAGGTATATTATAACCCTAAAAAACCTCATAAATCAGTTATTGATAATAAGTTTGACTATTATAATTTAGGAATACTATTTTTTAGTGCGTTAGGTGCATACATGGTTTACTACAATTGGAAATAAATAAAGAAAGGAAGCTATAAGCTCCCTTTTTATTATATTAGAATTAAAAATCTGTATGTATAAGACGTTTTTTCTTCTAATAATATTCAGTTGTATATCATGTAAACCCTACGTAGATAATGAAAAATATAAATCTATAGGGAAGAATGAAATGTTGAATTTTGACTATTACAGAGATTATAATGTATTTGAAATAAAACACAGAATACCCGGAAGTGCTGATGGACAAATATATTCCCCAAGAAAGTTTAAAATTAACTTACCCAAGAATATTAAAGATTGGTATGTAAGTAATAATACTTATCTGTTTAATTTTGAAAACAATCAGTTTCTGGTTATTCAGGCAGGTTTTATTGATAATGATATACAAAGAGCTTGGAACTTTGAGAGTTTTGATGATGTCGACTCAAAAAGGGATTTTTATGATATAATGAACGATTTTGAACTATCAGAAAACTATATTGATAAGAAATTGGAATCTAAAAACTCTAATAGGTTAACTAAGCTATATACAAATTCTGATGTCAATATTATTTTATTCAATGTGAAAAAGGAGAACTATGATGATTTTCTAAAAAATATAAAAACATTTGAATACTTAAACTAAATAAAAAAAGGATGCTATAAGCACCCTTTCTTTAACTAACTAACTCAAACATAAACTAATTATTTATTAGAGTAAACCCTAATATAGTCTATTATAAATTCCTGAGGGAATATGCTATCATCCACTTCGGGTCCGCCAAAGTTTCCGCCTATCGCTACATTTACTAAAAAGTAAAACGGCTGGTTGTATGGCCAAACTTCTGTTGTTTTGTCTTTCGGTTCAAACTTGTAAACCGAATTACCATCTATAAAAAACTCAATAAAGTTTTCTGTCCAGTTTATAGCATAGGTATGAAAACCCTCTTCTATATTTTTAATCTCAGTTTTCTTTGTATTTATGGTATTACCATGACTGTCCTGCGTGTGGAGAGAGGTAAAAGCCATATGTGGTTCTTTACCCACATACTCCAGTATATCTATTTCTCCTGCCATAGGCCAGCCTACCTGATCAATGTTAGAACCTAACATCCAAAAAGCGGGCCAAATTCCCTGTCCGGTAGGAATTTTTGCTTTTGCTTCTATATATCCGTACTTAAACTCTTTGTTACCCTTTGTAGTTAAGCGTGTTGAGGTATAAGTGGAGTCGTTTATTTTTTTTGCGGTAATTATTAAGTTACCGTTTTCTACCTTGTGGTTATCTTTGGTATACACCTGGCGCTCGTTATTACCCCATCCGCAAATATTAGGGCACCCGTTACCAAGTTCAAAATTCCAAACCGACTCGTTAAGTTCCGATCCGTCAAAATTCTCTTCCCAAAGTAGTTCGCGCTCTTTCTCTTTTTTACCACACGATAGGGCAAGAGCCGAAAAAAGGAATACTATAGCTGTTTTTTTCATACTGGTTTATTTAGAATAGGTGAATCCTGCTTCAAGTGATGCTTTTGAATTTCCACCCACAAAAACTTTAAAGTCTCCCGGTTCGGCTTCCCACTTGTTATTGGCAGTATAGAATTCTATTGTTTTTTCGTCAATCTCAAAGCTTACTGTTTTGGTTTGCCCTGCATTGATGGCAACCAGTTCAAAACCTTTAAGCTCTCTTACAGGCCTTGTAACCGACCCGAATAAATCCCTTAAATACAACTGTACAACTTCCTTACCGTTTACATTGCTCGTGTTTTTGACATCAACACTAACAGTGATTTTTCCGTTTTGACTAAGGGTATTGTTACTAAGTTTAAGGTTACTGTATTCAAATGACGAATAGCTTAACCCATACCCAAACGGATAAAGGGCTTCGTTACTTTCATCGGTATAATGTGACCAGAAAACACTGTCTCCACCATTATAATAAGGTCTGCCGGTACTTTTATGGTTGTAATATAATGGCATTTGCCCTACAGCTCTTGGGAAACTCATAGGCAGTTTGCCACTTGGGTTATAGTCGCCATATAGTACCTGTGCAATAGCATTACCGCTTTCGGTACCTAAGTGCCAAGCCTCTACAATAGCAGGGATGTTACCATCGGCCCACACAATTTCAAGAGGCCTTCCGTTAGTTAATACCAAAACAATGTTTGGATTGGCTTTGTAAACCGTTTCAAGCAGTTCCTGCTGTACACCCGGTAAACCTAAATTCACGCGGCTACGGCCTTCACCTGTTTGTAAACCGTGTTCTCCCAGTACCATAACCACTACATCGGCATTTTTGGCAGCATTTACCGCTTCCTCAAAACCACTTTTGTCGGTCATGTTTATTTTGGTTTCTACGGTAAATGCAGGGGTGCCCAATGCAACATCAGCACCCTTTGCATATACCAGTTCATTGCCTTTATATTGTGAAAGTCCTTCCATTACTGATACTGCTGTACCGTCATCTGCACCAATTCTCCAGCTTCCAAGCGGACTCGTTTTATCGTTTGCCAATGCCCCGATAACCACTATTTTTTGTCCCTGTTTCTTTAGCGGAAGCAGGTTGTTTTCGTTTTTAAGCAACACGATAGATTTTTTTGCCATATCCAGCACACCATCGTGGAATTCCTTCTTGCCTACGGTAGCCTTTTCACGGGCTTCATCACAATATTTATAAGGGTTGTCAAACAGTCCAAGCTGAAATTTAACCCTAAGTATGCGGCGAGCCGCATCGTTTATCTTGTCTTCAGATACTTTTCCTTCCTTAACCAGTTGAGCCAGATACATCACATAACCATGCGATTCCATATCCATGTCAGACCCTGCATTGGCAGCAAATTCTGCCGCTTGTTTCAGGTCTTTCGCATAGCCGTGGTTTACCATTTCACCCATCGAACCCCAGTCAGAAACTACAAAGCCCTGAAAGTTCCAGTCTTTTTTGAGAACCTCTCTTTGCAGATAGGTATTTCCTGTTGCAGGGATACCGTCTACATCGTTAAAAGAGTTCATAAATGTTAGCGCCCCGGCGTCGGCAGCTGCCTTAAAAGGGGGGAGTATTATGTTATGTAAGGTGCTTCTATTTACGTCAACGGTATTATAGTCTTTACCGGCTTCGGCAAAACCATATCCGGCAAAATGCTTAACGCAGGCCGCTACATTAAATTCTCCCAAATCACCCTGAAAACCTTTTACTCTGGCTACAGCAATAGCACTGCCCAGATAGGTGTCTTCGCCCGATCCTTCCATAACACGTCCCCATCGGGCATCGCGTGTTACATCCACCATTGGTGCAAACGTCCAGTTTAAACCGGATGCAGCCGATTCGGCAGCAGCAATAGCAGCAGAGTTTTCTATGGCCTCCATATCCCAGCTTGCAGCTTCGGCAAGTGGTATAGGGCTTATTGTTTTATATCCGTGGATAACGTCATAGCCAAAAAGCACCGGTATACCCAGTCTGCTTTCTTCTACAGCAATTTTTTGTAATGCTCTTACATCTTTAACTCCTCTCACATTAAGCATAGAACCTACCCATCCTTTTTTGATGTGCTCATACTTAACAGCAGCATCACCATCTTTTGGGGCAGGGCCGGTAACATTCCAAAAACCGTTGTATTGGTTCATCTGGCCTATTTTTTCCTCGAGTGTCATTAGGTTAAGCACAGAGTCTACTTTACGGTCTATGGGAAGTTGTTTTTCCTGAACGGAAACCATATCCTGTTTTGCAGTACTGCAACCTATGGCTACAAGTGTGGCTGCCAAAACATATTTTGGTAAATTTAATTTCATTATAAATTTTGGGATAATAGTAATCCTAAAGGCCGGCTTGGCCAGCCTTTAGTAATTACTAATTTTGAAGTAAATTATTTATGAGAAAACACTACTGATATACTTTTACATAATCAACTTCCATAGTCGACTGGGTAAATCCAGGATCTATTTCTCCACCAAAATTACCACCCATGGCAACATTAAATATAAGGAAGAAGTCGCTGTTAAATGGCGATGAACTTACGTTATCATAACTATGGTACTCTACATCGTCTACAAAGAACCTGATTTTTGTAGGACTCCAAATAACACTGTAAAGATGGAATTCATCTGACACACCTGCAACAGTTGTTGAGCCGGTATTACCATTTGCTCCTGAGTTGTTAGGATAGTGCAGTGTACCGTGAATGGTATTTTGATCGTTACCCACATGCTCCATAATATCTATTTCACCACAACCAGGCCATGTGTTTGTAGCATAGTCAGAACCCAGCATCCATAGTGCAGGCCATGTACCTGCACCTGTAGGCAGTTTAGCCCTGATTTCTACTTTACCATAAGTGAAGTCAAAATTCCCTTCGGTTTTCATTCTTGCCGATGTATAATCAAATCCGTTTGAGCTTTCTGCTTTAGCAGTAATTTTAAGCATACCATCTTCTACTACAGCATTCTCTGCAAGATAGTACTGTGCTTCGTTGTTACCCCAACCGCTATCGCCGTTACCTATTTCCATAGTCCAGTTATCAGGGTTTGGAGCACCGTCTACATCAAATTCGTCAGACCATACAAGTGTATCATAGTCAGGCTCTTCACCACCCGAGTTACCCTGCTCATCTACAGGAGTAGTGGTGAATATATGATACCATGCAAGGGCTTCATTTCCACCCATTACGGCTCTTACGTGCATTTCATTTTCTGTGATAGAAAGGATTTCATAAGTAGAAGTACCAATGTAGTACCCCATGAATCCGTTATCGCTAAAGTCCATTACGGTACCTCTTTTCTGATCGTCCGGTACAAGAGAACTTGACGGGCCTAAGCTCACTACTTTTTCGCCAGATGTGTCATAAGGTAAACATTGGTCATCTGTAGCTGTACTACCACCCACACTATTAAATGAAGAGTTAAAGAAAGTATTTCCGCCATTATCAAGCGTATACTTAATTATACCATTATCAAGTGAGAAAGTAAGTACGTTATCATATAAACAGCTGCTTGCAGGGTCTCCTGCTTTTTCAAACGGAGCTGCTGCATAGTAGCTAGGCACACCTGTGTTTTCTGATGTGTCGTTAGGACCTACACCAAGGTGACCGGGAGCTGCTGCATACCAGTACCATACTTTAGAAGAGCCTGCTGTTAAAAGTTGTACACCTTCGTCGTCAGAGAAGTTACTGAATACGGTAACCTCAATGCTTGTACTTGTAGTTACACCACCTGTACCGTTTGCCAGTACTGTAACAGTATATGTATTAACGCCGTTTTGAGTGAACCGTTTTGCATATACTCCTGATGCCGAAACAGCAGAAGAACCATCACTAAATAAGTATTTGTAACTAATAGCATTATCTGCAGTGGCAGTAAAGTTTACCAAACCGCTACCGTCTCCGTCAGGATTTTCGGCATCCTGTCCTACTATATCATAATTAATCGTAAGATTAGTAGGAGCAGTGATGTCTCCAAAGGTTGAATCGTCGTCCTGGCATGCCCATAGTACAGCTACAAAGGCAAACAGGATTCCTATTTTAGTTATATATGTTTTCATAAGCTCTTTTTTAGTTTGTAAGTTCTATATCGTCAAAATAGTAGGTTGCACCTGTACCCGGCTGATCAAAGTCAAAGAACAGTACTACGTTTTGAAAATTCGCTGAGTTATCTATTCCTGTAAAGTCATACTCAAGCTCTTCCCATTGATTTGCCACTGTAGTAGTTGCAGGAAGCTCAGTAGTAATAGTTGCCCCATTATTTTCTAATTTAAGCAATACTGTAATACCTGCCTGAGGAGACCAAACTTTCATTTTTATTTTTTGCTGTGTAGAGAAGTCAATAGGCCCCACAAGAGGTATTGCAACACCAGCCCATGTTTCGGCACCGTTGTTTTTTACAACCTGTCCCACAAAACCACTTGTATTGATACCCGATGCGTCAGGGTTTTCTACTTTAGAACCAAAAGCATTACCAAAACCGTTAAATGTGTACTCAATATCGTACTCAAAATTTAATGGAAGTGATACTGATTGCTCAGGAGCAGCTTGTTTAATATCGTCAAAGTAGTAGGTTTCTCCACCACCGTTAACACCAAAGTTAAAGAACAGTACAATGCGCCCGTACTCGTTGTCAAGGCTTATTTCAGAGAAGTCGTAAGTAAGTTCTTCCCACTCGTTAGAAACTGTAGTAACCTGATCTACCTCATAATTAATATCTGCATTATCAAGGTTTTCAAGTTTAAACTTAACGGTAGCACCCGCAATTGGCGACCATACTTTAACCTTAATTTGGTTTAATGAAGTGAAATCAATAGGAGCGTCAAGCGGTAGGGAAGTACCTGCCCAAACTTCGGCACCTGCATTTTTAACCTGCTGACCTACCATAGCGCTGATATTGATGCCGGACGGATCAGGGTTTTCCACTACAGATGTTGTAGCGTTACCAAAGTCTCCAAAAGCATAATTTAAAGTATTGTTTTCAAACTCTATAGGTAATAAAAGCGGGTTAGTGATAGTAACCTGTTGTGTTACTGTTGTTGTAGCTACACCACCGCTAAAAGCAGTTACTGTTACATCATAAGTACCAATGGCTGAGTAAGTATATGGTACCTGATCTCCTTCGTTAAACTGAACCGGAGCAGCGTTTTCATCTTCACCGAAAGTAACTTCATAGAAAGTTTCATAATCGGCAGTTGCGCTAACATTAATGCTAAACGGATCTCCGTTTACAGTCGCTATGTTCACGGCAAGATTTTCCGGAGCTACAAAAGTAACAGTTAACTGTTCTGTTATTTCTGTTTGTTTTCCGGTAATACCGTTTCCTACAATGGTAACGTCATAAACACCTTCGGCATAATTATGTTGCGCTTTTTGCCCAGGGATTACCGTTGCAGGATCTGGAGTACCATCTCCAAAATAAATGCTGTAGTTACCTACGCCTTCACCATTAGGTTGGATGGTTACTAAACCGGTATTATCCTGAGAAATGGTAAACAGTGCAGAAAGGCTTGCAGGGGCAGGAGCGTTGTCCAGGAACCCCGAGTCAAACTCGTCGTCGTTACAGGCTGTAAATAATGCCGTAACAAATACTAGTGTAAATATATATTTTAAACTTTTCATATCTGTAACATATTAGTAGTTAGGGTTTTGTTCCCAAAGTCCGCCAGAGAACTGAATCTCTTCGATTGGAATAGGGAACAATTCGTTTTTGTTAGCTGTAAAGCCAGGTATGTTTGAGGCAGCCTGACCTGTTCTTACAAGGTCGAAGAAACGGTGCCCTTCACCTAAAAGTTCTCTTCTTCTCTCTAAAAGGATAGCACTTGTTAGAGCATCACCTGCACCTGAAAGGTCGTGGTTCTCATCGCCAAAAGCCCTTCTTCTAACCTCGTTAACATACTCTAATGCCTGAGAGGCGTTTCCGGTGCGGCTATAAGCTTCGGCAGCCATAAGCAGTACGTCAGAATAGCGTATAGCACGGTAGTTGTTTGGGTTAGTAAGATTTAAGTCGCCCGCAGCTTCATCGCTTCTTACCCTTGGTATGTATTTACGGTTAAAGTAACCGGTATCTTTATAACCGGGACCGTAAGTAGCACCTGTTTCGGCACCCCACGCAGCCATGTCAAGAATGGTAACTTCTTTTCTCATATCGCCGTCTTCATAAATTGAAGCAGCTTCCTCTGTAGGTACGTTAAAACTGAAACCAGAGGTAAACATAGGGCCGCTGTAGTTTCTTGGTCCGCTAAAACCTACTGCAACGTTACCTTCGCTACATTGAAGACAGCCAAAACCGG
The DNA here is from genome assembly GCF_046000485.1 of Flavobacterium rhizophilum. Lineage (NCBI taxonomy): Bacteria > Pseudomonadati > Bacteroidota > Flavobacteriia > Flavobacteriales > Flavobacteriaceae > Flavobacterium > Flavobacterium rhizophilum. The sequence goes on from NZ_JBELQB010000003.1 coordinate 168,738, forward strand.
CACCTTCAACATCAGTATACTGTACTTCGAATACTGATTCTGTTCCGTTTTCACCTGATTCTTCAAAAAGGTTCAGGTAGTTGTCATCCTGTACAAGTGCATACTGCCCACTGGTAATAACGTTGTCCAGCATTGAAGCAGCCAGCGCATAGTCTCCTTTATAAAGGTATACCTTACCTAATAATGCCTGCGCAGCACCTTTTGTAACACGGCCTACCTGAGGAGCTGTAACAGCTAAATCAGCAATAGCCATTTCAAGATCGCTAATAATAGAAGCGTATACCTCATCTTTTGAGGCTCTGGGGATAGTAGTTTCGTCACCAAGAGCAAAACGTTCGTCACCTTTTAACGGAATGCCTCCAAACCATTTTAGAAGTTCAAAGTTATAGTAAGCATGTAAAAAACGGGCTTCGGCTACAATTTGTGCCCTTCCTTCAAAATCAGTTTTGTCCTTAAATTCAAGTATGTAAGCCGATCTGTTTACTCCGGCAAACATCCAGTTCCATACATCCCTTAGGTTTGAATTAACAGGGGTATGTGTCATCTCATCTACCTGCTGCCACCCAATTACGTCGTTAGCACTTTCACCTCCTGATAATGTATTATCTGAAGCGATTTCACCCAGTATTACGTTTACATAGGTAGACTGAAGTATATCATAAGCAGCGATAAGCGCATAGTTATAATCTTCTTCAGAGTTAAAGTAATTGTCTGATGATATACTGTAAACAGGATCTCTTTCCACAAAGTCGTCACTACACGATATGTTTACCGTTGCGACTATACTGAAAGCCAAAATGGCTGTGATAATTTTTCTTTTCATTTTTTTAGAAGTTTAGGTTTAAACCGATTAGATATGTTCTCGGAACAGGGTAGAAACCAAAGTCTATCCCCGAAGATAGCGGAGCACCGCTTGAAGCACCGGGATCAAAACCTCTGTATTTTGTAAATGTATATAGGTTGTTCACACCTGCATATATTCTTAGTTTAGTAATACCTGCTTTCTCGGTAAAATCAGGATTAACAGTATAACCAAGCTGTACATTTTGTATTCTAAGGTAAGAAGCATCTTCCACAAAGAAATCAGAGAAAATGTTGTTTGATGTAGCAGCAGTAGTTGCTCTTGGCACACTGTTACTTGTACCTTCACCTGTCCAGCGGTCAAGTGCATAACTCATTCTGTTTACGTCGGTAAGGTTTCTTTCATAGTTTCTTACCATATCGTTACCTATAGAGGCAAAAAGGTAGGTAGCAAAGTCAAATCCTTTATAGTCAAGCTGTAGGTTGAAACCCATAGTTGCATTAGGGATAGGATCACCAATTTCTGTACGGTCATCAGCATCAAGAACACCATCACCGTTAACGTCTACAAAACGGATATCACCCGGTTGAGCGGCAGCTCCAAGAGCCGACTGGTCAGGGTGTGCTGCAACCTCTTCAGCATTTTGGAAAATACCATCGGTTACATACCCGTAAAAGTACCCCATAGGATGTCCTACTTCCATTCTTGTAGGTTGTGGCTGTCCAACTCCAAACTCACCACCTGCAAAGAATCCGGTTCCGTTGTTAACCGATGTTACGGTGTTTTTAATAAATGTAATGTTATAGCTTGCTTTAATATGGAAATCATCTCCTATATAGTCGTTATAAGTAAGGGCAAATTCAAAACCTTTGTTTTCCACGTCACCCGCGTTAAGTGTTGGGTTTTGACCACCAGGAGCATAGGTTCCCACAATACCCGATACAGGGATGTTAGGGATTAACAGGTTAGCTCTTGTATCTTTAAAGTAATCGGCAACAAATTCAAGTTTGTCATTAAAGAAGTTAAGATCAAGACCTAAGTCAAATTTCCTTGCTTCTTCCCATTTAAGGTCTGGGTTTGGTAAAGCACCAATAGCAAAACCGTTTGCCAGTGCACCGTCAAATACATAAGTAGCCTCACCGTTAAGTAAACCTAAGTATAGGTTTGAGTCAAACCTGTCACTACCAAGTACACCGTAACTTGCTCTTATTTTAGCAAAGTTAAGAATGTTGTTTTCTTTAAAGAAAGACTCTTCCGAAAGTACCCAACCACCAGTAACAGACGGGAAGTAACCTACACGGTTATTTGCACCGAATTTAGTAGAGGAATCCCTTCTAAGCATACCGGATAACAGGTAACGGCCTTTATAGTCATATTGAATTCTACCGAAGTATGATAGTCTTCTGTCGTCATAAGAGTAAGAACTTACCGTTTTGTTATCTGCAAAACCTGTTGTAAGGCTTATGTCTGCAAATTCCCATGAGTTATTTGGTACATCAAAACCTGTTGCATATAAACCTTTACCCCATGTTTTGAATACTGTAGTACCCACAGTAGCAGTAAAGTTATGCGCATCGTTAATATTAAACTTATAGTTGGCATATGCGTCAAAAGTATAATCGTTATCGTCAAAAGCATTTTGGTTTACACTACTTCTAACGTTATCGAATACTTTACCGCCATATGAGATTTGTTTATTAAATATCCTTTCGTCTCTGTTTTGGGTGTTGAAACCAACACGACCTGTAACGGTAAGGTTTTTAATTAGCTCATAATCGGCACCAAAAGTACCGCTTAACTTTTTAAGGTTGTAGTCGTTATATGTGTTAGCGATTTGAGCCAGCGGGTTGATTATTTCGTTACCAAGGTTACTTCCGGGAATAGTAGAGCTACCTGTAGGGAGTACGGTAAAGTTGCCGTTAGCATCATAAGGGCTATAAATTGCAGGTGTGTTAATAGCATTAAACAGTACTGATCCCAGTACGTTTTCGTTAAATCCCTGCGAATCTGTAGTAAGGAAAATAACGTTAGTGTACATTTTAAGTTTATCGCTAAGATCAGCATTAAGGGAAATACGTGCAGTATTACGCTCAAAGTGAGATTTATCGGCACCGCCTATGATACCTTCCTGGTCAAGGTGTGAACCACTCACACGGTAAGTAACCTTTTCACCACCACCTGAAACAGATAGGTCATGGTTAATAATAGGTACTCCGCTATCAAACACTTCATCCTGCCAGTTTGTACCTTCACCAAGGTTAGAAACATTAGGGAAAGGTATTGGCTGTCCGCCATTTGCATATTTTTCATTAAGCAATAGTGCATATTCTGAGGCGTTTAGCAATGGTAATTTTCTTGTAGTTTGCTGAAAACCTGTATATGCATTATAAGAGAAGGTTGCTTTTGAGTTTTTTCTGCCTTTTTTAGTAGTAACAAGTATAACACCGTTTGCTCCACTTGTACCATATATAGCTGCCTGAGCATCTTTTAATACAGTAATGTTTTCAATGTCGTTTGCATTAATGTCGCTAAGGCTACCTATATAACCATCTATTAATACTAAAGGAGCATTATCACCATTTGTGGCTATACCCCTAATCCTTACGTTAAGAGCTGCACCCGGCTTACCCGATTGTGTAGTAACATTAACACCACTTACAGTACCCTGTAATGCCTGTTCTACCTTAACCGGATTCATGTCTTCCAGCGTTTTTGCACCAACAACACTAACGGCACCGGTTACTTCTTTTTTACGTTGTGTACCATAACCTATCACTACTACTTCTTCCAGTGTTTGAGAAGTTTCTTTAAGTGATACCGAAATAACTCCGGCTCCGGTTACGGTTTGTTCTACAGTTTCATAACCAATAAAACTGAAAGAAAGGGTAGAGCCTACCGGAGCATTAATGATGTAATTACCATCCATGTCGGTAACCGTAGAGGCTGTACCATTTTTTACAATGACGTTAACACCCGGTATAGTCAAACCGGTGCCCACTTCACTTACTGTACCCTTAACTTCAACCTCCTGTGCGAAACAGAAAGATGAAATCAGAATAAAAGTAATTAAGAGTAATTTAGACTTCATATATTAAATTGTTTTTTGTGATTATCTAAAATTATATCACAATAAATTACGAAGAATAAAATTAGCCTCAACAAAAATTATACATTCCTGAAAAACTTAAAGAAAATTTATGACTTTCCCCTAATAGTAAGCATTAACAGTAAGTTAAGTGTTTAAAAATCTTTGGATAAAATAAAAAAAAACACACTATTACAACGTTGTTGTTGAGGTGATGTATAGGTGAATTTACCAAATGATGTGGTGTGCTAAAGCGACAGTATGTACTCAACAAGTCCTAATTCGTGAGGTAATTCCATTTTTTTACGCAAACGATATCGTTTTATCTCTACACTCCTTACCGAAATGTTGAGTAGCGGAGCTATTTCTTTAGACGATAAATTAAGACGAAGGTAGGCACATAATCGAAGGTCATTTGGTGTTAAGGAAGGGTGAACAGATTTTACCTTTTTTAAGAAATCTTTATCCGCATTATTGAATGCCTCCTTAAACATATCCCATGTGTCATCCTCATTAATATTTTTATTAATGGTTGTAATTACCGATTTGATATTTTTATCGGCACCACCTGTACCTGTTTTCTTCAAATCATCTTTTATAAGAGAAAGCAGTTCGTTCTTTTTAATAAGATTCATGGTAGAGGCAGCAAGTTCCCTGTTCTTACTTTCAAAATCCTGTTGTAACTGCTCGTTCTTGATTTTCATCAGCTCCTGTTCTTTTTCCAGTTCTTTAATTTCAAGCAGCCTGTTGTTTTCCTCTATAAGTTTTTCGCTTTGACGCTGATAGTAATTTTTATAGGCCCTGTTAATAAGGAAAGCAGCTACGAAGGCAAAGATGATATAAATTACTACAGCAATATTTGTGGCATACCAAGGTTTGAGTATTACAAAAGTATAACTGGCGGTATTTACAGATAGTGAACTTCCCGTTTTTGCCCTTACCTTAAATGTATAGGTACCTGCCGGAAGGTTTTTAAATGTAGTAACAGGTTTATTATTCCATTCACTCCAGTCGTTTTGCATTCCCTCAAGTATATACTGAAATTCGGTATTGGCATATTTATTATACTCCGGTACGGTATATAAAAAGGTAAGGTTGTTTTCGATATACTTAAACTCACCCTCGTTTTGTATGATTACAGGAGATGGTTTTTCGTTTAGTACATTATTGGTAATCCCTGTAATGGTAATAGTATTGCTTTTAAAGTTTAGCTCATTTATGTTTAGGGTATAGTAACCGTCTGTAGTGCCTACCAAATAGATGTTATCTTTTATCTGGGTTATGTTTTCAAACCCCAGCATGGAGTTGGTAAGGGATGAAGGTATTGCTATGGCATTGTGTTTCAGTTCGGCATTAAGTTTACCCGGAGAGAAGTAATTGATGTAGTTTTTGGTAAAGAACCAAAGCCTGTCGGACTTATCTGCGGTTAGTTTACCTGAAATATATTCATCATGATTAAACAGTTTTGATAGCTTTTCATACTTCTCAAACTTTTTGGTTTTGTTATTCAAAACAAACAATCCTTCTTTTGAGGCATAGTATATGGTGTTATTAAAGCTGACAAGTGATGCGTTTTTACCCTTAGCCGGAGTTTTATAGGCTTCAAAGTCGGTTATGCGGGTGTAGTTATTATCAGTTTTAATCCTGAACACTCCTTTGTATTCGTGACTCACATATATTTCGTTATTGCCTGAAAGGGCAAAGTAGCGGCTGGAATAGTCAAATCCGGTTATCTTGTTTTTAAAGGTCCAGTTTCCGTTTACCTTTTCCAGTACGGATAAACCATAGTAATTACCCTGTATCAGTTTCGTTTTATCTTTAGGATGTGGCTCAAACTTCCAGGTACCCGATCCGTTAAACAGTAAGCTGGCCTGACTTCCGTTTATAATAAATGTACCCGAGTCATGCCCGCAAAACAGGCTGCCATCATATTGGTATAGTGACCAAACCTGACCTTTGGTGCCGGGAATAAACCTGAATTCCTCTTCTGAATTGTATGTTTTATAAAACAATCCCTGATTGGTACCTATATATAAGTGGTTATTATATAGTGCAGAGGTGTATACAGTACCTAAAAAGCCTGTATCGTCTACAAAACTCCTCACTGCCGACTGTAAATTGATACAGTTAATACCGTTATCTAAGCCAATCCAAAGGTTTTTATCTGTATCCTCAAAAAGAGATAGGGCTGTATTGTTGCTAAGTCCCTTGTTTTGAGTAATATGGTAGCGTACTTTTCCCTGTGGCGATAATATAAAAATACCATTTGATACTGTTCCTAAAGCCAGGCTACCATCGCTAAGTTTCTGTCCGCTGTATATACTGCTAGATTTCAGTTCGCTGTCGGCTTCAGTGTCCCAGTGGGTAATAGTATTGTTTTTCAGTTCCAGTAAACCGTTATATTGCGTTTGGATAAGCAGTCCTTCATTATAAGGGTAAATACTTATTATTTTATTGTTGGTTAGCTGTGGGGTATTGTTTACTACCTTGCTAACCCCGTTTTCAATTTCATACAATCCTGTGCCAAAGGTTTGGTACAAAATCCTGTTACCTACCCTGAAAATTTTATTCACTCCCGTATCCGGTTTCAGTATGTTATAGGTTTTCTTTTGGGTATCGTAAATAAATATCTGGTTAAGCGACTGGAATATAACCCAGTGGTCGTATTGTGCAATGTTCCAAAACTGTTCGTCGTCTAAAATTTTATCACGTATAGCTTCACTAAGGGAAGTATAGCTAAGGCTTCCGTCTTCGTTGCGGGTCCAATATCCAAATTCCATGTAGCAACCTGTATAAATACGTTCGCCAATCACCTTAACCGACCTGATGATTGTTTCGTTAGGGGAAGGGTACAGCGTCCATGCAGTACCATTGTATTCCAGTAGTCCGCCATTATTGGCAAAATACATAAAGTGGTCCTTATCCTGGCTCATCATCCAGTTTTGATTACCGGCACTGTACTGGTTGGTACTGTATTTAAGAATAGGGGGCAGGTCTTGTGAGAAACCTGCAAGCGTATATAATGCTGCTAATAGTAGTATAATTCTTTTCACGAAGTGTAAGGGAAGTTTGTTAGTTTATTACGAAGATACGATTACAAAATAAATTTTTCACCCTGAGTTTATATATCCAAACTGGTCATGTTTGTATAGTTATTTATTAAATAGGTGTTAATTAGTGTACGAACGGGCAATTTAACAAAAAATGCACAATAAATTCCAAATGGCTTATAAGGCAAAGCTTTGTGAAAATCCAAATCCCTAAAGCGTTGTTAAACAAAGTTTAATTAACGGTTTCCTTAACATTATCCTATTAGCTGCTTTATAGATTTGACATTATTAACCTATCAAAAAAATAGCAAAATGAAAAAGTTTAGAGTATTAGCCTGTACATTATTAGTCACGGGATTTGGTTTAACTTCGTGTAGTAGTGATGATGATACAGCAGGAGTGAACAATGAAACGCAAATTGAAGGAACCTACAACCTAACCGCAGTTACAACTGCTGAGCCTACCGATTTTGATGCTGACGGAACTTCTCACAGTGACCAGATGCAGGAAACGGATTGCTACAACGGAAGCCAACTGGTTTTAAATGCAGATAACACTTTTACATTTGAGAAAAACGGTGTGGTGGTAGATACTACCGAAGGTACTTCAGGATGTACCAATGCTACTTATACAGGTACTTGGGAGATATTAACCGGATCGGGTAGTGATGTGATTATCAGGGCTACTTATCAGGATAATAATGATGACGATGTAATACTTAACCTTGTAAAAACAGGTAACGAGATTACCTATACTAATGAGTTTGGAACATACCCGGACAGGGACGAAGATACAGGTGGGGCCATTTTAACATTTGGTGCAGTGGAGTATTTGTTTGTTAAATAATGAAGTTGGATGCACCAAAAAAGGGACGCACAAGCGTCCCTTTTTTTATGAGTAAATTGTTTTATATAATTTCGGCACTTAAGCCTGCTTCCAGTAGTTGGGTGCATTGTGGCTTCAGTTTATCCAGTTCTCCTGTTTTTACGGTACATTTACCGTTATAATGAACAATAAGCGAGCATTGCTCTGCCTGTTCTGGTGTATGGTCGCAAACCCTTACAAGAGTGTCTATAACATGGTCAAAAGTGTTTACTTCGTCATTATACAAAACTATTTCGTTGTTTGCCGATACGGCTTCCTCAACTAATACTTCTTCTAATACTTTTTCTTTTGTACTCATATTCAATGTTTTAATTCCGGTTGCTAATTTACGTATTTTAGGGCAACCCAATTATTTTTGTCGAACTTTTTAACAAATTTAAGCCCTTTTTCGGTGCACGAAGCATCAATTGTAGGGATGTCCTCCTCATAAAAACCGCTTAAAAGCAGAGTGGCACCTTCATTAAGGCAGTCCACATACTGTTGCATGTCGTTTAAAAGTATGTTACGGTTAATGTTAGCGATTATAACATCATACTTTTTACCGTTAAGCAGTGAAGCGTCGCCTTCATAAACGCTAATGTGTTCACAGTTATTGCGTTCGGCATTTTCGATAGAGTTAAGGTAGCACCAGTTGTCTATATCAATAGCATCAATAGGTTTTGCACCACGCATTTCGGCAAGTATCGCCAGTATGGCAGTACCACAACCCATATCCAAAGTTTTTTTGTTTTCAAGATCGGTTTCCAGCAGGTGCTGTATCATCATAAAAGTTGTTTCATGATGCCCTGTACCAAAACTCATTTTAGGCTCTATTACAATGTCATATTGTGCATTGGTCTTCTCGTGGAAAGGCGCTCTTACATAACAGCTGTTGCCTACTTCAATAGGTTCAAAATTCTTTTCCCATTCCTCGTTCCAGTTCACCTGTTCTATCTCTTCAAAAGTATATTCAATTTTAAACTCAGGTGATTTTAAGATGAATATGTCATCAAGAACGTTCTCGTTCCAGTACTGTTTCTGGATATAAGCCGAAAGGCCTTCCTCAGTCTCTATAAAGCTTTCAAAGGGAGTTTCGCCAAGTTCGGCAAGTAAAATTTCTGTTCCGGTTTCTTTCGGTTCAACCGAAAAATGATAACCTATATATATGTTTGACATAACTTTAATTTTCCGCAAAGGTAACATTAACATAACATAAGGCAGTGATAATTAATATTAAGTTTGCGCAAACTTTACAAAGGTGCCTTATGGTAGTGAATTAGCGCTAAAATTACCAAATGTTTGCTAATAAAAAAGCAAAATCTGCATTAATGTAAAGTTAAGAAAAACACGAAAAAATACACACGAAACACAGAAATGAAAAAAACATTAATCACACTTTTATTATTTATGGGTCTTGCGGCTTCGGCACAGGTGACAATCGAAAAGACCAAAAATAATAATGACCTAAAGCTTTCGGCTCTTCCATACTATAGTTATGGTAAGGGAGTAGGTTTAACTACGCCCGATAGTCTTTTCCAGTTTAATATCCGTTTCAGGATGCAAAACAGGATGTCTTATGTAGAATCTGAAGGAGAGAGTACCATTGACGGACAGATTCGTAGATTAAGGCTTCGTTTTGACGGTTATGTAGGGGATCCAAAATTCCTTTATGCAATTCAGCTTTCTTTTGCTCCGGGCGATGTAGGCCAGGCACACGAAGGTGAAAACGTAAACATTATACGTGATGCGATTGTATTTTACCGTCCTAACAAACACTGGAATATTGGTTTTGGTCAAACAAAACTACCGGGTAACCGCCAGCGTATTAACTCATCGGGAGCGCTACAGTTAACAGACCGTACTATAAACAATGCACGATTTACAATAGACAGGGATTTCGGTTTTCAGGTGCATAACCTAAACGAATACCTTGATAAATTTTCATACAACTTTAAAGGAGCTATAAGTATGGGTGAAGGTAGGAACTCTACCAAAGAACCTGATAACGGACTTGCCTATACAGGTAAAGTAGAGCTTTATCCGTTTGGTGCCTTTAAAAATAACGGTACTTTTTTTGAAGGAGACCTTAAAAGAGAAGATAAACCAAAAGTAATGGTTTCGGGAGCTTACCAGTTTAATAACAAAGCAAGAAAAACACAGGGACAGTTAGGTAACTACCTGTTTGAGAAAAGGGATATGCAGTCGTTACTTTTAGACGCTATGTTTAAGTATGACGGATGGTCGTTCCAAACGGCTTATATGCAGAGAACAGCTAAAGACCCTGTGACTTACAATCCTGATGATATAACCGACTTTAACTATGTGTTTACAGGACATGGGTTTGACTACCAGTTAAGTCTCCTTTTCCCGTCTGACTATGAGCTTATAGGTCGTTTCTCTACACAAAAGGTACATAAGGATATTGAAACGTTTACACCAAACATTAACCAGTACAGCATTGGTGTAACAAAATATATTTGGGAACATACATTTAAAGCCCAAATGGAACTTTCAATGGACGACCTTAATTACTATAATGGCGATTCAAGACAAATTTGGTTAGTACGTTTTCAGGTAGAAATAGGTATTTAACCATATTTAATTAATTGTGTTTACTACTAATAAAAAATCCTGCCCACCGGCAGGATTTTTTTTGAAAAAAAACACGAAACTACTTAACTGCTACTTAACACTACTTAACTACCAGTTTCTTTACAATGCCTTCGGATGTTTTCACGATATATATACCCGAAGTCATATTTGTTGTATCTATTTTTAATGCCTGTTTGGCAGAATGTATCAGTTTTCCGTTAAGGTCATACACCTCAATATCGGCAGCACGGTTAAAGTAAGCTGTACCGGCGGTAACCGGATTAGGGAATACCACAAAGGTTTTTGGTGCTAAAGTGAAATCACCTGTTCCAAGTGCTTCGGCATTTACCTCATATATACTTAATGTACCGCTTATCTCGTTTGCAATAATTACATAACCTTTTCCGTCTGGGCTGTTGGCTTCACTAATGTAAGTGATACCTTCCGGGCCGTGGTCACCTTCATAAGCTGTAAGGCTACGGCTGTTTTTATAATCTGTAAATTTCACATCGTTAGGGTCGGTTATATCATAAACCATAACACCACCTATACGCTCTAAACCTATAAAGGCAAATGTTTTGTCCTGAATTTGTGCAACTGTTACACCTTCCGGTTCCGGACCTTTAGCGCGGCTTCTTCCCTTAATTTCGTTCTCCTCACTGTCTGAGTTAAACAGGGCGCTTATTGAAGCATCTGTAGAAGTATACATTTCAAAGTCGTCACCACTATCATAAACAATTGCTTTAGTATCTGCATTGAAAATTGAGAACGAACGTGCACCAAGGCAGTATATCTGTTCGAATTCTGTATCCTCATCAAGATTACCGTTTACATTAGTTACTCTCATACGACCTGCATTGAAGCTCTTTTTAAGCATTTCTGCCTGTGGATATGCAGTAGCATCAAGATTGTAACCGCTGTTACCTATTGTAGTTCTTTCCTCAAAGTTGTCGTACTCTTTCTCATCACCTTCGTTTGCAGTGATGATGTAGTTTACACCGTTTACATTGTAGTTTGCCACAGCATCAGGGATGTAGTATGCCTGTATTGGCCAGTTGGCAATAAGTATTTCATCGTTATTATCTGAAATATCAAAACCGTTACCAGGAATGCTAAGGTCTTTAGTACCCAGTGACCATATATCTGCTACAGCTATATTAACAAGGTCAATCTCTGCAATTGCATTGTTTTCCTGTAGTGAAACCCAAGCTTTTTGAGAATCAGCGCTCGATGTGATATATTCCGGCTCTAAATCCTGAGACAGTGTGCTGCCCGCATATACTTTTCTAACACCCGTTGCTAAAAGTTCAGCTTCCTGAGCGTTGTAATCCGTAAAGTAAAGTGTAGTCACATTAGTTTGTGAAACCGACTCAACTCCGCCGGAGATGTCAATAACACTTACCGAACCTTCCGGGTCTACAGAGTAATCGCTCTTTGGCTGACCTTCGTTTGCTGTAAGTACTTTAGTGCCGTCCGGAGTGAAAGAGATATTATCAGGTAAAGCGCCTACAGTTACCTGAGCGATAAAGGTACCATCGGTATCAAAAAATACTACGCTACCGTCAAGGTGTTCTTCAGTGTTTGGAGAAGCTACGGCTACAATACCGTCGTGTACTGCTACACTTGTTACTCCGCCATAAGAGTTCATATCTATAGACGATACTACCGATGGGGCAGTAGGGTCTGAAAAATCTACAATGTCAAGGAAACCTGCAACAGCACTTGTAGTGAATAACCTTTGTGTTTCAGGGTCGTGTACTACAATTTCGCAGGTACTCTCGTTAGTCCCTGAAGGATCAAAACTTCCTATATAGTCAAGCTCAATGCTATGGTTAGGCACCGGAGCCATTCTGTCGTTATCTTTAATATAGATAGTAGCAAAACTATCTTCTGTAATTTCTACACCTACAGGGTTTTCAAGGCTAAGTACAAAATATTCGGCAGCCTGCTCTTCAATACTATCATCTGTAATAGCGATAGATATTACCTGAGTAAGATCACTACTACCTGTAAAGTTTAGGGTTTGAGTAGTAAAGGTAAAGTCATTCTCATCGGCAGTGCTAAACGGAGCCGCTTTAACTACTAAGTCAACCGAAGCAGTAGCAGGACCTTCAAGATTAAGTACAAGGTCAAGCGTGCCTGCATCTTCGTTTACTACAATAAATGTCTCATCAAAAGAGATAAGTGTGTTGTATGTAAAAGTGTAAGTATGCTCACATGCCATTACAATATCATTCACATCGGCAATACCGTTAACCATAAGCGAGTATTCTATACCGGCTTCAAAAGCTATAGCATAAGTAAGTGTTACCATGTTACCATCTGCAACAGCAGTTGTAAGTCCGCTAATACCTGTATAGTTAGTTATTAATGCTGCACTTGTAGCATTAAGCTCATGGTTGAAAGTAAGCTCTATAGTTGTTGCGTTTACTACAGTTACGTTTTGAACTGTTGGCGAGCTAGGGAAGCCCCATGTAGGCCATTCCTGAGCATCGGTTCCGGCAGCAGCACCTACCCAGTTTGCAGGGTTTAGTATTGCAGCTTTAAGCTCGGCAGGAGTACCTGCCTGAGTACCGTTATAGTAAGCATTAGCAGTATTACCTGCTTCATTACCCGGTGCAGTGCTTAGGTTAACAGCGCTTGTACCGTCTGTTAAACCGGCAGGAAGCATAGAGTTGCTACCGCCACAGCTTGTGTTTTCTGTAAGCCATTGGTTAGACGACATGGCAGTAATGTAGTTTGGAGCTTCTGCAGTGCCGGCATAAACAATTACCTGGTCACCACCAGAGCTTAGTCCGAAATCACCACCTGTTACAGTACCTGTACTGGTAATAAGTGCAGAAGTTTGTATGGTTATAACCGAACCTGCAGGAACGCAGCTTGTAGCTGTCCATACAACACCATCGGTACATTGTGGCTGTTCGTTAGTTGTATATTTAGAATCGGTAAGGGTGATAAATGTACCCGCTGCGATATCTACAAAAGTCATAAGGGCTACTTCATCTTCTGTACCACTGGCATTCATCCTGTAGGCTACAAAAGCCATATCTCCGGCAGTAAATTCTGTTTGAAGTGATATTGTTGTAAAGGTAGAAGATTGTATCTCGGTTATGGCATTGTCGCTCATATCCTCAATAGTGTTGGCAAGAAGCGCAACATAGTACTGCTGACTGTTTAATAATGCAACAGCAGGAGTGATGGTGATGGTGTTATCGGCAAAGGTAGCATCAAACGGAACTACTGTTCCTGACTCGTTGTTTAACCTAAGCTCTACCACTGCATCAATATTTGTATTTGTTATAGCTGTATTATCCACTAGTCTTACATCTTCGTTAAACGAAATGGTAGGTAGGGTAGCTACTGTTATGTTTACGGCATCATTAGTAGGTGTTACAGTTGCAACCGGAGCGATTGGGTCTCCGCCACCTACTACGTTACCTTCGGCAGTGAAGTTATCAAAACGGTTGTTACCGCCTGTACCTCCGTCACCCTGTTCAAACTCTACTTTAAGTTTGAAGTTAGCATTATCGTTAGCAGCAGTAATAGCTGTAAGGTCTAACGTAGCTAGTGCAGGGTCTCCGTTATTAGGAGCTACTGTGGTAAGTAGGGTAAAGGTAGTACCATCGGTAGAATAGTACCAGTTTTGTGTGCCTGCTCCCGAACCAGAACGGCGGGTAGCAAACTTTATCATTATATCTTCAAAACCTGTTGTTGGCAGGGCAAATTCAAGCGAACCGCCTATAGGGTCATTAAAACGAAGGTGAGAACCGGCAACATCGCCGTTTTGTGCATTTAGGTTTTGTACATCAAAATTTTGTCCTGTACCTCCTGAGTAGTCAATTATACTTTCGGTTCCTGCAAATGCAGTTATCGATGCTCCTGTAACGTAAGACAGGGATGGGGCTGTGATGGCCGCTTCAGACGCGTTGTCGTTGAAGTTCCAGTAGTGTATAAGGGTTTGTGCTCCTGATAATTGAGATATCAGGGAGAACCCTAATAGCAGCATAAGTTTTGAGAAGTAATTTTTAGACATACGATTTTTTTCTGGTGGTTTGTTATCACGTGCAAAAATCTATGTCAGTTTTTACTTTACCATTAATTGCGGAACAACCTAACATTAAGTTATATCGTTGTAGTGTTTATAAATGGTAAATTTTATGTAAACAAGGTAATGTAAAAGTTAATTGACAGTGTTTTGATAGTTGTTTTTAATAAAAAAGCGGTAACAATTGTTACCGCTTTTCAAACATGTTTGTTGTGTTTATTATAATTAGATAGCGTTTACTATAGCAAGGAAGTCGTCAGCTTTAAGCGCTGCACCACCTATAAGTCCGCCGTCAACATCAGGCTTAGAGAATATCTCCTGAGCGTTGTCCGGCTTCACGCTTCCTCCGTAAAGGATAGAAGTATGTTCAGATACATCGGCACTTACGTTTTCTTTAATAAGCGTCCTGATGAAGTTGTGCATTTCCTGTGCCTGCTCCGGAGAAGCGGTTTCACCAGTACCAATAGCCCATACCGGCTCATAAGCCAATACAACATTGGTCCACTGGCTTTCACCAATATGGAATAAACCTTCTCTTAACTGGCTTTCTACCACGTTAAAATGGTTTCCGCTTTGTCTGTCGGCAAGTTCTTCACCAAAACAGAAAATGATAGTTAAGTTATGTTTTAAAGCAGTGTTTACTTTTTCGGCTAGTATACTGTTGGTTTCACCAAAGTAAGCCCTTCTTTCAGAGTGGCCTAAAATAACGGTGTTAACATCAATACCTTTTAGCATACCTACAGAAATCTCACCTGTAAAGGCACCGCTTTCTGCCTGGTGCATATTTTGTGCTGCTACAATTACATTGCTGTTTTTAGTTTGAATAACTGCACTCTGTAGGTTTACAAATGTTGGAGCTACTACAATTTTAGTCGCTGTATCTTGTGGTCTTTTGTTTAAAATATCGCTTAGTAAAGCTTGGGTCTGCTGGCTGTCATTATTCATTTTCCAGTTACCTGCAACGATTTTTTTTCTCATTATTTCAGTTGTTTTAATATCGATATAAGTTTTTCGTCATCGGCTTCAATAGCCCTGAAAAGAGCTATGTTTCCTTTTTTGTCTACCACCATGTAACGCGGAATCCAGTCCAGTTTAACCGACTCGCTGAAAGCTCCGCCTTTCCATTTTGAACCAATAAGGTAATTGTCACCCTGTACATTGTATTTCTCAATGCCTTTTAGCCAGGCTTCCTCAGTTCTGTCGTACGAAAGGAAAAGGTAAGTAACATCAGGGAACTGCTTTTGCAGGTCGTGTACCTTTGGCATTCCTTTAATACAGTCAGGGCACCATGATGCCCAAATGTCTATTACAATGGTTTTTCCTTTATGTTTTTCCAGTATCTGCTTAAAGGTAACTTCTGTACCATCGGTCGATTTCATGTTATCGCTTAATGCCTGCTCACTAAAGCTTGTAGGTGTATTTTGCGCACATGAAAAAAGTCCGAATAAAAGCACTGGTAATATCAGTAGTTTTTTCATTTTTTTCTTATTAAGAGTAACAAATTTACAATAACTGACCGAACAAATATCGTTTAAAAATGAAATATTTGGTAGGATTTAAGCAGGAAAAACTATTATATCGTTTTCGTAAAAAGGGAGTTAGCCTTAACTTAATCGTATTCTTGGATCAAGGTAGGCATAAATAATATCAACAAGGATATTGATAACAACAAATGTAGCTGCAATTACCAGTACCGATCCCATTATAACCGGAAGATCGAGTGTGTTTAAGGCTTCGACAACCTCTTTGCCCAATCCGTTCCATCCGAAAATGTACTCCACAAAAACGGCTCCGGCAAGCATGGAGGCAAACCATCCCGAAATAGCCGTAACTACAGGGTTAAGTGCGTTTTTGAGTGCGTGTTTCCTGATAATACGGATTTCACTTAATCCTTTTGCCCTTGCTGTACGGATGTAATCCTGACTGAAAACTTCAAGCAGTGAATTACGCATAAGCTGTATTACCACGGCAAGCGGACGTATACCCAAAACTATAGCAGGGAGAATAAGGTTTTTCCATTTTATGTATTTGCCTTCGCCAAAGTCGTCTACCTCATAAAGGCTGCCTGTCATGTCCAGATGGGTGTATTTGTGTAACAGGAAACCAAATACCCAGGCAAATAATATGGCAGCAAAGAAAGAAGGTACACTCATGCCCAGTGTACTTACAAGTGCAATAAGCCTGTCTATCCAGGTATCTTTGTAAAGGGCAGATAGTATGCCCAGTATAATCCCTATAATTATGGCAATAATAATGGCAGATGTTGCCAGCACTACAGTATTAGGCAATGTGTCGCCGATAACCTGAGTAACCTTTTTTCCGTTTTTTTGGAAGCTTTCCCTTAAGTAGGGCGTTTTCAGTACGATAATAGTGTTACCTATGGTAAAAAGTTTGGCAGCATTGTATTTACCTTCTGTAAGGTAAGTATAATCGTCTGGGTTTGTACTGTGAAATGACAGTACAGACAGGTCGTTTAAATAATACAGGTACTGTTTAGAAACGGGTTGGTCAAATCCGTACTTCTTTTTTATGATGGCAAGCTGCTCACTATTTTCATTTTGGTCCAGCATCATGCGGGCAGGATCGCCGGGTAATACCGTAAACAAAAAGAATATTACCGTAACGACTCCAAAAAGTGTTAGCAGTGCATATCCTGTTTTGTATAGAAGGTATTTTATCAATTATTTTTATTAATTATTGGGTAAAGTTTTGAATAAAGCCATTTTGAAAAATTATATCCGTAATTTATTGTAAGAAACAATCCTATTATTATCATGACTAATCCATTGTAAGTACTAAGGTCATGTTTTGCTATAAAAACATGATATAGGCCAAGGCACATTGGTAAAAAGCTCAGATATGATTTAAAGATTTTCATCTCTAACTTTATTTCTTTTTATTGAAAGCGTCTTTAAAAACCTGGTAAACAAACATTACGGCAAGTATCATAGACAGTATTAGCAACAGCCATCCGGCAACCATCATTATGGTTCCCATGGTGGTATCGGTCGATCCTTTACGGGTTAGTATAAAACCTAAAAAGTAAAAGAAAGCAATGCCTAAAAAATTTTTTAACCTGCCCGGTTGTTTAGGGTTTGACATGATGTTGTGGTATTATGGTAGTGAAACTTCGTCAATATCATTCCAGTGTGCTTTTTGCACTATAGTACCGTAGTTTAGTACCACTATACCCGGATTAGCCCTGATAATGGTTTTAAGGGCAGTGGCATCACAAAACATATAATCGAAATTAAGATTAAAGTTAGCTGTTTTATCAGCAATAACTGTTTCGTCAGATGCTGTTGCACCCACTACTTTATAGCCTCTTTCACCTGCTCTTTTAGCAAAGTCATTCAGCTTTGCAAGTCCGGCATCACTTGCTTTATCAAGGTTGTATGAAATAAGCAGTATTACTTTAGGATCTTCCAGTAACTCAGCTGTGTGATCTACACCGTCTCTTTCAAGAGAGAAATCGTGAATTGGCGGAACATAACCTTCTTTCACAAGCTTATCCATACGATCTACAAACTCGGCATCAGCAGGAATTTTATCCAGTTCTTTGTCGGTAAATTCGGTATCAACGCCGTTTACTTTATAAACAAATACCATTTCGTATTCCGACTTAGGAGCACCTTCAGGTACTTCCATTCCCTCCTGTATGTTGGTTCCTACTTTATAAGCCCTGAAATCTTTTACAGGCAGGTGGTTAAGTACATAGTAGCCAAACCATCCGCAAAATACAAAACTTGCAAGTACTACAGTGTTGGTTACTGCCGGACCCGCAATAGGTTTTATAAGGTTCTTATTGAAAAACAGTACTATAATCAGTAAGAGTAATACCACATCTTTAGTGAACGATTGCCAAGGGGTAAGCTTTAATGCATCGCCAAAACACCCACAGTCGGTCACTTTATTAAAGTAAGCAGAGTAGAAGGTAAGAAAGGTAAAAAACACTATCATGAGCAGTAGGCTCCACGTGGTAAAACGCGATTTGAAACCTACTAAAAGCATAACGCCCAAAATGACTTCAAATATCACGACAAACACAGCAATGGCAAGAGCAAACGGAATAAGAAATTCCATGTTAAGGACACCGGCACCAAAGTATTCTTCCAGTTTAAAGGAGAATCCCATTGGGTCGTTTAACTTAATAAGTCCCGATATGATAAATAATACTCCTACGAGTACCCTGCAAATGTGTGTAAGTATTTTCATGATAGTATGGTATAGTTTTTCTCAAAAATAAAAGATATGTTCCCTCTATTTGTTAATGAGTTGTTATTGGTGTGCTTTCATGTGGATAAGAGCAAAAACCGAATAGTTTATCATGTCCTGATAATTGGCATCTATCCCTTCAGACACTAATGTTTTTCCTTTATTATCTTCAATTTGTTTTACACGAAGTATTTTTTGAATAATAAGGTCGGTTAGGGAACTTACTCTCATATCACGCCATGCTTCGCCATAGTCATGGTTTTTGGCTTCCATCAGTTCTTTGGTAAGGGCTACCTTCTCATCATATAACCTTGTAGCTGCATCTACATCAAGATCGGGCTGTTCGGCAATACCAAGGTCAATTTGAATAAGTGCCATGATGGAATAGTTGATAATCCCAATAAATTCAGACGCTTCACCTTCGTTTATCTTACGGGTTTCATTCTCCTGAAGGCTTCTTATACGCTGTGCCTTAATAAAAATCTGATCGGTAAGTGAAGGCAGGCGTAAAATGCGCCATGCGCTGCCATAATCCTTCATTTTGTTTATGTACAGTTGCCTGCAGTGGGCAATTACGTTGTCGTATTCCTGAGAAGTATTCCTCATTTCGGTGTATATTTGCTTGAAATTTTTTCAAATGTACTAAAAAGCCCCCAACTCCCAAAGGCGCTTTTTTAATAATACCATGTAAATATGACCATCAATTGCAAAGGCAGGCTAATAGATTTGACACAACCAAAAGTTATGGGGATTTTAAACTGTACCCCTGATTCGTTTTTTGACGGAGGGAAGTATAAGGCCGAGGCCGAGTTTACCCGACAGGCAGCCCGTATTTTGAGTGAAGGTGCCGATTTTATTGATATAGGTGCATATTCTACTAAACCTAATGCCGAGTTTGTAAGTGAGGAGGAAGAACTGGCACGCATGGTACCTGCTGTAGGGATGGTTTTAAAGCATTTTCCGGAGGCGGTAATCTCGGTAGATACTTTTAGGACTAAGGTGGCAAAAGCGGCGGTTGAGGCCGGTGCTGCTATTGTGAATGATATTGCTGCCGGTAACCTAGATGATAAAATGCTGCAAACGGTGGGCGAACTAAAAGTGCCTTACATCATGATGCATATGCGTGGTACTCCACAGGATATGGTTAAGCTAACCGACTATGACGATATTATAAAGGAAATGTTGTTGTACTTTTCCCAAAAGATAGTCGAAGCCCGAAGTTATGGTATTGATGATATAGTGATAGATCCCGGATTTGGTTTTGCCAAAACACTACAGCAAAACTATGAGGTACTCAACAAGATGGAATTGTTTAAAATGACCGAATTGCCTATACTGGCAGGACTATCGCGAAAGTCCATGATATACAAACTACTGGGTATTACTCCGCAGGAAGCCTTAAACGGAACTACCGCACTAAACATGGTTGCACTAACCAAAGGTGCTAATATTTTAAGGGTACATGATGTGAAGGAAGCAGTGGAGGTGGTTAAGATGTATTCACAGTTACAGGTTTCGGGTTCCTAGTTTACACGTAACCCGAAACAAATAACCCGTAACCTATTGATGATGATAAGGTTCATTCCTTAAAATAGTAAAGCCTCGGTACAGTTGTTCTATAAAGAAAAGGCGTACCATTTGGTGGCTAAAGGTCATGGACGATAGTGATACCTTGCCCTGTGCTTTGCTGTAAACAGCGTCTGAAAAACCATAAGGCCCGCCAATAACATACACTAAAGTTTTAACGCCCGAATTCATTTTCTTTTGCAGTTCGTCGGCAAACTTCATACTGGTAAAGGTTTTTCCGTTTTCGTCCAAAAGTATAAGCTGATCGGTAGCCGAAAGTTTGGAAAGTATAAGTTCGCCCTCTTTTTCTTTTTGCTGTGCCTCGCTCAGGTTTTTTACGTTTTTAATATCGGGGATAATTTCCAGGTCAAACTTTACATAAAACGATAACCTCTTAGTGTAATCGTCTATAAGAGTTTGCAGGGATTTGTCATCGGTTTTGCCTATAGCGAGTAGCTTAATGTTCATAGGGTATATGGCTTAAAACGGCAAAGATACAAAGTTAAAAGGAAGCTGTTATTTAAACGTTAGGAGAAATTCCGGTTATGGGCTTCAAGGGCTTTTTCTTCTTTCTTTTTAAGCTTTTTTATTAAAATGGCGCGAATCACTATTATTATAGGTATGGTTAACAGTGTACAAAAGAAGATAAATAAAACTATTCCTAGTGCAATAGTCATGGGGGAATCATCTACAAAAATATATTGCCCCCTTAACCACATCACCATTATAAACAGTGAAGAATAAACTAAATTTAATATCAGAATACCTAAAACTATTGTGCCCAAAGAGGTGTTGGCAAATAATTTTTTTCTGAATACAATAAAAAACGGGACAGTAATAGGGCAAATAAAATAAATAAGAGTTCCAATCATTATTAAACCGTTTTCAGGTTTACCGAAAATAGTACACGAATAAATAAAACAAGCCTGAAAAAGAGCTATTAAATAGGAACGTTTAAACCATTTCCACGGGTTGTATTTTACAGGTTTTATAAATTCTTCTTCGTTAATAAGGTCTTGCATTAGTGTGGCTTTTAGTGGTGGCTAAAAATAATAATATATTTTATTTATAAAAAGCGAACCTTAAATGGGTTCGCTTTTTTGCTTTATTTTTTTTTGTAATAAAAGTAATTAGTAATAATAATGCAATATCTTTAAATATACTTGTTTAAGAATTCGAGGCCGTAGAATTTGTTCGTACTTTGTTTAAAACGTAACCCGATATTCCGCCAATAAGAGTACCTAATACTTCACTATTCACTTTCCCTGACAATCCTAAAATTAATATTGACATAGTTAGTAACAAAACAGTACTTATTTCAAGTACTACATTTTGTGAGAATCCTTCCGAATACTCTATTCCGTCTTTATTTTTTTTGTTTTTTAACAGAGCAGGACCTAAGAATAACAGTAATATGGTTAAACAGAAAAGAGGTAGTCCAAGCTTTATGGATAAACTGTTAATTTGGGTTTCTTTCTCTTCCATTTGCTGAAATAAATCTGTCAGTTTACCCTTTTTACCCTTTAGTTCACTGTTGCATTTTTCAATTTTTTGAGTTACTGTTTTTATTTCATTATCAATAATCAAATTTAGATTTGTATTTATCTTAGGGATTAAACTGTTAATTTTTTGTTTAAAATTATCCAGCTTACTCTCAGTTGTTAATATGGGTTTTTTATTCTCATAACGGGTTTTTTCTATTTCCCTTATAACAGATTCGGAGTAAAGTTCTTGTGTAGCTCTGTATATCAGCCTCATGAGATTTCTACTCTCACTATTTGTTTCTATGTCATATAGAGTTTGATATTGCTTGTTTAATTCATCTAAAATAATCGTTTCATCCTGATATATTTGGGCTTCATTATGGGCTGTGATAGAACTTCTTATTTTTTCGATGGCTTCGTTTAGAAAACTGTCTTTTAAATTTTCAGCTTCGTTTTTGAGAGAATTAAGGCTAACCAGATATTTTTCCAAAGCAGCTTTATTGTTTTCTAAATCTTCGATTTTTCGTTTTGTTTCCTCAATAACTTCATTTATCTGGTATTGATTTAGATAATTATAATTTTCTTCAATTTCTGTATTGGCTTCCTGATCTTTCAGATCATTTGAAGGTTGAGAGAAACTGTTTATTGAGAGTAACAGCACTATAAACTGAATATACTTTTTCATGATGTAATTCAATTAATTAAAGACTAAATCCGGAATCGTAGCTTTTGTAAGTCCTTCATCAATATTATTAAGGATTGTTTTATAGTCCTCTATAATTTTAGAAAGTTCGTTTTCTAGGCTTGCAACTTCATCTGTGGCATTGTTTTCTTTTAGGCTTTTTATTGCTGCCTTTGTTTTTGCTATGGCATCGTCATAATAACTGCAAACATTTTCTCTTTCAGCAAGAAGTTGTGATCCTATTTCATCATTCATTTTACTTATTTCCTGTGCTATTTCAGACTGTAGAGACATTTGCATATCTTTTTCGGCCAATGCTATTTTTGCGGACATATCCTGGCTAACATCTTCAATTTCATTTTCCTGCTGTTCAATTTGTGTACTGATTTTTTTTAGGTAGAATTGAGGTAATTTTAAAATAATTTCAGTGGTTTCCATCCTTACAACAGGTTTGTCAAAACTTATTTCCTGAAGCTTTGAGGTAAACTTAGGTATGTCTGTTTTGATTTCTATGGTTTTCATATAAGTTTCGGGTTTATCACCATATACACAGGTCATTTTAGTGTATACCTTAATTCCTTTTACTGTTATTTCTGGCTTTTTGAACAAGCATGTTCTAACCATTCTTACGGCAGGAACATCAAATTTTATTGATTTTAACTCCATTCTTACTTCAGGAATATGAAATTTAATAATTTCCCTTTCCATGGAGAATTTTGGAATGTCAAATTTGATTGAAGTGTTTTTCCATTTTACGTCAAACGTTGCATCGAGTACAGCTTCAAAACCATTTGGGTCGGGAGAATCATCAGTAATTTCATTAATCTTTTGAGCTCCTTCCTTTTTTATTTTTTCAATTCTTTCTTCAAATCTGGCTTTTACCTGATCTATTTTTTGTTGAATTTTTTCGTTGTTAATTTCAGACATGACTTTTAAATTTAATGTTAATAATTTAGTTTGTTGTAATTGTAAAATTATAAGTCTTTATAAGGCAATAAAATACCTAACAGTGGGGATTTTTGTTTTTATCACTAGTTTACAGTTTACATTCTTCCCTTCCATTTCCCGAAAAAAACCACTACTTTAGCAATACTATAATAAACACACATGATTTCGGATATTCAATTTCAAAAAGAACTCGATATAATTATTACCAATGCCATTAGGGAAGATGTAGGTGACGGCGACCACAGCTCGCTTGCCTGTATCCCTGCAACTGCTACAGGGCGTGCCAAACTACTGGTAAAAGATAACGGTATACTGGCAGGGGTAGACTTCGCTAAACAGGTATTTGCCTATGTAGACCCAAACCTTGAAATTGAGGTGTTTTTACAGGACGGTACAGCAGTAAAGTATGGCGATGTGGCTTTTCATGTTTCGGGGAGTTCGCAGTCCATACTAAAAGCCGAAAGACTAGTGCTTAACGCTATGCAGCGTATGAGTGCCATTGCTACCAAAACCAAAAAGTATGTAGATATACTGGAGGGTACAGGCACCAAGGTGTTAGACACCCGTAAAACCACACCGGGAATACGCGCCATAGAAAAATGGGCAGTAAAGATAGGCGGAGGGGAAAACCACCGTTTTGCGCTGTATGATATGGTAATGCTAAAAGATAATCACATTGACTTTGCAGGCGGAATCACTCAGGCAATTACTAAAACGCACGAGTATTTAAAGGCAAATAATCTTGACCTAAAAATAATTGTAGAGGCGCGTGATCTTGATGAGGTTCGTGAAATCATCTCAAATCCCGGAGTGTATCGCATACTGCTGGATAATTTCGACTATAAACAAACGCGTGAGGCGGTAGCGCTTATTGGTAACTATTGTCAAACCGAATCATCCGGAGGTATAAACGAAGACACTATGCGTCATTATGCCGATTGTGGGGTTAACTATATATCATCGGGTGCATTAACCCATTCAATTTACAATCTGGACCTTAGTTTAAAAGCATTTTAATGTCGTTAGAACTGGAACATAAACTGGAGCGCATCCCTGTTCTTAAATATTTGGTTAGGCTTGGTAAAAGCATCAAGCTGCCATGGGGAGAGGGATTAACGCTTTATCACCTTACAGAGCTTTATATATCCGGTATTGTAAAAGGCGATGTGTCTTACCGTGCCGGTGCTATTGCATTCAGCTTTTTTATGTCGCTGTTTCCGTTTGCTCTTTTTATTCTTAATCTAATATCCCAAATTCCTATTGAGGGCTTTAGGGATGATTTTATGGATTTTGTTAGGGAAAATGTGCCACCTAATACATATAGTGCTGTTGAGTCCATACTGGATGATATTATGCAAAACAGTTACAGCAGTCTGCTTTCAACAGGTATACTTTTGGCTATACTCCTTATGTCAAACGGAATGAATGCTATTCTAAGCGGATTTCAGTCGTCACTGCATATTACCATTAAGCGAAGCTTTTTCAGGCAGTATGCCCTTGCTATAGGGTTATCACTGGTGTTATCTACAATACTTTTAGTAACTGTAGCGGCAATAGTTATTTTACAGATAATTATAGCGCAGCTTAAAAGCAGAGGCTTGCTAAGTGACGATGTGATATATCTTGAAATAGGTAAGTATATTTTCCTGGTACTTATGGTATTAACTATTACCTCAATGCTGTTTAAGTTTGCTGCAAAAGAAACCAAAGGAGCTGCCTTTTTTAGTTACGGTTCGGTTTTTACTACCATACTGTTTGTTATAACTTCTTATGTGTTTGGTATTTATGTGGTTAGGTTTGCCCAGTACAACCAACTGTATGGAGCAATTGGTACGCTTCTTGTACTTATGCTGTATATTTGGATTAACTGTTTTATTCTTTTATTAGGATTCGAATTAAATGCGTTAATTCATAAATTAAAAAGGAAAAATTTATATATTTAGTAAAAATTAAACGTGTTTTTTATGAAGAAGTACTTTTTAACAGTATTGTTTGTTGCTATTGCCGGAATATTTTCGGCTGGCGCTCAGGTAACCGGGAAGTGGAAAACCATTGACGATGAAACCGGTGAAGCGAAATCTATCGTTGAGATTTATGAAAAAGACGGTAAGGTTTACGGTAAAGTCGTGGAGATACTTAACCCGGCTAAAAAAGATGCCAAGTGTACAAAATGTAAAGGCAGTGATAAAGACAAGCCGATACTTGGACTTGTAATTATAAAAGGATTAGAGAAAGATGGCGATGAATATACCGATGGTGATATTCTTGACCCGAATAAAGGTAAAACATACAGCTGTACTATTAAGCTTGACGGAGAAGACAAGCTTGATGTAAGAGGGTATCTTGGATTTTCTTTTATAGGCCGTTCTCAAACATGGCATAGGGTAAAATAATATTGAAAACTAATACAATATAAGAACACTCCGCAATGGAGTGTTTTTTGTTTTTATGATATTTTCTCTTACTTATAAATAAAGTGGGATTTATCATTCCGATACAGAGTGAGGAATCTCAATAGAGGAAGTCTTAAATATATACCCCAGTTGTTTTATATTTGTATTCAAATCTAATTATAAGCCTGTATGCCCTTTTTTATAGAAGTAATTTTACCATTATCTCTGCCAAAACCTTTTACCTACGCCATAAACGAGGCTGAGTATGGTTTTATCAAAAAGGGGATGCGTGTAGCGGTTCCGTTTGGGCGTAATAAGATTTACACCGGAATGGTAACCGACCTGCATCAAAATCCGCCCCAGTTATATCAGGCAAAAGAAATCCACCAGATACTTGACGATTTTCCTATTGTTACCGAAACTCAGCTAAAACACTGGGGCTGGATAGCTTCCTATTACATGTGTAATATAGGCGATGTATATAAGTCAGCTATGCCAAGCGGCTTTCTTTTAGAGAGCGAAACGCTTATTACCTCTAAAAAGGATTTTGATGTCAGCGATATTCAACTTTCAGATGACGAATATTTGGTATATGAAGCCCTGCAAAAACAATCGGCATTAAAAGTACAGGAGGTATCGGCTATTCTAAATAAAAAAGCAACGCTTCCGGTAATCAATAAGCTTATTGCTAAAAACGCCATTTCTTTACAGGAGGAAATCAACGAAAAGTACAAGCCTAAAACTATCCGCTATATCAGGATGCCACAGGAACTAATGCAGCAGGATAAATTAAGCGGACTTATGGAGTTGTTGTCACGTTCCCAAAAACAAAGGGATTCCGTAATGTATTACTTTCAGTTGCAGGCAAGAGATAAGAAACCAATTAGTAAAAAACAGTTTACAGAGGAGTCGGGTGTATCATCAGCAGTAATAAAATCATTGGTTGATAAAGGTGTTTTTGAAGAGTATATCCTTGAGGAAGATCGTATTCAGTTTGAGAAAGATGACAATTCGGGCTTTGAGCTGAGTGATAAACAACAGGAGGCTTTTGAGTCGGTTAAACAAAGTTTTGATACCTATCAGGTAACGCTGCTGCATGGTATAACCTCCAGTGGTAAGACTGAAATATATATTAAACTCATTGAAGAGTTTATAAAAAACGGTAAGCAGGTGTTATACCTGTTGCCTGAAATTGCACTTACAACCCAACTGGTGGTGAGGCTAACAGCCTACTTTGGTAATCAGGTGGCGGTGTTCCATTCCAAATACTCCAATAACGAACGTATTGAAACCTGGCAGCAGGTATTGGAAGATTCAGAAAAGGCACGTGTAATAATAGGGGCGAGGTCAGCATTATTCCTGCCGTTTAATGATCTTGGGCTTATAGTGATAGACGAGGAGCATGAGCAAACCTTCAAGCAACAGGATCCGGCGCCACGCTATCATGCACGTGATGCAGCTATAGTGCTGGCAGGGATGTATGATGCTAAAGTATTACTGGGTTCGGCTACTCCGGGTATAGAAACCTATTACAATGCCACAGGAGGTAAGTATGGTTATGTACAGTTAACCGAACGCTATGGTAAGGTATTGCCACCCGAAATAGTTTTGGTTGATATTAAAGATAAGTACAAACGCAAGCGTATGACGGGGCATTTTAGTGATACCCTTAATGAGGCTATTGCCGAAGCACTTAGCGAAGGCAGGCAGGTTATACTTTTCCAGAACAGGAGAGGGTATTCCCCTTGGGTAGAATGTATGACGTGCGGACACGTACCGCAATGCCCGCAGTGTGATGTGAGTTTAACGTATTATAAGTTTAAAAACCAACTGCGCTGTCATTATTGCGGCTATAATATTGCGAACCCTACACACTGCCATCAGTGTCATTCGACCGATTTGTCTACTAAAGGTTTCGGTACAGAGCAGATTGAAATGGAACTGAAAGGTTTATTCCCTGCAAAAAATGTATGGCGAATGGATCAGGATACTACACGTGGTAAATTTGGCTACGAAAAAATAATAGATGCCTTTAAAAACAGGGAGATAGATATACTGGTAGGTACGCAAATGCTGGCAAAGGGACTTCATTTTGATAATGTAAGCCTGGTAGGGATACTAAATGCCGATAATATGTTGTACCAGCCTGATTTTCGTGCATTTGAAAGGGCTTACCAAATGATGGTGCAGGTAGCCGGCAGGGCAGGGCGTAAGGATGTAAGAGGTAAGGTACTTATACAAACTTACAATCCGTTGCATAATATAATCCAGCAGGTAACCAATAATGATTATCCTGCCATGTATAAAGAGCAGGTGTATGAAAGGCATAACTTTAAATATCCGCCGTTCTACAGGTTAATAAGGTTAACCTTAAAGCAAAGGGATTATGAAAAATTAAAAAATGGGGCATTGTGGCTGTATAATGTATTGTCGGAAAACCTTAATCTCCCGGTGTTGGGGCCCGAGGAGCCTGCTATAAGCAGAATAAGGAATGAGTATATACGCACTATAATGATAAAGTTGCCACAGGGTAATTCAATTGGGGGCACCAAAAGAGCAATAGTAAAAATCCTGGACAGTTTTGACGCTATACCTCAATACAAATCAATAAGGGTTTCGGTTAACGTAGATCCTTATTAAGAAGATGCCTTGTTAAGGGCTTTAGCCAGTTCTTCTTTTTTGTTCCTGCTTAGTGGTATTTTCACAGGGCCTATTTCGGCAAATTTGCTGTTAAATCGTTCTACGCGGTCAATGTTAATTATAAACGACTTGTGTACACGCATAAACTTTTCGTCAGGAAGTTCGCTTTCAAAAGATTTCATTGTCGACAGCACAAGGTGGTTTTCCTCTTCGGTAATAATCTTCACATAGTCACCATAGGCTTCAATCCATTTGATTTTGGAAATAAATATCTTGAAGTTCTTAAGGTTGCTTTTAATGAAGATAAACTCACCATCGTCTTCGGTGTTTTCTTTTCTTAGGTTTTGCAGGTCCAGTGCTTTTTGCACGGCCTTGTTAAAACGGTCTTTAGTTATGGGTTTATGCAAATAGTCGATAGCTGCATATTCAAAAGCCTTGAGGGCATAATCTGACTTGGAGGACACCACAATAATCTGTGGTCTTTTTTTAAGTCCGTCCAGCAAATCAAACCCGCTTTGAACCGGCATTTCAATGTCCAGGAACAAAAGGTCAACAGGCTTGGTTAGGATACAATTCCGTGTTTCCGACGCATTTGAGAAATCACCTACCAGGTTAAGATCCGGGTGATCGTTTACGAGCTTGGCAATCGTGATCCTATGAATTGTGCTATCGTCAACAACAACACAGTTTAGTTTCATGATTCAATTAGGTTTGTAACGTTTAGCAATGTTTTTTGGTTTTTTAGTTTGGATAAATACAAATATAGATAAAAAATCTACTTTTTAACTTTTAAAAAACTAATTTTTGCGCTTGCAGGATAAATATTATTGACTAAATTTGCAGCCAATTTTATAACATACTAATATATTGTATTATGAATCATTATGAAACTGTTTTCATCTTGAATCCCGTTTTATCTGAAACTCAGGTAAAGGAAACAGTAAGTAAGTTCGAAGATTATCTTACTTCTAAAGGGGCCGAGATCGTAGCAAAAGAAGACTGGGGTCTTAAAAAATTAGCTTACGAAATTCAACACAAGAAAAGTGGTTTTTACCACCTGCTTGAGTTCAAAGCAACCGGAGATGTACTAATTGGTCTTGAGACTGAGTACAGACGTGACGAGAGAATCATGCGTTTCCTTACTGTAACTTTAGATAAGCACGCTATCTCATGGGCAGAAAGAAGAAGAGAGAAACTAAAAACTAAAGCAAACTAATTATGTCAAGTATAGAACAGTCAGCTAAGGGAAAAAAAGACGGGGATATCAGATATCTTACGCCTTTAAACATAGAGACGAACAAGACTAAAAAGTATTGCCGTTTCAAAAAATCAGGTATCAAATATGTTGATTATAAAGATCCTGACTTTTTATTGAAATTCGTTAACGAGCAAGGTAAAATTCTTCCTCGCCGTTTAACAGGTACATCTTTAAAATACCAAAGAAAAGTGTCTGTTGCAGTTAAAAGAGCACGTCATTTAGCATTAATGCCATATGTGGCTGATTTATTAAAATAAAAAGGAGGCAGTATTATGGAACTTATACTTAGACAAGACGTACAGAACTTAGGTTTTAAAGATGATATTGTAACAGTTAAGCCAGGATATGGTCGTAACTATTTAATACCACAGGGTTTTGCAGTTGTTGCAACTCCTACAGCTAAAAAAGTATTAGCTGAAAACCTAAAACAAAGAGCATTTAAAGAGCAAAAATTAGTAGACGACGCTAAGAAAATCGCTGAAGCTATTAAAGCTCTTGAGATAAAAATTACTGCTAAAGCAGGTGGCGAAAAACTATTTGGTTCTGTAACCAATGCAGATATCGCTGAAGCTTTAGAGAAAAACGGTCAGACTATTGAGAAGAAATTCATCAACAGTGGTATCGTTAAGCGTGTAGGTAAATACACTGCATCTGTAAGATTACACAGAGAAGTAATTGTTGAGCTTCCTTACGAAATCGTAGCTGAGGTACAATAATTATTAAAATTATACCTAAAGCCTTCCGGTAACGGAAGGCTTTTTTTTTACACTTAAAAAAGTAATATGAAATATATCAGATTGACTAAAGAACAACTGGAAGAGTTACACGAGGAATTTGCAAACTTTTTGGCTTCTCAGCAAATTGATAAGGCCGAGTGGGATCAGATAAAAGCAGAAAAGCCCGAAGTTGCCGAGCAGGAACTGGATGTTTTTTCAGACCTTGTATGGGAAGGTGTACTTACCCAAACAGAATATATGGAACATTACTCTAAAAACCACATCTTTTTATTTAAGCTGGGTAAAGAGGAAATGGAAAGTATAGTGATACACTCACACGTGGCACACGCTGATTTTTTAACCGAGGGCGGACTACAATGGCTTAATGAGAATCTGTTTTCAAAAGAGGTAGAAATCAAACGTGGTAAGAAACCTTTTGGAGAGGACAGGAATGCAGAGGTTTTTGATATACTTAAGCAGGGTGCTATTTTAACCAATGGTGACCTTTACAAACAATTTGAAGATATGTTTTAAGAAATCGCCCTCAGGGCGATTTTTTGTTTTTTATAAACTTATCAGGGTATTTGTCAGTGCAAATACTTTTTAATTGCTAATTCTCAAATTAGCATATATAAACATTTCCCGTTATTTAAAAGTTGGTTAAATTAGCACTGTAAACTAACTTTTTATTCAATGGATATCCTTCAGACTATTCAGGCGCTTAGGGAAGAGCTTAATCAACACAATTACAACTATTACGTACTCGATAACCCAACCATTACTGATTTTGAGTTTGATATAAAACTTAAAGAATTACAGGAACTGGAAGCCAAACACCCTGAATATTTTGACGAAAATTCGCCTACACAGCGTGTGGGAGGTAGTGTTACCAAAAACTTTGAAACCATACAGCATGAGCATCGCATGTATTCCTTGGATAATTCATACTCCAAAGAAGAACTATTGGAATGGGAAAAGCGTGTGCAAAAAGGGCTTGGTACTGCAGATGTGCAGTATACCTGTGAGCTTAAATATGACGGAGCTTCCATAAGTATAACTTATGAGAATGGCAGACTGCTAAGAGCTGTAACCCGTGGTGATGGTTTTCAGGGGGACGATGTTACCGCTAATATAAGAACCATACGTGCCGTGCCTATTAAGCTAAAGGGTGATTATCCTGAAAAGTTTGATATTAGAGGAGAGATTGTACTTCCGTTAGACGGGTTTGCTAAAATGAATCAGGATTTGATTGAGATAGGCGAAACACCTTATGCAAATCCGCGTAACACGGCATCGGGTAGTTTAAAGTTACAGGACAGTGCCGAAGTGGCAAGGCGTCCGTTAGACTGCCTGCTTTATTCTATAATTGGAAATAATCTGCCTGTTGCAACTCAGTATGAAGGACTTGAAAGTGCCCGTAAATGGGGTTTTAAAGTACCAAAGGAAGCTAAACTTGCCCAAAATATTGACGAGGTAATGGCGTTTATTGATTATTGGGATGAACACCGCCATGAACTGCCTTATGAGACTGATGGTGTTGTTGTTAAAGTAAACGATATTCACCAGCAGGAAGAACTGGGCTATACGGCAAAATCGCCACGTTGGGCTGTTGCCTATAAGTTTAAGGCAGAGCAGGTTGCAACGAGGTTAAATTCCATTTCTTATCAGGTAGGGCGCACAGGGGCTATCACTCCCGTGGCTAATCTGGAGCCGGTACAGCTAGCCGGTACTACCGTAAAACGAGCCTCATTACACAATGCCGACCAGATTGAGAAACTGGATGTGCGTGTGGGAGACGAAGTGTTTGTGGAAAAAGGAGGAGAGATTATTCCTAAGATTATTGCAGTCGACTTTACAAAACGACCGGAGGATTTACAGCCTACGGTTTATATAACCCATTGCCCGGAATGTAATACACCATTGGAACGTAAAGAGGGCGAAGCACAGCATTACTGCCCTAATTTTTATGGTTGTCCTCCGCAAATTATAGGTAGGGTACAGCATTATATTTCCCGTAAGGCTATGGATATAGAAGGTCTTGGAGGAGAAACGGTTGCCTTACTGTATAATGCAGGGCTTATTGAAAACTATGCCGACCTGTACGATCTTAAAAAAGAACAGATTGTTCCGTTAGAGCGCATGGCAGACAAATCGGCCGAGAACCTTATTAATGGTATAGAGAAGTCTAAAGAGATTCCCTTTGAGCGTGTACTCTATGCTTTAGGTATTCGTTATGTTGGAGAAACCGTAGCTAAAAAACTGGCAAAACATTATAAGACTATAGATAATTTGGCGTTGGCTTCATTAACCGATCTTATTCTGGTAGATGAAATTGGGGAGAAAATAGCTCAAAGTGTAGTAGATTTCTTTGCCAATATAGAGAATGTAAGATTAATTGAACGTTTAAAAGGTTATGGTGTTCAGCTTGAAGCTGTAGCTAAGGAAGATACATCTGTAAGTGATAAACTGGCTGGTAAAACGCTGGTAGTTTCGGGTGTGTTTGAGAAGTTTTCCCGCGACGAACTCAAAAAGGCTATTGAAGATAACGGCGGTAAGGTAGGGAGTTCCATTTCCTCCAAAACCGATTATGTGGTAGCCGGAGATAATATGGGGCCTGCCAAGCTGGAAAAAGCCAACAAGCTGGGTGTAGCCATAATAAGTGAAGATGATTTTATAGAGCTGGTAAAATAATGACAGATGCTAAGATGCTTAGTTGTTAAGTGTCTTAGCTTTCCAGTAAACGTCTTTGCCTTAGAATATCAAAACCTCTGGGCTCAATTTTATCAAGAATAAAGGTTTGTGTTTGAGTGTTATGTTTAAGGAGAAAGTTTATTTCGAGTGTATTTCCTTTTTGTGTGATACTGTTTATTTTGTGTAGCGGAATTTTATAATTGTAATCAATTTTGATGTTAAGGTGTTCGAAAATGAAGTAATAAATAGATGCATATACAAAAAATACAATTATACCATTGATGAAAGACGAATTGTATAGTGCTAAAAATACAACTATTGTTATTAATGAAAGCAGATAAGTCAGTTTGTAAATAATAGTTGTTGCAGGTCTTTGTATGGGAGACGTTTTTTTCTTCTCTTTTAACTTCTCTACATACGACCAGTTGCCCGTTTCGTTTAGATACAGGTTTTCATCATCAATATTTATATAACCGAAGCGGTATTTAAAAAAATCTTTCATTACAGGTTTTTAATATCCGTGGTTGATTGTGGTAATAGGTTTAGCTTTTGCAGTATGTCAAAACCTTTTGTCTCTACGTCATCTATATTTTCCCTGTCGGGCTCGTTTGCTTCGTTGCGAAAGGTGATTCTTACGCCTCTTTCCCAGTACTCAACCGATTCAATTTTTGATAGTGGTATCTTATAACGTTTCCCTAATTCGGGGGCGAAGTATTTGTATATAACAAAACCTATTGCGGCTAAAAGACCAAGTCTTTTAACGGTTGCACCAACAGTTGAAAAATCAAGAATATTAAAATCACTTGCTTTGTTCAGCATGTAAAAGGCTCCTAATGTTAATCCGCCAAAAACAATAAATAAAAACAGGTTATTACCGGCAATACGTGAGCTGTTCTGCCTTTTGGTTTTTGGGCTCTTTTCTTTAAGTTCGCGGGCTTCCTGCCAGTTACCACTATTGGTAAGGTACAGGTTTTCGCTGTCTATATTTACATAGCCTGTGCCGTACTTAAAATACTGTTTTTCCATGATGTGGCTAGTTGGTGTACGACAATATTAGTACTTTATTCTTTAACAGCCAAAGCTGGGTAATCCTGTTACGGTTAAAAAATAGGTCGGGGTGTCCGCTGTAATTTTCGGGAGAACTGTTCAGTTCGTTTTTAATATTTTGGGGTAACCATTTAAAGTTAAAAGCTTCTTTTTTAAAACCGGGAGTATTGTAATCAACGTTATTATACTCTTCCTTTATTCTTTTAAAAATACTGTCGTTGTAGTAAAGTACACCTTCAAGATAATAATCAGAAGGGCCGGGTACCGTACCAAAAGAATTATTGTTAATAGTTAGTTTGTACTGAACCGAATCGGGCTGTGCGGGTTTTAAATTGAGTTGCTTCTCTAATTTGGTAATATCTTTAGATGTAATAACTTCTGTTTTACTGTCTGTTTCGTTGCATGATATAAGCAGTAGTGTGGCTGCTGCAATAGCCATAAGGTTTTTCATAAGTAGGAGTGGTTTACAGCAAATATACTAAATGCTTACACTACTATTGTTCTTCCGTTAAAGGTTTTAGAGCCGTTTTCGAAATAAAAATCAATTTGCCCAAGGTTTAGTCCGTAGCACCCTACCTGATTGATAACCACCTCTTCACCATCAAGGTTTTTCTCAATGTATGGTTTGTTTAAAAAAGTATGGGTATGTCCGCCAATAATAAGGTCTATATGCCTTGTTTTTTGAGCCAGAGTAATGTCACACACTTTTTCCGGATTGTTTCTGTAAGCAAAGCCAATGTGTGACAGGCAAATTACAAGATCACATTTTTCGTCCTGTTTAAGTGTTTTGGTAATATCTTTAGCAACTTCAATAGGGTCGTTGTATACGGTTTCTTTGTAAAGGCGTTGGTCTACCAGTCCCGCAAGTTCAATACCAAGCCCGAAAACCCCAATCTTAATACCGTTTTTTACGAATACCTTATACGGCTTCACGATACCATCAAGTAGCGTGTTTTTAAAATCGTAGTTGGCCGACACAAAATCAAACTGTGCGTGTGGCAATTGTGCATAAAATCCGTCAATACCATTATCGAAGTCATGATTGCCTAACGTGGCAAGATCATACTTAAGCATGCTCATCAGTTTAAATTCCAGTTCGCCGCCATAGTAGTTAAAATAAGGTGTACCCTGAAAAATATCTCCGGCATCCAGTAACAGTACGTTTTCGTTTTCCTGCCTAATGCTTTCTATAAGTGTGGCTCTACGTGTCACGCCGCCCATGTTAGGGTTTCTTGGGTCATCGGCAGGGAAAGGATCAATATGGCTGTGCACATCGTTAGTATGCAGTATGGTAATTTTTTTGGCAGGTTCAGTAGTAAAACTGCTAAGGGAAAGTCCGCCTAATACTAATGCCGATCCGGCTGCGGTTTTATGTATAAAATCTCTCCTTTTCATGACTATTCGGTAATTATGCGTTGTGTTGTAATAACGGGTAATGTATCTGTTTCCTTAAAATAATCTATAAGCAGGTTTCTCAGCTTATACTCCACGTCGTAGGTAGCGGTTGATTTCTTAAAGAAGTTCATATTGTCTCCGCCGTTATATAAGTAGTCAGACGTAGCTACATGGTACGTTTGGTTATCAGTTACAGGTTTACCCTGTACTGTAATGTTTTTTATCTTGTCGTTACTGTCAATAAAAATTTGCATACCACTAAGCGGATGTGGCTTTTTACCGTCAATTAAATACTGTGCAATTTCCTTTATTTCTGTACCTTTAAGTGTGGCAACTATAAGGCTGTTTTCAAAAGGCATAATCTCATAGGCGGTACGGGTTGTAACGTTTCCTTTAGGAATTATTGCACGAATTCCGCCATGATTTAGCAGGCAAACGTCTAAATGCTTATTTTCGCGTTGCTGTAACAGTTTATCGGCTTTTTCAAAAGTAACATCGGCCAGCAGGTTACCTATTGTGGTTTGCCATCTACCTTGGCTCTTGTCTAAGGTTTCGGGGCAGTAGGCTAAAACGCTGTCCAGGTCCTTGTTTATATGGTTGCGATAGGGGGCTATAAAAGCCTCGATTTTAGAGTCGTCTTTATAGTCTGAAGTGATGCTTATTTTTTTGCCTTCAATCTTGCTATTATATAGCTTACTGCTGCTGCATGACAGTAATGAAGAGAAAGTTAAAAATAAAACAAACCAGCCGGCAGGTGTGTTATACTTTTTATGGAATGCCATTGTACTGATAGTTATTTAAATTAATTTTGCACTCAACAAGTAAAGGTACTATGTTTTTAAAGTTTATTAAGGGCCTTGGGTTAAAAAAAAACATTAAGAAATGTTTAGCTCAATATAAACCTGCCGGTATGCCTCATAAGGTAGTTAAAGTAGGATTATTGATAGATGAGGCTCTGTTTACGGGTAAAAAAAATGCTTTATCCGAAATTACCAAATAT
Organism: Flavobacterium rhizophilum; assembly: GCF_046000485.1. Classification (NCBI taxonomy): domain Bacteria; kingdom Pseudomonadati; phylum Bacteroidota; class Flavobacteriia; order Flavobacteriales; family Flavobacteriaceae; genus Flavobacterium; species Flavobacterium rhizophilum. The sequence continues at coordinate 205,211 of NZ_JBELQB010000003.1, forward strand.
GGTATAAAAGAAGAAAACATAAGCCTGCTTGTTTACAGTAAGGGAGTATCTCCAAAAAATGAAGCACAAATGGAATACAGGGCGTATTCCCGAAAGTTTGTTTCGGCAGGAGGGAACTTTGTAAAAGAACCTGTCGCTTCTTTCGTAACTGCGCCGTTTGATTTGCTTATCAGTTATTATAATACTGACAATCCGTTACTGATGCTTGCTACGCTACAGTCTCAGGCAAAATTTAAAGTTGGGTTAGCCAGTGCCGATTTAAGGCTTAACGACTTTACCATTGCAGTAGAGCCTGCAAAGTATAAGGAGTATATGTCCGAACTTTTTAAATATTTGAAAATACTAAACATAATATAAACTATGCAGTCATTAACAGGTACGGGTGTTGCGCTTGTAACCCCATTCAAAAAAGATTTTTCAGTTGATACCGATGCGCTTACGAAAATTGTGAATTACCAGGTTGAGAACGGTATAAACTACCTTGTTGTTCTTGGTACTACGGCCGAATCAGCCACTTTGAACAAGGACGAAAAGGAACTTGTTATAAAGACTGTTATTGAGGCTAATGCAGGTAGACTTCCGTTAGTGCTTGGTGTGGGAGGAAACAATACACACGAAGTTACAGAAGAACTGAAAAGCCGTGATCTAAGTGCTTTTACAGCAATACTATCGGTTTCTCCATATTATAATAAACCAACTCAGGAAGGGATATACCAGCACTTTAAAGCAGTAGCAGAGGCTTCTCCAGTGCCTGTGATATTATATAACGTACCGGGAAGAACGGCAAGCAACATGTTTCCGGCAACGGTAATACGCCTTGCTAATGATTTTAAAAATATTGTCGCTATTAAAGAGGCAGCAGGTGATATCGTACAGGCAATGAGGCTTATTCAGGGGGCTCCGAAAGGTTTCCTTGTAATATCTGGTGACGATATGATTACACTTCCTATGGTTCTTGCCGGAGGTGCAGGTGTAATATCTGTAATTGGTGAAGGCTTCCCTAAACAATTCTCTAAAATGGTTCAGCTTGGACTGGAGAAAAAAGCAGATGAGGCTTATGAGTTACACTATCTTCTTGCCGATTCTATTGATATGATTTTTGAACAGGGTAACCCTGCGGGTATCAAACACGTATTTAAAGCATTAGGACTTTGCGAAGATGTTGTAAGGCTTCCGCTTGTAAACGTTAACGAAGATTTAGCAGGAAGGCTTAACGCTTTTGTTGAGAAAATTCGTTAAATTAGTGGTGTAAACCATTAAAACAAAGAGCCATGTTATCTGATGCAATGCAGTCTGCACTTAACGAGCAGATAAAAGTTGAGGCAGAATCTTCCCAAATTTATCTGGCCATGGCATCGTGGGCAGAAGTAAAAGGATTTGAAGGTATAGCCACATTTATGTTTAAGCAGTCTGACGAAGAGAGGGAGCACATGCTTAAGCTTGTGAAATATGTAAATCAAAGGGGAGGATATGCTGTTATTTCCTCGCTGGATGAGCCAAAGCTTGATTATACCTCATTCAAAACGCTGTTTACACAGTTGTATAATCACGAGGTAAAGGTTTCGGCAAGTATTAACAAGCTTGTAGATATTGCGCTAACCGGTAAAGATTATGCTACTCACAACTTCCTGCAATGGTATGTTTCCGAACAGATAGAGGAGGAAGCTACCGCAAAAGCCATACTTGATAAAATAGATTTGATAGGTAACGATAAAGGAGGTTTGTATCTGTTTGATAACGACATGAAGGTTTTTTCTTCTGCAGGCCATAATATTGTACAATAAAACAATATAATTATAGTTTAAAGAGATGCCTGCGGGCATCTTTTTTTATGGGGTTTAAGCATTGTAAAAAAAGATTTTGTATTCCATAATTATTAACTAAATTTGCAGTTGCTTTAGAAAACTGCGGCCATGAATCGGCGTAAACAAAAAAATATGAGCAAATACTTTTATTTACTATTACTTGCGGTACTTTTTTCCTCGTGTAATGAATACCAAAAAGCCCTTAAATCTGATGACGTTAAGTATCAGTATGAAGTTGCGGTGAAATTATATGAAGAAGGAAAATACAACAAGGTGATAACATTGGCAGAAAAACTTAAACCTGTTTTAAAAGGAAAGCCATCTGCACAAAAGCTGTTTTATGTTTATGCCAAGTCAATGTATTTTAAAAAGCAATATTATAACGCGGCTTACGAATTTGGGAGTTTTGTAAATACCTATCCAAAGAGTGATGTGAAAGAAGAGGCAGCGTTTTTAGCAGCAAAAAGCCGATATATGTTATCGCCGGTTTATTCTAAAGACCAGGCAGATACTTATGTGGCAGTTGCAGCTTTACAAAGCTTTATTGATACCTATCCTGAATCCCAGTATATGGACGAGGCTAACCAGTTAGCAAGGGAGCTTAGGGAAAAACTGGAGAAAAAGGCGTTTGAGATTGCAAGACAATATCATTTAACGGCAGACTTTTTTGGGGATTATGCGGCAGCAATCAAAACGTTTGATAACTTTTTGATTGATTTTCCGGGTACAAAACTAAAAGAAGATGCGCTTTACTATAAATTTGATTCTTCATACAGGCTTGCCATGAACAGTATAGCAAGTAAAAAAGAAGAGCGTTTGGAAAATGCAATAGCAAACTACAAGGCACTTGTCAAATTTAACGGTGAAACCAAATACAGAAAAGAGGTAGACGAAATGTTTGCCGCTATTGAAACCGAATTACAAAAATTTTCTAAATAAGAACGAGTGATGGATTTAAAGAAGACAACTGCTCCGGTAAACACGGTTACCTACAACAGAACCAAAATTGAAGAGCCTACAGGTAACATCTACGAAGCTATTACTATTATAGCTAAGAGAGCAAGCCAGATCAATACAGAGATCAAAAAAGAACTTATTGAGAAGCTTGAGGAGTTTGCTACTTACAACGACAGTCTTGAAGAGATCTTTGAAAATAAAGAGCAGATAGAAGTGTCTAAATTTTACGAAAAGCTTCCTAAGCCTCACGCATTGGCTGTACAGGAATGGTTTGAAGAAAAAGTAGCTTACAGGGAATCAAACAAATAATTTACCATGTCTGTTTTACGCGGCAAAAAAATATTACTGGGAATCTCAGGAGGGATTGCCGCATATAAAACAGCTTCACTGGTAAGGTTACTTATAAAAGCAGGTGCCGATGTACGTGTTGTCATGACACCTGCTTCTAAAGACTTTGTTACTCCGCTAACACTTTCCACATTATCTAAAAACCCGGTTCATTCTACTTTCTATGACGAAGAGGATGAAAATGCGGTTTGGAACAATCACGTAGAACTGGGCCTTTGGGCCGATTTGTTTTTAATAGCCCCGGCGACTGCAAATACCATGGCAAAAATGGTGTCGGGTAACAGTGATAATCTTCTTATAGCAACATATTTATCGGCAAAATGCCCGGTGTACTTTGCTCCGGCAATGGATCTTGACATGTACAAGCATCCCTCTACACTATCCAGCTTTAAATCCCTGCAGGAATTTGGTAATATTATGATACCTGCCGAATCTGGCGAACTTGCAAGCGGACTTTCGGGCGAGGGGCGTATGGCAGAACCCGAAAATATAGTAGCATTTATAGAGAAGGATATAGAAGGTAAACTTCCGCTACGTGGAAAAAAAATACTTATTACAGCAGGACCAACATACGAAGCTATAGATCCTGTACGTTTTATAGGAAATCATTCTTCCGGTAAAATGGGGTTTGATATTGCACATGCCGCCGCAAAAGATGGGGCAGAGGTAATACTGGTAAGCGGTCCTACACATTTAAAAGTATATGGTGATGGTATAACACTTGTTCCGGTTGTTTCGGGAAGGGATATGTATACTGCATGCCATGAGTATTTTGAAGGTGTAGACATAGCTGTGGCAGCTGCAGCAGTAGCTGATTACAGACCTAAAACGGTTGCCAGCCAGAAAATAAAAAAGAACGACAATAATCTTGTGCTGGAGCTCGAAAAGACAACAGATATACTGGCATCACTCGGAGAAAAGAAAAAACATCAGTATCTGATAGGTTTTGCACTCGAAACCGAAAATGAAATTGAGCACGCCAAGCAAAAGATTAAGAAAAAAAACTTAGATTTGATTGTATTAAATTCCCTTAACGATGAGGGAGCAGGTTTTGGTAAACCAACAAATAAGGTTACCTTTATCGATGCACAGTTTAATATAGAGCCACAGGAGCTTAAATCTAAAGAAGAGGTGGCGCAGGATATAGTTAATAAAATTAAAACCAGGTACAATGTATAGATATTTAGGATTATTGTTACTGTTATTATCTTTTTCTGTAAAAGGGCAGGAACTTAATGCAGCGGTTCAGGTTAATTACAGTCAGATTACCGATGCTAATACCCAAATATTTAAAACACTTGAAACTTCGGTTACCGAATTTATAAACAATACACATTTTACCAACAGGAATTTTGAACGTAACGAACGTATAGACTGTGTGTTTTTTATAAACATTACAGCATACCAGTCTAATAGTTTTGATGCTACACTGCAGGTGCAGTCATCAAGACCAATTTTTAACTCATCTTACCTTTCTCCTGTACTTAATTTTAACGACAAGAATTTTGGGTTCTCGTATACTGAGTTCCAAAATATGGTATACAATCCGGAAAGTTATACATCAAACCTTATAAGTGTTATTTCGTTTTATGCTAATATGATTATTGGTATGGATGCCGATACCTATGAGTTTGAAGGAGGAACACCATATTATGAGATAGCACAACGTATCGCTTCTGCTGCACAGCAAAGTGGTTACAAAGGTTGGAGCCAGCAGGATGGTAACCAAAACAGATACTTTTTAATAAACGACATAATGTCTAATACCTACAGAGACTTTAGGCAGGCACTATATGACTATCATCGTTTAGGTATGGATATAATGGCCGATAACAGTAAGGATGGTAAAGAAAAGATTATAGCAGCCATCAATACACTTTCAAAAGTGAACAGGGCAAGGCCAAATGCTTTTTTAACCCGTGTTTTCTTTGATGCCAAGTCAGACGAGGTAGTATCAATCTTCTCTGCCGGGCCTATGGTAACCCTTACAGGCCTTGTAGATACACTAAATAAAATTTCTCCGCTTAATTCTGCTAAATGGAGTACTATTAAATAGTACATTTGTGTAAGCAAAACACAGCCGCCGTTTAATATGCTACAATCATTATCTATTAAAAACTTTGCTCTTATTGAGCATCTTGATATCGAGTTTTCCAATAAACTATCTGTAATCACAGGTGAGACAGGAGCCGGTAAATCTATTATTTTAGGAGCCCTTGGTCTTATATTGGGAAAACGTGCCGATTTGACATCGCTTAAGGATAAAGAACAAAAATGTGTGGTAGAAGCACATTTTAAAATAAGCGGTTATAATCTTCAGGAATTTTTTCAGGAAAACGATCTCGATTATGAGGATGTTACCATAATTAGAAGGGAGATACTCCCTTCAGGCAAATCGCGCGCTTTTGTGAACGATAGTCCGGTTAACCTGCAGGAATTACAGGGACTGGGAGATTTCCTTATCGATATACATTCGCAGCAGCAAACCCGTGAACTGTCAGACGAGCAGTACCAACTGCAAATACTCGATGCTATTGGAAAAAATGCACAGCATTTGGCAGTGTATAAAAAACAGCTTTCGGTAGTTAGACAATCGCAAAGCGGACTTAAAAAAGCCAAAGAGGAAAAAGAAGCCCTTGCTAAGGAGGCCGATTATAATACATTCCTGCTTAACGAGCTTATTGAGGCAAACCTTAAAGAAGGGGAGCAGGCAGAGCTTGAAGCCGAACTGGAAAAGTTAAGTAATGTAGAGTTTTTAAAGGAGTCGCTTTCTAAAGTACTTACACTTGCTAATGAGGAGCAGATGGGAGCACTGCAAAACCTGAAAGAGATTAAAAATGCCCTGCAAAAAATAAGCGGGATCAGTAAGCAGTATAACGATTTCCATGAACGCATTTCCAGCCTGCTTATAGAATTTGATGATATAAACAATGAGGTGTCTCAGGATGCTGAAAAGCTGGCAGACGACCCTCAGCAACTGGAATTGGTAAACCAGAAATTACAGTTAATATATAGTCTGCAAAAAAAGCACAATGTGGCTACGGTAGAAGAGCTTATTGCTATTCGTGAAGACTTGGATGGTAAAGTACTTAAAGCCGATGAACTTGACGAGTCTATCAACAGGCTGGAGGCCGAACTTGAAAAAGCTAAAGCTGATGCTGATGCTACGGCACTTGTGTTGTTTGAAAACAGGCAAAAAGCCATACCTGTGCTAACCGACAGGGTTATGACGATACTGGCGCAGCTTGGAATGCCAAATGCACGCTTTAATTTTGATATTACTCATAAAGATACTTATCAGCCAAACGGTAAGGATGAAATAAGCCTGCTGTTCTCGGCTAATAAGGGGACTGATTTCGGGTTACTTAAAAAGGTAGCATCAGGTGGTGAGATGTCAAGAATTATGCTTGCAGTAAAAGCCGTACTGGCCGATTATTCTCAACTTCCAACTATTATTTTTGATGAGATTGATACCGGAGTTTCGGGTGAGGTAGCTAATAAAATGGGTGATATCATGAAGGTAATGAGTAGTGATATGCAGGTATTTGCTATTACCCACCTGCCTCAAATTGCCGGAAAAGGTGCTCAGCATTATAAAGTATTTAAAAGCATACAGGGGGATACCACGGTGTCTGAACTTAAGCTTTTAACTGAGGATGAAAGGATTAGGGAGATTGCCGAAATGCTTTCGGGTAAAGATATTACCGATTCTGCCCTTAACCACGCCAGAGCGTTGCTCAACTGAAAAAACAGGTTATATTTGTAGAGAAATAATTGCATTTGATAAAAAATACTTGAGGGTATGATTATAGAACCTAGAATGAGAGGATTTATTTGCTTAACTGCCCACCCAACGGGAGCTGAGCAAAACGTAAAAAATCAGATTGAATATGTAAAGTCTAAAGGAGCCATTAACGGTGCTAAAAAGGTACTTGTTATTGGAGCTTCTACAGGATTCGGACTTTCATCAAGAATTACCAGCGCATTTGGTAGTGATGCATCTACAATAGGTATATTCTTTGAAAAAGCACCTAGCGAAGGTAAACCGGGATCACCGGGATGGTATAACTCGGCAGCTTTTGAAAAAGAAGCTCACAAAGCCGGTTTATATGCAAAAAGCATTAACGGTGATGCTTTCTCAAACGAAATTAAAAAACAGACAATAGATCTTATTAAGGAAGATTTAGGCCAGGTAGATTTAGTAATCTATAGCCTTGCTTCTCCGGTGCGTACTCATCCTGATACAGGTGTAACTCACCGTAGTGTACTTAAGCCTATTGGTGGAGTGTTTAGTAATAAAACGGTAGACTTCCATACAGGTAAGGTTTCAGAAATTTCTATCGAGCCATGTAAGGATGATGATATCGAAAACACTGTAACCGTTATGGGGGGTGAAGACTGGGCTATGTGGATGAAGGCGCTTAAAGATGCCGGAGCACTTGCCGATGGAGCACTTACCGTAGCTTACTCTTACATAGGGCCTGCACTTACAGAGCCAGTGTACAGAAAAGGTACTATTGGTCGTGCAAAAGATCATCTTGAAGCTACAGCATTCGAAATTTCAGATGCGCTAAAAGACATCAACGGTAAAGCGTTTGTATCGGTAAACAAAGCATTGGTAACTCAGGCGAGTTCGGCTATACCGGTAATTCCGTTATATATTTCATTGCTTTACAAAACCATGAAAGAAGCAGGTATTCATGAAGGTACTGTAGAGCAAATGCAGCGTTTATATGCCGAAAGACTTTACACTGGAGGTGATATCCCTGTAGATGAAAAAGGCCGTATTAGGATAGATGACTGGGAAATGCGTGATGATATTCAGCAGAAAGTTGCCGAACTTTGGGAACAGGCTACAAGCGAGAACCTAAATGAAATTGGTGATCTTGAAGGATACAGAAAAGATTTTTACAACCTGTTTGGCTTTGACTACGAAGGAGTAGATTATAAAGCAGATGTAAATGAGGTTGTACCTATTGAAAGTATACAATAAAGCATATGGGAAACCCTGCAATTTGCAGGTTTTTTTGTTTCTAACCAAAATAATTTAAATTATGAATAATCTGTTAAAAGGTAAAAGAGGTATTATTACCGGAGCTTTAGACAAGAATTCTATTGCATGGAAAATTGCCGAAAAGGCTCATGAACAGGGTGCAACTTTTGTGTTAACTAATGCTCCTATAGCCATGAGGATGGGAGAAATTAATGAGCTTGCTGAGAAAACCGGTTCGCAGATAATCCCTGCAGATGCTACTAATACTGAGGACTTAGAGAATTTATATACTAAGACTCAGGAGATACTGGGAGGTAAAATAGATTTTGTACTTCACTCTATAGGTATGAGTGTGAATATTCGTAAAAAAATACCTTACGTAGACTCTAACTATGATTATTTTATGAAAGGTGTAGACGTATCGGCACTGTCACTGCATAAAATGCTTAGTGTTGCAAAACACCTTGATGCAATTAGCGAAGGGGGGAGCGTAGTGGCATTAACCTATATGGCAGCCCAAAGAACTTATCCTTTTTATACAGATATGGCAGATATTAAGGCCATGCTCGAATCTATTGCCCGAAGCTTTGGATACCATTATGGGGTAGAAAAAAAGGTACGTATCAATACTGTATCACAATCACCTACAAAAACAACAGCAGGTACCGGTATTAAAGGGTTTAATGACTTTTACGATTATGCTGATGCGATTGCTCCGCTGGGTAATGCTGATGCCGAATCGTGTGCAGATTACTGTATAACACTTTTCTCAGACCTTACCAGGATGGTAACCATGCAAAATTTATTTCACGACGGAGGTTATTCTTCTACCGGAGTAAGTGCAAAAGTTATGGATATGTTATATCCTGAACAGGAATAATTTTTAAACTTTTATGGTATATTGTACAATAAGTCCCCTTGTGGGACTTTTTTTTATTCATTTTGTGATTTTTTATTTGTTTTAACAAAATTGTCTGTTAAAAAATTAACATAAAAACATTATTTAAAAAATAAATAATTAGATAAAAAAGGGATATTGTGTAAAAAATTTAATGAAATGTAACAAAATCAATTTTTTTAATAAAAATGTCACCTATTGTTATATTATCAATTTTTTAGGGTAAAAAATTATAATTTTATTAACAATTAATTAAAACTTGATGTTACATGGAAAAAACTACATTAAAAAACTTCTGGCAAAGAGGTTATAAGGGGTGGATTATGTCTGCCGCTTACTTACTTCTTATGTTAGGAGCTACAAAAACTTTTTCACAGGCGGATGTATATTCGTTTGTTCAATCTAGCGGAGTGTACACCCCAATAACGGGAGGTACGGTTATTACCTCTGCTACAGATTATTCACCTTCGTTGGATAGTTATTCTTCAAGCGAGTTAACACTGCCAACAGCTTTTAGCTTTGCAGGTACATCTTATTCTACCTTTTATGTAACCAGCAACGGACAGGTACAATTAGGAGGAAGTAGTGCGCCTTCAAGCTTTAATTACCGCGTTATAAGCAGTAATACAGGTAACAATGTATTTTTGGCTCCGTTCTCCGGAGATTTAGCTGCCGGTGCTACCGGTACTGCAACTATACGTTGGGAACAGGTAGGTGACGAGGTTGTAATCCAGTGGACTAATTTCAGGAGATACAACAAATCAGAGAGTTTTAACTTTCAGGCACGTTTAAACACTGTAACTGGTGTTATAAAGTTTGTGTATGATGGTACTCCTCCTTATGCAGCTACTACTGATTACCAGCCACAACTTGGAATTAAGAGCTCAACATCAAATTATTTATGTTTAACTGTTGCTACAGATGGTGACTGGAATGCTCCTGTTCAAATTACTACAGGAGTTAGCAGTTCATCTATAGCATCATTTAATGGAGCTTTAGGATTTACAAGTGGATTAACTTATACCTTTAACCCACCGCCTCCATGTACAGGCGTGCCTGATGGAGGAACAGCTAATGATCCTGCTGTACGTTATGTATGTGCAGGTGCTACACCATCGGCTATAAGTGTAACTGGTGCATCTGGTTTAGTGGTTCCTGGTATTACTTATCAGTGGCAGGAATCTACCGATGCAGGTGCAAACTGGGCTAACGCTACAGGAGGTACAGGAGCAACTACTGCTTCTTATACTCCACCTGCTTATGCAGGGACAGATATTCAGTACCGTTTAAAAGTTACCTGTACAAACAGTACAGAGGATGCTTACTCTACAGCGGTAACATTAACTCCACAAATAGCTCCTGCTACACAGGCTTCTGCTTTAGTGACAGGTAATATAGGCTTTAGTTCAATGGCGCTTAATTGGACTAGTGGTGATGGCGGACGCAGAATGGTTGTGGTAAGTGATACACCAATTACAGATCCTACAGATGGTGTAGGTATTGCGGCTTATACTGCAAACAGCACTTTTGCTAATGCAGGTCAGCAAATTGTTTATGATGGTACAGGTACATCAGTAACTGTTTCAGGTTTAACCTGTGGTTCTATGTATTATGTAAAAGTATATGAGTACAACCGTTGTGGCTCTGACCCGTACAATACTTTAATCAACGTAACTACCGATACTAATGCTCTAACGGTAAACGTACCGGGTGCTGCTGCAGGTTTACCTGTTGCAAATGATTTTACTGATTTTACGGGAGCTAACCTTGGCGCTGTTGTACCGGGTTGGTTTGAGGCTTCAATTACCACATCTGGTGGTACAGAGCCTACAAATGCTAACCCTGGAGGACTTTCTTCAGATTGGACAAGTAGTACTAACCTTGGTATTAAAACAGCAAAAATCAACTTGTATACTAACACAAGAAACTCTTGGATAATAAGTCCTAAAATTGCACTAACAGTAAATTCAAGACTTAAATTCAAAGCTGCTATCAGTAACTATAACAGTGGTGGTGCAGATCCTGACGGAATGCAGGGTACAGATGATAAAGTTAATGTACTTGTTAGTACTGACTGTGGTGCTACATGGACTTCTCTTTACGTATTTGAAGCAGCCAACACAGCTACTTTAACAAACTCACTTACTGATTTTACTTTACCGCTTACTGATTTTGTGGGACAAACTATCCAGATAGGTTTCCAGGGTACAGACGGACCTGTGGATAACTCACCGGATTATGACTTCCATATCACAAATATACTTGTGGAGGAAACTCCGTCTTGTGATGTACCAGTGGTGGTAGCTCCTGCTAACGTTACTAAAAATGGTGTATCACTTTCATGGGAAGCTCCAACTGTAGGGGTACCTACAGGTTATGAGTATGCAGTTGTTACTACTGATACTGCTCCGGCTTCAGGTGATATGACTACCGAAACTTCTGTAGATGTTACAGGGCTTATGCCTTCTACAATGTACTATGTATATGTAAGAACAGAATGTACAGATGTGTACAGTGACTGGAGTATAGCCCAGGTATTTACTACTATGTGTGATTATCCTGAAGTACTTACTACAGAAGGTGGTACAGTTTGTGGGCAGGGTGAAGCAGAACTTTCTGCAACTACCGAGCTTGATGGTGTATTAAGCTGGTATGATGCTGCCGAAGGCGGTACTATGCTTGGACAGGGAGAAATGTTTACTACTCCTTTAGTTACTGAAACTACTGATTTTTATGTAAGTGCAGGTTCTCCTATTGCTAATACTGATTTAACTTTTGGAGCTGGTGAAAGTACAAGTTCAAGCGGAGGTAGTTCTCCATACTATCACGGTTGGGGAGGAGTTAAAACACAATACATATTAAGAGCTTCTGATTTACAGGCAGCAGGTTTATTTGCAGGTCCTATAAACTCGGTAGCCTTTACAATTACTTCGTTAGGTACTTCTACTTTCAATAACTTTGCTGTAAGTATTGGTACTACAACTCAAAATGAGGCTACAAATACTCATGTAGACGGTTTAACTCAGGTGTATACCAATGCGGCTCAGCCATTAACAGTTGGTGTTAATACTTATGCGTTTACCACTCCGTTTGCCTGGGATGGTACAAGTAACATTGTAGTACAGGTTTGTTACAGTAATGTAAACACAGGAGGTTCATCATCAACAGTATTGTATGACAATGCAGGATATACAGGTACAACTTATACTTATGCAGATAACCAAACTGCAGATGCTATTTGTGCAGCAACTACAGGTAGTGTAGGTGATTCCGGTAATACAACAACAAGCTCAAACAGAGCACAAATGATAATTAATGGTACAGCTATATGTTCAAGCCCAAGGATGGCAGTTACAGCTACTGTAACTGATGCCCCGGATATTATGCTTATGGCTAGTGAATCATCAATATGTGAAGGTGAGAGTACAGATATTTCGGTATCTAGTGACAATATGAACTACGAGTATGTATGGATGCCGGGTAACTTAACAGGTGCTATGCAAACTGTATCTCCGGTAGAAACTACTACTTATATGGTAACAGCTACAGATACTGATTCAGGTTGTGTGGAAGTAGGAGAGATAACAATTGTGGTTAATCCGCTTCCTATAGGACTTTCTGTTACTCCTGATATGGCAGATGTTTGTCAAAACTCAGTGGTTGCACTTGCAGCTTCAGGTGGTAGTACAATAATTGCAGAGGAGTACTGTGAAATTTCAATGAACAACCCTGGTGCTTCTGGTGATTACCTAAACAGCTTCTCATTTGCAAATATTACAAATAATGATTCAGGCGATGCGGCAGATGACTATACGTACTACAGCGCCCTTACTGCAAACGTAACAGGTGGTGATACATATACAGTGTCAATGCAAACAGGTAGTGCAACCTGGAGTCAGTATTTAAGAATTTGGATTGATTACAACCAGGATGGTGTGTATAGTGAAGACGAAAGTGTATTCACAACTACATCAGGTGTCACTTCATCTACAACCGTAACGGGAGATATAACCATACCTACTACAGCATTCAATGGTATGACAAGAATGAGAGTGTTATGTAGTTACAATATACAGTCTCAGGCAACATCATCATGTGCATGGACAGGCTTTGGTGAGTATGAAGAGTATAATGTAAACATTACAGGTGCTACTAACCCTGTAGATTACATTTGGTCGCCACAAGGCGGATTATATTCTGATGCGGCAGCTACAGTACCTTATATGGGTGAACCGGCAGCAACAGTATATTACTATGCTTCGGCAGATGCTAACTATACAGTTACTGTAACAAGCGAATTTGGTTGTGCAGTTTCTGCTTCAACAGATCTTACAATTGTTGTAACTCCGGCTCCAACCGCCGAGGCTTCTCAGATATTCTGTGCAGGTGCTACCGTAGCAGATTTAACAGCAGAAGGTGAAATGGTTAACTGGTACTATTCTGCTACTGGCGGAGATGCACTGGCTGAAACTGTAATGCTTAACGATGCTACAGTATACTATGCTTCACAAACAGTTAACGGATGTGAAAGCGCTGTAAGGGTAGCGGTAACAGCTACTGTAAATACTACACCGGCACCGGTTGTAGATGAGTATGTACAATTAGTATGTAACGCCGGTACTATTGCTGATTTAATGGCAACAGGTACTGATGTACAATGGTATGCTGATTTTGAAGGTGGTGAGCCATTAGCTCCAGAAACAGAACTTGAGGCAGGTATTGCTTTATACTTTGCATCTCAAACTATAGATGGTTGTGAAAGCCTTATGAGAACTCCGGTAGCAGTATTTGTTAACGTGGTTGAAACTCCAATGGCCGATGCTCAACAGTCTTTCTGTGGAAGTGCTACTGTGGCTGACTTAATGGCTGATGGTGATGATATTATGTGGTATGCAGATGAAACAGGAGGAGAGCCTCTTGCTGCTGAGACAGAACTTATAGACGGAGGCATGTACTATGCGGCTATGATGTATGAAGGATGTGAAAGTGCTGTAAGAGCTGCTGTTACTGTAACAATTAATACAGTTCCTGATCTTGAAGGTGAGGAAATGCAGGATGTGGAAGTAATGGCGGGTAATGATGCTGTTATAGGAGACTTAGTAGTGATTGCTGCAGAAGGTGCTGAGGTAAACTGGTATGCTTCTATGGAAGATGCAATGAACGGCGAAAACCCGCTTTCTTCTGATTTTGTTGTAACATCGGGTAATACTTACTATGCTGTACAAACTATAGGCGACTGTAGTAGTGCACCGTTTGCAGTAACAGTATCTATAACACTTGATGCAAGAGATTTTGAAACAGCTAACTTTAACTACTGGCCAAACCCGGTAAAAGATGTACTTAATGTTTCTTACTCATCAAGTATAACATCGGCCACAGTATATAACTTATTAGGACAGCCGGTTATGTCACAACAAATAAATGCATTACAGGGAACTATTAATATGAGTGGTCTTTCAGACGGTAGCTACATAGTAATAGTAAATACCGAAAATGCATCAAAAACTATTAGAGTTATCAAAAAACAATAGTTTGTTAAATTGATTAAACAACCTCTTAAAAGGGGTTGTTTATGAATTTACCTTAAAAGCCACCTCATTTCAGGTGGCTTTTTTGTATTTAATATAAAACAAATTAATATTTATTTAACATTAGTTTAAAATTCATAACATTTTATGATTATTGAATAATTGAATTTTTAATTAAAAATAAACTTTAACAGTTAATTTTTATTAAAATATAACAAATACAGTTATTTTAATAAAAAACATGTCAAATGTTAAAAATGAAACTTTTTGTAGTCTATTTTTTATATTTTTAGCAAACTAATTAATTAAAACCAAATTATTCATGAAAAGAATTACCTTACCGGCTAATTTCCGGCCTTATCACGGAAATGCAGTCGTAAATCGGTATTCCCGATTCTTACTCTTTTTCGTAATGCTGTTAATGGGCTATACAGCAAAATCACAAATTTATTATACAACAGGATGGGAGAGCAGTATAGATGGCTGGCAGTCTTCAGGTAATGCGGGCTCTTTTAGCACATCTAGTACAAACCCATGCTCAGGAGATCAATCTGTAAGAGCTAATATTTATTATGGATTGAATAGTATTTTAACTTCACCTGCAATATCGTTTTCTGATGGGAGTGAGGTTACGTTTACTTACAGTTTTAAAGTAATGCAGTATGCTTCAAGTACATCACCTGCAGTAGGTGATGATTTTACTCTTGATGTACAATGGACAAATGATCTTAGCGGAACATGGACAACTCTTGAAACTATTGATGATTCAAACTACACATCTACTACAGATTGCGCCGAAAGGACAGTAACATTTATACCGGCTAACGGTGACACTGTTTACGTTAGGTTCTATGCATCTTCAATGACTGGAGAGGATTTACATATTTATTTTGACGATGTTACCATTGCTCAAACCACATGTATTCCGCCTACAGCATTAACTTTAAATAATGCAAATACGGGTGAAGTATCATGGACTGCTCCTGAAACTGCTCCTGCATCAGGATATGAATATTACCTTGCAACCACAAGTGAGGTTCCCGGTCCGGCTACAGTAGCTACAGGTACTACTACCGAAACTGTTGCTACTTTAACAACATTGCCCGATACTCAATATTACTTTTGGGTAAGAGGCAACTGCGGTGGTGAGTTTTCTCCTTGGGCAGGTCCGCTTATGTATGTTTCGCCACAGGTTCCTGCAGTACTACCTTTTGAAGAGGATTTTGAAGATGGTACTACTTTATATCTAAATAATGGTGATGAAACTAATCAGTGGTTTGTAGGCGATGCCGTAAATAACGGAGGCACATCTGCACTTTACGTGAGTAGTGATAATGGTGTTTCAAATACTTATAGTCATACATCTTCTGTAGTACAGGCTTACAGGGATGTGGCAGTTCCGGAAGATCTTGCACAGATGGAAATTTCTTTTGACTGGAAAAGTGGAGGAGAAAGTAATTATGACTACCTTAGGGTTTGGGTTGTACCTACAAATTATACGTTAGAAGCTGGTTCACAAATATCTTCATCTTCCGGTGGAGAGCAAGTAGCTCAGTTAAACCTTTCTGAAGGAGAGTTTATTTCAGCTTCTTTTGTTGTAAATGTTGATGAATATCAGGGAGGGATTGCAAGAATTGTTTTTGAATGGAGAAATGATGGAGGCAGTGGTGACGAACAAGCTATAGCTATTGATAATTTAAGCGTTACCGAAGTATCGTGTAACACACCACAAAACCTTGCAGCTACTGTAGGTTTGGGTAATGTAATGATATCATGGGAATTTGCGGCTGATTTACCTGCCGGAGGATTTGATTACTATTATTCTACTACAAATGAGGCTCCTGATGATACTACAGAAGTGTCTGGGAACATAGCAGATGCAACTACTGTAACAGTAAACGGATTAGAATTTTTAACCGAATATTATTTTTGGGTACGTAGTAACTGTGACGGATCAGAAAGTGAATGGGTAAGTGGAGGTTCGTTTGTTACAGAGTGTGATATTACTACACTTCCTTATGTGTATGATTTTAGTGATTACGATGGCAATACAGAAGATAGCTGCTGGCAGGAAAAAACCGGAGCGCTTGGCACTGCAGTTACTTTAACCGGAGGTTCAAGTACTTGGACAAATGGGAATTATAATAATTCTGGGTCAAATAGTAACGGTACAGCTGCTCTTATTAATCTTTATGATGAAGATAATGCGTGGATAATTTCTCCGGCTTTTGATCTAGGTGACGGTTCTATAACCTACCAGTTAGAGTTTGATGCTTCAATACTTCCATGGACCGGTAGTACACCTGTTACTGATATGGAAGAGAAATATGGTCAGGTAGTCATCTCTACCGATGGTGGATTAACATGGGATGAGGCTAATGTGCTTGTAACATTTGATAATGATAATATCCCTGCAGGTGGTGTACACCAATTTATTTCTTTAGAAGGCTATACAGGTGTTATTAAAATAGGTTTTTACGGATATAGTGAAGATGATACACCCGATTTAAGGTTTTATATAGACAACTTTAAAGTAGATGTTCAGCCAGCTTGTGCGTTACCGCAATATCCTGTTTTAAATGAATTAAACGGTTCATCGGCACAGGTTTCATGGACAGCAGCTCCTGTAGCTCCTGCTAACGGATATGAATACTATGTTTCTCAGTCTAACGAAATACCTGCTTCAGATGTTGAGGTGACAGGTAGCGTTGAGGCAGGTGTGCTAACAGCAACTGTTGCAGATTTACCTTTAGGCGTAATGAACTATATTTGGGTTAGATCCAGCTGTGATACTGATACCGTTAGTGATTGGGTTGGTCCTGTACTTGCAATGACTCCATGTGAGCAAACTGATTTAACTATAGAAGAGCCTGCTGATATTTGTGGTCAGGGAACTATCGAGTTAGAGGCATCTACTACAAATGGTGATATTTACTGGTATGCTGAGGCTGAAGGTGGTGAACTTTTAGCAACAGGTAATGTGTTTGAAACACCTTACATAACAGAGACAACTTCTTACTACGTGAGTAGTGCACAATTATCTCTTGGGGCAAACGTAAAGGTTGGTAATGGTAGTGGTACAACAAGTACTAACTCTAATCCATTCTATTCATCATGGAGTAATAACCATACACAGCACCTTATAACAGCAGATGAGCTTATAGCATCAGGACTATCTGCAGGTAATATAAACTCTATTGGTTTAGATGTAACTTCTGTAGGTTCATATGCAATGAGAGACCTTACTATAAAAATAGGTGCTTCTACTGCTACAACTATGGAGAGTTTTGTAGCAAATAATGACTTTAGTGTTGTTTATACTAATGCTATATACATGCCGGTTTCTGGTGTAAATACATTCTATTTCAATACTCCTTTTAACTGGGATGGTACATCAAATATTGTTGTAGAGTTTTGTCATGGTAATCCATCATCAGGTGCTACAATGAGTAGAACCGTAAAATCAGATACGACTGATTATGTATCTACAATTTCCCATTATTTCTCATCGTCAACTTCAGGGTCAGAGGCATGTGCAGCTACCGATGGCGGTAATGTGAATACATATTCTGTAAGACCACAGTTTATCTTTAACGGTAATGGCTTATGTTTTTCAGAACGTGAAGAGGTTGAGGTAGTGGTTAACGAAGCTCCGGCTGTTACAATTAGCGTTACTCAGGATGCAATTTGTAACGGAGGCAGTACTACACTTACTGCTGTAAGTGATAACGAAGGGTATACTTATGCATGGATGCCTGGAGATTTAACAGGAGCAGAGCTTACAGTTTCTCCTGAAGTAACAACAACTTATACTGTTACAGCTACAGATGCAGACTCTGGTTGTATAAATGTAATAACATTTACAGTACAGGTAAATCCTTTACCTGAGGATGTAGAATTTGCGGAAGAAAGTTTTGAAGTTTGCGGATCGACAGTTTTACCATTATCGGTAACTAATGCTGCTGTAAGTGTAGAGGCGCAATTTGGAACTAACGAAACTACAACAGGTGTTAGTGAAGAGCTTACTGCATTTAGTAACAGAAGGCAAAGTTTAAAATATCAAACTATTTATACGGCTGAAGAACTAACTGC
This sequence comes from Flavobacterium rhizophilum, assembly GCF_046000485.1. NCBI lineage: Bacteria > Pseudomonadati > Bacteroidota > Flavobacteriia > Flavobacteriales > Flavobacteriaceae > Flavobacterium > Flavobacterium rhizophilum. Next base: position 223,832 of record NZ_JBELQB010000003.1, read on the forward strand.
AGCTGGTGTGCTTCCGGGAGAAATTACTTCTATAGCTTACAATATTACTTCTGTAGGTGACGAAAATTTTAATGATAATTATATTGTTAAACTTGGTGCTACTACTCAGGATGTTTTTGCAGATACTAATTATCTTGCAGAGGATTCGTTTACAACAGTATATGGTCCTGTAACTTATACTCACGCAATAGGATGGAATACTATTAACTTCACAACTCCTTATATATGGGATGGAGTTTCTAATATTGTTGTAAGTGTATCGTATTCTGGTGCCGATCAATATGATAATGCAGAAACCTATTATACAACAGTAACAGGTAATGCAACATTATATAACTATAATAATACTACAGCGACAACAGGAACTGCTTCTTCTAAGAAGTTTGACATTAAGATTTCTCAAAATATAGAGCAGGAAGTAACATGGTCATCAGTTGAAAACCTGTATTTAGATGAAGAGGCTACGCAGCCATATACAGAAGGTGAAAATGCCGGAACTGTATACTTTAAATCTCAAACTGCAGGAGTTGTAAATTATACTGCAACTATGACTAACATCTTTGGATGTTCTGTTACTGCAGATGTAGAGGTTAATGTTAATGTAACAGAAGTTCCTGATGTAGGTGAAGAGTTTGATTTTTGTAGTGCTGCTACAGTAGCTGACCTTCTTACTGAAGATAACAATATAGTATGGTATGCAAACGAAACAGAAGGTGAAGCCCTTACAGAAGATACAGCTTTAGAAACAGCAACATACTATGCGTCTCAAATAGTAAACGGATGCGAAAGTGAAAGAGTAGCTGTTGCTGTTACCATAAATATAATTCCGGCTCCTGAAGGAGATGAAATGCAGGATATCGAGATAGAAAACGGTTATGTTGCTACTATTGAAGATATTGAAGTAACCGGTATTGAAGGCGGTGAAATTACTTGGTATGCAAACGAGGAAGATGCTCTTTCAGGAGAAAATCCTCTGGTAGAAGGTACTGAGGTAGAGGGCGAAACAACTTATTATGCTGTACAAACTGTAAATGGTTGTAGTAGTGAGCCTCTTGCTGTAACGATAACTATTACACTTGATTCAAAAGAGTTTGATTTAGCATCGTTTACTTACTGGCCAAACCCTGTTAAAGATGTATTAAGTATATCTTACTCATCTCAAATCACTACAGTAAAAGTGTATAACATGGTAGGGCAGGAAGTGCTTTCACAAAAAATAAATGCTCTTGAGGGTACAGTGAACATGAGTGCACTACAAGAAGGTACTTACCTTGTGAATGTTGCTACCGATACTGCAACAAAAACAATAAGGGTGATTAAAAAACAGTAAAACTGTTATAAAACATACCTTTTAAACATTTGTTTAAAAAAAATAGAAAAGCCACCAGTTTTATGGTGGCTTTTTACTTTTTTAAGACTAACTTTGTTAAAAAAAGATTGCTTAATGTTTTTCTCTCTTGTTATACCTGTTTACAATAGGCCCGATGAAATACAGGAATTACTGGAAAGCCTTACAGTCCAAACATTTAAATTAGAGTTTGAAGTAGTAATTGTAGAAGACGGTTCTACCATTACCTGTAAAGATATTGTTGGTAATTACAGCAACAGGCTTAGTATTTCCTATTATTTTAAGCCAAATAGTGGTCCCGGAGATTCCCGTAACTACGGTATGAGAGTAGCAAAGGGAGATTATTTTATTATTCTGGACTCTGATTGTATACTGCCGCCACTATATCTGCAAAGTATTGCCCATAATCTTGATAAACACTACACTGATTGTTTTGGCGGACCCGATGCAGCGCTTGACTCCTTTAGCGATGTTCAAAAAGCAATCAACTTTACCATGACCTCTTTTTTAACCACAGGAGGAGTTAGAGGAAAGTCAGAAAAGATAGAAAAGTTTCAGCCCCGCAGTTTTAATATGGGTATTTCTAAAAAAGCATTTGAGGCTTCAGGAGGTTTTGGTAACATTCATCCGGGTGAAGACCCCGATCTTTCAATAAGGTTATGGAAACTGGGTTTTACTACTAAACTTTTTAAAGACAGTTATGTATATCACAAACGACGTATAGACTGGAATAAGTTTTACATACAGGTAAACAAGTTTGGAAAAGCAAGACCGATACTGGATGTTTGGCATCCGGAATATAAAAAGCCGGTATTTTTATTTCCGTCACTTTTTATGTTAGGATTATTCCTTTCTCTTATAGTACTGTTAATTAATGTGCATTTTTTTATAGATGTTTATATTTTGTACTTCTGTTTACTGTTTATACTGTCGGCCATACAAAACAAAAGCCTTACAATAGGTTTACTTTCGGTAGTGGCAGTTTTTATTCAGTTTTATGGTTACGGCACCGGTTATGCATTATCACTATATAAAGTACAGTTGTTGAAGCAAAAGCCGGAAACAGCATTTCCTAAATTATTTTTCAAATAATATGGGTACAAAAATTATTGGCTTAACGGGAGGTATAGGTAGTGGTAAAAGCACCATGGCAAATTATTTTGCCTCACTGGGTGTGCCGGTATATATTGCCGATGAAGAAGCAAAAAAAATATTATACCTGCCGGCAGTCGTTGCAGAAGTTAAGGGAGCGTTTGGCGAAATGGTTTTTACAAATGGTTTACCTGATAAAGCCAAATTGGCAGGGGTTGTTTTTAATAATCCCGAAAAGCTTGCTGTATTAAACGGTATTATTCATCCAAAAGTGAAAGAACATTTTCTGGAATGGGTGAAAATGCATAATTCGCAAAATTTTGTGATAAAGGAAGCTGCAATATTATTTGAAAGCGGGAGTTATAAAGACTGCGATAAGGTAATACTTGTGACAGCCCCTAAAGACCTTAGAATAAAAAGGGTTATGCAACGTGACAATGTGACCGAAGAACAGGTTTTAAATAGAATGGCCAACCAGTGGGACGAAGAAAAAAAAGTAGTTTTAAGTGACTATATAATACATAATATTGACAGGGAGGCAGCTAAAAATGAAGCATATAAAATTTTTTCAGAATTGAATAATATGTAAAAAATACTGTCGTTGTTAATCTTTGGTTAATATATTAAGAGTATAATTGTTAAAATGTTAATTTTGTATTGATGAATAAAACAAGATTCCGGTTATTAGTATTTTTTATGAGCCTTTCATTGATAGGTATCATTTTAGTACAGCTATACTGGATCAATATATCTTTTAAAAACGGAGAAGACCAGTTTAAATCCGATGTACAGCGATTAATGAACAAGGTTTCGTTAAAGCTGGAGAATGAAGAAAAAGAGAATTTTTACAGGTTATATATTCATATTAAAGACAGTGTGGGACATGTGCCAAATCAGGCTGATTTTGCCAATTATCTTTATAAAGGAAATATAAGAGAACGAAACAATATAATATACTCTGATATAATAGCTCAGAGTTATAAAGAAGAGTTGGAGTTCATTGATGATTCATCGTTTTCAAAAAACAATTCTTTAACAGAAAATTCGGGTGAAAATGGCATGACTATTGATGCTGTTAAGCAGTCAATGAATAACGCCAAAAAGGAGAATGAAAAAAAGGAAAGCCTTAAAATTCAGCTACTTTTTGACTATTACAATGAAGGTAGGCCGATAGAAAGCCGTATTTCTGAAGAGTCATTGGTACGTACACTCAAAGCCGAGATGGAAGAAAGTGGTATTGATACTTATTTTGAATATGTTGTTTACAAAGACGGACTTGCTACAAAAATGCAGTCCAAGGGGTTCAGCTTCAAAGAAGGACATTATGGTATAACATTGTTCTCAGGTAGCAGTAGTGTAGGAGATAAGCCCGATTACAGGCTTATGGTTAGTTTTCCTAATAAGCAAAAGTATATATTAACAAAGCTTCTGGGTATAACATCATTGTCAATTGTATTTACGCTCATTATCATTATTGCTTATTTAAGTGCCATTAACCAGCTTATTAAACAAAAGCAGATATCGGAAATTAAAACCGATTTTATTAATAACATGACACATGAGTTCAAAACGCCTATTGCAACAATAAACCTTGCACTGGATGCGATTAAGAACCCAAAAATTTTAGGCGATACCGAAAAGGTACAGCGGTACCTGCAAATGATTAGGGAAGAGAATAAAAGAATGCACTCTCAGGTTGAGAATGTACTTCAAATCTCTAAACTGGACAGAAAAGAACTTGACCTGACTAAAGATCAGGCCGATATACACGATATTATTGAAGATGCTATAGAGCACGTTCATTTGATTATTGAAGCAAGGGAAGGGCAGTTAACACGCCATTTCCATGCAACCAGAACAACAGTGTTGTTAAATGATGTACACTTTACTAATGTAATAGTGAATATTCTTGACAATGCTATTAAATATTCTGAGGGCGAACCTGAAATAGATGTTTATACCGAGAACGTAAAGGATTTTGTTTTGATCAAAATTACCGATAAGGGCTTGGGAATGTCTAAAACCACTCAAAAACGAATTTTTGAGAAGTTTTACAGGGAGCACACAGGAGATTTGCACAATGTGAAAGGACACGGATTAGGATTAGCCTATGTTAAAAGGATAATAGACGACCACAACTGTCACATATACGTAGAAAGTGAAAAAGGTAAAGGCAGTACTTTTATTATAAAGATGCCGCTAATAAATTAAAAAAAGAGATATGGAAGAAACACACAAAAAAATTCTTTTAGTAGAAGACGACCCTAACTTTGGGGCGGTTTTAAAAGATTATCTGTCAATTAATGATTTTGAAGTTACACTAGCCAAAAACGGTATGGAAGGCTTCGAGAAATTTAAGAAGGACAATTTCGACCTTTGTATCCTTGATGTGATGATGCCTTATAAGGACGGATATACACTTGCCAGAGAAATTAGAGAAAAAAATAAAGAAGTGCCTATTATTTTCCTTACAGCTAAATCTATGAAGGAAGATGTACTTAAAGGATATAAAGTTGGGGCAGATGATTACCTTAACAAACCTTTTGACAGTGAGGTGCTTTTAATGAAAATTAAGGCTATTATTCAAAGAAAGGCTTCTGAAACCAAAACAGATAATGCTAAGTTTGAGTTCCAGATTGGAAGGTTCCACCTTAACTCAAAACTACGTTTCCTAACATTTGATAATGAAGAACCAATTAAACTTTCACCAAAGGAAAACGAGCTACTAAAAATGCTTGCGCTTCATGAAAATGACCTGATGCCGAGAGAGCTTGCACTTACAAAAATTTGGAGAGATGATAACTACTTTACGTCAAGAAGTATGGACGTATATATTGCTAAACTTAGAAAATACCTTAAACCGGATGAGGATGTTGAAATTCTTAACATTCACGGAGAAGGTTTCCGTTTAGTGGTTAAAAACAAAGTAGAAGAAAAATAAAAGATAAGTAATCCACTTTTGCAGACTGCCTGAAAAATTTATGAATTCGATCTCATACTTGTTTTTCAGGCAGTCTTTTTTATGCTTTATTTCCAGTTAAGCTCCAGGGCAAAACTAGGTTTATCGTCTTTTTGTACGGTAAAATAAGTTTGGTTATCCTGCTGTCCTCTGTTAATAGTAATTTTATCACCAAGCTTAAGTTCCCTTAGGTAGTTCATGTCAAAACTTTTAAGCTGTTGTTTTAGCAAAGGTTTAAAATCTACCGTGTCAAGGCACCATTCCAAATATTTTACATTATTGGCATGGAACACAATATCAAGGTCAGATAGTAATACTGTTCTTTCGGTAGCAACTTCACTTTCCCTTGAGATTTCTACCTTTTTAAAAGCCTCCTGTGTAGGCATCCTTTCCGGATATTTTTCAAAATGCTCATGGGGTAAAACCAAAGCCTCTGCTTTACGTAGTTTCGTGTTTATAACAGCCCAGTAGGTTAGGGCTCCTGCTACTTTTTTATCGCCTATATACATTTCCAGTGCCCTTACAGATCGTGATCCCTGCAGGTCTAATATCCATGTTTTTATGGTAACTGTATCACGCCATTTAGGTAACTCATCCACTTCAACTCTCATACGGCTAAGTACCCATGCCTGATCGTGTACCTGCATATCGGTAAAGCTCATACCACCCAGTTCGGCGTGTGCACCTGCGGTAAGCTGCATAAGGTTGCACAGTTCAGTATGCTTTAGGTGTCCGCTGGGAAGGCACTGTAAAAAATTAATTTCCCAGTCCTGTGTAAAAACTGATGTGAATTGTGGAGATATTGGCATTATAGTGAGTTTTCTATGTAATTAATAATTTCCTGCGGATTGGTTGTGAAATCAAACCAATGCACGCCTTCGGTACGCTTAAACCATGTCATTTGCCTTTTGGCAAAGCGTCGTGTATTCTTTTTTATTTCCTCTATGGCAAATTCTTTGGTAAAATCGCCATCAAAGTAACTGAATAATTCACGGTATCCCACGGTTTGTAAAGCATTTAACTTTTTATGCGGATAGAGCGCTTTTGCCTCGTCAATAAGTCCGTTATTTACCATGATGTCCACACGGCGGTTAATACGGTCGTACATTACTTCTCTTTCGGCATCCAGTCCAATAACAATAGGGGTAAAGCGTCTTGAATTCTTTTTGATGTTAAGGAAAGAGGAGTAGGGCTTACCCGAACTGATACATACCTCTAGGGCGCGCATCATGCGTTGCGGATTCTCTTTGGCTACATTGGCATAATGTACAGGGTCTTTTCTTTCCAGCTCCTGCTGTAGCCATGTAATTCCGTTTTCCTCATAGTTGTTTATTATTTCCTGTCTAACAGCCGAGTCTACATCAGGGAAATCGTCGAAACCTTTTAAAACAGCATCAATATACAGTCCTGAACCGCCCACCAAAACAGCAAAATCATTTTGAGTGTATAGCTCATCGAGTTTATTTATAGCATCACGTTCAAAATCGCCTACATTGTATTCGTCAAAAACACTAATATTCTGTATAAAATGATGAGGTGCTTGCGCCAGTTCCTCTTCACTTGGAACAGCAGTACCAATATTCATTTCCCTGAAAAACTGCCTGCTGTCTGCCGAAAGTATCTCACAGTTAAAATGTTTGGCAAGCTCAATTGCCATAGCTGTTTTCCCTATGGCCGTAGGGCCTATAACGGTAATAAGATATTTTTTATCTGTACTATTCATGAATTAATGATGTAAATGATGCCCGCAGTTATAACAATAGTTAGCACCATCCTTATGGTGATCAGAATTACAGTTTGGGCACACCTGTGTATTACTGTTTTCATTTCGTTCCTGCATAAACTGTGCGGTAACCAGTCCGGTTGGTACAGCTATAATCCCATAACCCATAATCATGATAATAACCGATACAAACTGACCTAAAGGTGTAACTGGTGTAATGTCACCAAATCCCACTGTAGTTAGCGTGACTATAGTCCAGTAAATGCTAACGGGTATATTGCTAAAACCACTCTCCGGACCTTCAATTATAAACATAAGTGTACCTAGAATGATACAGAGTATAACTACAGTAAACAAAAATACGGCAATTTTTACACGGCTCTTTTTGAGTGCCATTAATAGTTGGTTTGATGCTCCTACAAACTGACTTAGTTTTAAAATCCTGAAAACCCTTAATAACCTCAGTGCTCTTATGGATATAAGGAAACCAAGTCCCGGGAATAGTACATCAATATATTTAGGCAGGGTAGAGAGCAGGTCTATTATACCATAAAAGCTAAAAATGTAGTTTAAAGGTTTTTTTAGTGCTACAATACGTGCAATATATTCAAGCGTAAAAAGTATGGTTATAATCCATTCGGCAATGGCAAGTTCCTTACCGTGAAGCAGTCTTATAGATGTTACGCTTTCCAGCATTACGGCTACTATGCTTATAATGATAACAAACAGAAGGGCAAGGTCAAAAAAACGACCAGCCGGAGTATCGGCCTCGTAAATTATAACGTGTAGTTTTTTCCTGAAATCGTCGCTGATTATGCCTTTTTTCAATGCAGTAGGGTTTGATTCCTATCAAAATTACTAAAACTCTTACAGACGCACTATTTTTAAAGCTTTCTTTTTCCTTATATAGCTTTTAATAATGTTTTTGGCATCCCTGTTATTCTCCATAGGGATAAGGATGTTTTTAAGGATATCTGTTTTAGTGATCTGGTAGTTTAGGTTATAGAAGGCATAGCCCTTGTATTCGCCCTTTTCAATAAGCACGGCACTTCGTTCGTCAACAGTACGGCCGCGGTCTATAATAATCATACTTTGATTATAAAAACTGTTCTTGCCTACAAATTCCTGTACACGATTGTTGTACTCTTCGACAGATTCTTTGCCTATACAGGCACCGTTACATGTATTAAGTTCAAGACCGAAACAACTCGCTTTTGACGGACTCTCAAGTCCGTTTATTTTTTTGCACAGGTTGTACTGCTCTACAATTTTATGTAGGGCATTTTTACCATCGGTAACACTTGCAAACGAAACTACTTCTTTTTTACGGCCGTCAGTTTTTTGCAGGCTAAGGCACAGGTAGCCGTCACTGTTTTTTTCAACGTAAACAGACCATGGGAAAACCGTTTTCTTTTGGGCACGGTTATACACCGGCTTATTTACCTTGATTTCCTGACACTCTTTAAGCAGGGCAATAAGTTCACTTCCGGTTTCTTCATACTTTACGGCATATGTATCACGCTGAATACGTTTTGATTTACCCGAAGTTGCTGTAAAATGCTGATGCAGTCTTTTTTTAATGTTTCGGCTCTTGCCGATGTAAATCAGGTCGCCGTTTTCTTTGTATATGTAATAAACTCCTGTAACCGCAGGTACTCCTTCCAGTATATCAAACAATTTAGGAGGTATGCCTTTTTTCTGATCGGTTTTTATAAGGCTTTTTACAATTTCTTTAGTGGTGTCTTTAGAGAGTAATAACTTGAACAGATGTACGGTTGCCATGGCATCTCCGGTAGCACGGTGCCTGTCGCTCATTGGGATTCCCAGTGCACGAACGAGCTTGCCAAGGCTGTGTGATTTTTGTTCGGGTAACAGTTTTTGTGAAAGCTCTACAGTACATAGTGACTGGCGCTCGTAGTTATACCCCAGTCGGTTAAACTCGGTACGCAGTACCCTATAATCAAACTGGGCATTGTGTGCCACTATAATACAACCTTCGGTAATTTCAATAATACGCTTGGCAACCTCATAAAACTTAGGGGCACTGCGAAGCATGGCATTATTAATACCGGTAAGCTTTACCACAAAAGGCTGAATGGGTTTCTCGGGATTTACAAGGCTGATAAACTGGTCTACTACCTCATGCCCGTCGTATTTATATATGGCAATCTCGGTTATTCCTTCCTCATTATACTGTCCTCCGGTCGTTTCTATGTCAAGTATTGCGTACAAAAAATGTATTTATCTGTTTAAAGTTTTAAAGCTGCAAATTTCGGATAAAATTCCCAAAATTTAGTGTCTTGAACCAAAAATACTACTACCCACGCGAATCATGGTACTTCCGCATGAAATAGCAAGTTTATGGTCGCCGCTCATTCCCATGGAAAGTGTTTCTGGTTTAAAGTTGTTTCTTTCAGGATGATCCTTTAGCCTGTCGAATATACCTTTAAGGTAGCTAAATTCCTTTTCAATTTGGTGTTCGCTCTCGGTAAATGTAGCCATACCCATCAGTCCGGTAACTTTTATGTTTTCCATTTGCTGAAACTCGTCTGACTCCAGTATCTCGTTAAGTTCGGCTTCATACAGCCCGAATTTGGTATCCTCTTCGGCTATGTGCATTTGTAGCAAACAGTTTATTATTCTGTCGTTCTTTTTAGCCTGTTTGTTTATTTCCTTAAGCAGTTTAAGGCTGTCCACGCCATGAACCAGGCTAACAAACGGAGCCATATGTTTTACCTTATTGGTTTGCACGTGGCCTATCATGTGCCATTCAATGTCCTTAGGCATTTGCTCATGCTTATCGGTCATTTCCTGTATTTTGTTTTCGCCAAAAATACGCTGCCCGGCATTATAAGCTTCCATAAGGTCGCTAACAGGCTTGGTTTTGCTTACTGCCACAAGAGTAACATGTGATGGCAGCGCCTCTTTTATGGAAAGTAAATTTTCTTTTATCGACATTTTTTCAATTGTGGTATTTAGGGCTGATTTTAGGTATCGTCCCGAATAACAAATTTAATACTATTTGCTAACAAAAAGCAGTGTTTTAATACACCTTTACAAATGAATTAATAAGTCATAGTTGTTAATCCTTTCATTTGGTCTCTCATTTCTTCAAATAGAATTTTACGATTATTAATCCATTCGGTAATATCAAAGCCTAGTTTTTCACTTATTTCAGGACTAATATCTTTTCCAGGTTCAATATTATATATTTCAGATACAGGTTCGGCATTTTTATTTTTTATACCTTTTTCGATACATACAAAAAACAATTTATCATTATCATAATAAAAAGTAGCGTCAAGGTACCCAGTACTGTTTTTTGTTATAAAACTTGTTTCAGTGTACTGTCCTTTCATGATTGAAGGAGAATCATTTTTGTATTGTACACCGTTTACAGGCTTAGTACAATACACTTGATTTGAAAATCCGCCAATAGTTTTTTTACCAAAAAGAAATCTTTTCTTGAAAATACTTCCACAGGCTAGTGATGCAATACTATTGTTTTGAGACATATCGTCTATTTGCTTTACTTTTTCTGTAATATCCTCCTGCTGTGCATAACAGCACATAGATGTAAAAAGTAAAACAATTAATAGTTTCATGCTTTGTAAGTCTAAAAATAGGGTAATCTAAAAACTAAATTTCGTACACTACAAGTCCGCTCCTGAATTTTGGTTCAATATACGTACTCTTAGGTGGCATAATAAGGTTGTTGTCTGCCAGCTCCTTAATCTCGTTTATAGAGGCAGGGTAGAGCATAAAGCCCACTTCAAAATCACCACCGTCTACCATTTCCTTAATGGCGGTAACAGGTTTGCTGCCCGGTATGTAGGCAATGCGCTCATCGTTACGTAAATCGCCAATTCCCAGTAGCGGGTTAAGTACTTTGGTGTAAAGAATTTGTGCATCCAGTGACTCCATAACCGAATTAAAGTTAGTGTTTTTTAGCGTAAGGGCATAAAAATCACCATCCAGATACATACCAAACTGGTATTTTTGTTTTGGTTTCCATAACTCCTGGTCTTTGTTTACTATCGTGAAATCCTTTTCCAGGGCTTTAAGGAAAGCATGTTTTGTAAGTCCGTTAAGGTCGTTAACTATGCGATTGTATTCGTATATCTTTAAATTGGTTTCGCATATCAGGAAGCTCATAAAATGGTTCAGGTTTGCGTTACCCGAATCTTTATCCTGATCGTACAGCATTTCTGCCGAAGCTGAGCGGTGGTGACCGTCGGCAATATACAGGTTACCCATTTTTTCAAACTGTTCCTGTACCCATTGTATCTCCTCATCCTCTTTAATACGCCAAATGGTATGCTTGTCCTTATTAAGGGAAGAGAACAGGTATAACGGTCTTTTCTGTTTGCGTTTGTCTATCCATTGCTGGAGTTCGTTATTTTGCGGATAGGTAATAAGTACCGGTTCGGTATTAAAGCCGGTTTGGTGCAGGTAATCCTTAAACAGTTCCACGCGGTAAGCAAGCGTATCTTCGTGTTTCTTTATCACATTGTTCTTATAGTCTTCTATAGATGTACCTGCAATAATACCCGTAAAGGTGTTATTTTTGCTTTCTATCTCATACAGGAAGAATACAGGATTTGGTTCCTTTTTAAAAACATCTTCTTCCTTAAACTCCTGATACTTTAGCTGTACTCCCTTAAACCTTGTGTCTGTAGATATTTTGTGCAGGTTTACATAAGCAGGATTAAGTATATGTAAAAACGAAAAAGGATTATAATCAAGCTGCGATGCCAGTTCGGCAGGGGTGTACTCTTCGTATGAGCGTGATGTAACCAGGCTCACCTTGTCGCGCGTAGGGCGCACAGCTTTAAACGGAACTATTTTTGCCAATTATGTAGTGTTTAGTTTTTACCAAAACGCTTTTTCAGTTCACGTTCGGTTTTAATAAAAAATAATATTACTGTAAGGAGCAGGATTGGTACACTTAACAGGATATCAGCTTTCTGGCTGATAGGAAGTAAAGATATGATAACTCCCAACGGAACTATAATAACTCCGCTTATAATAAGTAACACCGAAGAGTATTTTTGTGAAAAATCCCATCGCTCCTGTGAAGCCATTGATTTTGGTGTGCGGTAACCGTATAGATGGTTGATTTTTTTGGGAGGAAAAAAATACATTATAGCACCTACCAAAATAAACACAAGTCCCGACATGCCCAGTACCAAAAGTGACTGGCTATCCCAATTAATTTCCATGATTTAAAGAGTTAAAAAAGACGGGTTGAAAAACCCGTCTTTAAATATACTACTTTGCAAACATTTTTGCCACTTTTTCGGCTTTTCTGCTTTCGGAATAATCGTAGAAACCTTCTCCTGATTTAACACCCAGTTTACCGGCGCGTACCATGTTAACCAATAACGGGCATGGTGCATATTTAGGGTTTTTAAATCCGTCGTACATTACGTTAAGGATAGAAAGACATACATCAAGACCAATAAAATCGGCAAGTTGTAACGGCCCCATTGGGTGAGCCATACCCAGTTTCATTACCGTGTCAATTTCATACACACCCGCAACACCGTTGTAAAGTGTTTCGATAGCTTCGTTAATCATTGGCATAAGTATACGGTTTGCCACAAAGCCAGGGTAATCGTTAACTTCTACAGGTACTTTACTTAGTTTAACCGACAGGTCCATAATGGTTTTGGTAACTTCGTCAGAAGTGTTGTAACCACGAATAATTTCCACCAGTTTCATAATTGGCACCGGGTTCATAAAGTGCATACCAATTACTTTGTCCTGTCTTGTTGTAACAGCTGCAATTTGAGTAATAGAGATAGACGACGTATTTGTTGCCAAAATAGTGTTTTCCTCACAGTACTCGTTAAGCTGTTTGAATATATTTAGTTTAAGGTCTACATTTTCGGTAGCTGCTTCAACCACAAGGTCAACACCTACAACACCGTCCTTAATATCGGTATAGGTAATAATGTTACCTATTGTTTTAGCTTTATCCTCTTCTGTAATAGTGCCTTTTGCAATCATCCTGTCAAGGTTACCGGCTATGGTAGCCATACCTTTGTCCAGTGATTTTTCTGATATATCAATAAGTTTTACTGTAAATCCGCTTTGTGCAAAGGTGTGGGCAATACCGTTACCCATTGTTCCTGCACCTATTACTGCTATGTTTTTCATTATAAAGTCTGTTTGTTTAAAGTTTGCCGAATTTATGAAAATTTGCCGGTAAAATTAGTAACAATAATGGCAAATTTGCAACAGAAAACGTTTTTGTAATGAATTTCTTTTCAAATTCGTAATTATCACAGCTTTTGATTGCTAACTGTACTTATTTTACATCCTTTAGCGAACTGATAATCTCTTCCTCTTCGGCAGTTAAAAGTATAGAGTTATTTTTCTTCCAAAACTCCTCGGTATAATTCGTTCCAGCCTGATAAAGATCTTTATCCCTGTACTTTTCTTTTTTATTGAACGAACTTAGGTCACTAGTGAAGTTGGTTACTATAAGATCACTCTTAAATATTATATTATCGTCAAACTTTTTTTTGTTTTTGATGTAAATATCACCATATACGCAGGAGTAAGACAGCATATAATCGTTATTTGTTACCTTAAAGAAACACTTATAACCAATATCATCAAGCCTTGCTTTAATAACCAGAAAATTTCTTAGTTTAGAATACTTTCTGTGTGATGGAGCCATTTGTAGTTCCATGGCAAGTATAAGGTTTTTAGCCGGGTCATAAGTAAGACTTCCTGCATATAACGGTTCTTCTATTTCCGGTAGCGGTTCGTAGTAAATGGTTTGTACATCGTTACCGTTTGCATCCTTTTGTGATTTAATAATGAAGGAATATTTTTTAAATTCCTTTTTATCAAAAACATGATCGAGTACCCCAAAGTTACAATCTCTCGAAATGGCTTTGCGCAGGTCTAGCGGAGAGGTCATTTCGGCAGCCAGCATGCTTTCCTCATCACCATTAAGTTTAAAGGCACGACTTTGTTTTACTACTACATCACTTTTAATTTTCTTTCGGCCTTTGTCTACATTGTAATCTATAAGCCCGTCAGAAAATTTACTGTAGGTGTCGTTGATTTTTACAAACTCCCTGTAATACGTGCTTAACAGGAAAGGAGCATTTAAATGGTTGTATGAGTTTTTAACCAACTGTTCTACAAACTCATTAAGTGGCGTACTGATAACCACAATTTCCTCAAGCTCAAAATCAGTTGGTTCAAGGTAAAAAACGTTATCCTGTGGCAGGTTTGTAAGATTCACTTCCAGTGGGGCATATCCCAAATAGGTAAATACTATGGTTTCAGTCCCGTCAGGGTAACTTAACTGAAAGTTCCCTTCAGTATTTGATATGGTGTTATGCTGCTGGTCTAGTGTGCTAACCGTAACCAGTTCCATGTTTTCCAGTGTAGTAAGGTCTTTCACAGTACCTTTTATAAGGTTTTGTGCAATACCACTTGTAGTAACGACTAATAATAGTAAGGAAAATAGTTTTTTCATGGCTGGGTAAGGTTTATGTATTAGAATTTTAGTGCATTTTTTATATCTAAGAATATAGTACTTTTTTTATAACCAAGTTCGGTTAGGTTTTCTTTTATAAAATCATTCATCTCATTGAAATTTTGATGATACTGATTTGAAATATGAGCTACAATTTTACCTTTTTGCATAATAAGTAAATAGTTATAGGTAAAAGTTTGCTGTTTTCTCCTAAGTTGTTTTGTTGAAGTATAATATCCGTCAAGGTCTTTAAGTCTGTATTTTTTTTCGTTCAAAAAACCCCATGCTTTTTTTACAATTACTTCCCTGCTATTTATTTGTAAGGTATTTATTTTTAATAATCCTTCAATAAGGAACAGTTTTATTATTGTTGCTAGAGTATATATAGTTACTATTATTACAAGTACTTTAGGCATGTTAAGAAATATACCCGGAAAATAATAAATAAAAAAAGTTACTAAGATGTAAAATACAAAAGCGATAATTGGTAAATATGCAGCTGTTTTAAATTTAGATGTTATTATCATAGCCTTTTAAAAATCAAATGCATCTTTTAATTCGGTTATAAAATCACTTTCGGTAAACCCCAAATCCTTTAGATGATTTTCTACTCTGTTTAAAAAGTAATCATAATTATCATGATAGAGATTAGATACTTTAGCTACTTTTTTATTTTTATATATAATATAAATGCAGTCGTAATATCCTCTTTTAATCTCAACTTTTGATAAGTGAAAGCCGTCTAAATCTTTTATTCTGTACTTTTTTTCGGGTCCTAATCCTAAAAAGCGTTTAACCGATATTTCTGTTTCATTAATACTAACGGTAATTACTTTGGTTCTTAAAGTTGTATACAATATGAATTCAACAACAAGCATTGCTGCTGTATACAATACAGTATAAAACATGTTATTATGAAAAATAATATTTATGTTGTATAAAATGAGAAATATTATTACCGGTACTACAATAGCAAAGAATGAAATAAAATATGCGCTCAATGTGTACCGTGTAGTCATTGTTATTTATTTTCGAAACAGTCAATAATGCGGTAAGCTATCCTTAATGCTTCGGTACCGTCTTCCAGCGTTACTATTGGTGTAGTATTGTTGTTTATGGCATCGGCAAAAGTTTCAAGTTCGTCCAGTATAGCATTGTTAGCAACAATTTCGGGATTCTCAAAGTAAATTTGCTTTTTAAGTCCTTCTGCATTTTGAAGTATCATGTCAAAATCACCCGGTTCTTCGGGAGCATCTTTCATTTTTACCACCTCACACATCTTGTCTAAAAAGTCAACCGATATATAAGCATCCTTTTGAAAGAAACGTGATTTACGCATATTTTTAAGCGATATACGGCTTGCTGTAAGGTTTGCCACACAACCGCTTTCAAATTCAATGCGGGCATTGGCAATATCGGGAGTATCACTAATAACAGCAACACCACTGGCCTTAATATCCTTTACCTTACTTTTTACCACGCTAAGTATAACATCTATGTCGTGTATCATTAAATCCAACACCACAGGCACATCTGTACCGCGAGGGTTAAACTCGGCAAGGCGGTGGGTTTCAATAAACATGGGGTTAACAATCTTTTCGCGGGTAGCCATAAAAGCAGGGTTAAAACGCTCCACGTGTCCTACCTGTCCTTTTACGTTATGTTGTTTGGCAAGGGCTATAATCTCCTCGGCTTCTTCAACCGTGTTAGATATAGGTTTTTCAACAAAAACGTGTTTGCCGGCAGTAATGGCCTCTTTGGCACAGTCGTGATGTGAAAGGGTAGGGGTTACAATATCTACCACGTCCACAGCATTTATAAGTTCTTCTATAGAGTCAAATTTACGGTAGCCGTGTTCTTTTGCCACTTTATCGGCATTGGCACTGTTAGGGTCATAAAACCCTACCAGTTCATATTTTTGGGATTGGTTGAGTAAACGCAGGTGGATTTTCCCTAAATGGCCTGCGCCCAATACTCCTACTTTAAGCATAAAGAAAAATTTTTAACAAAAATAAAACTATTTCGCTGTAAAACGCAAGAACACAGCACTAAAAATAAAGTATGTTTTTTAATAATACAGTATTGTTAATATGATAGTGAGTTTAGTATTGCACCCTATGTGAAATGTTTTCTATTTTTACAAAATAAACATTTTACAGCATTGAGAGATACAGGAAAACATCAGGGGCTTCGTAATCAGTTGGTAAGCGTTTTGGAACAAAAAGGTATTACAGATAAAAATGTGCTTGCGGCAATAAAAAAGATACCGCGACACCTTTTTCTGGATTCCAGTTTTGAAGATTATGCCTATCAGGATAAGGCTTTCCCTATTGGGGCCGGTCAAACCATATCTCAGCCTTACACCGTAGCATTCCAGTCACAATTGCTGGAAGTAGATCCCGAACATAAAATACTCGAAATAGGAACGGGGTCTGGCTACCAAACTGCTGTATTATGTACAATGGGGGCAAAAGTTTACAGTGTAGAAAGGCAAAGGGAACTTTTTAAAACCACATCGCTGTTATTGCCTAAACTGGGTATTAGACCTAAGCATCTTTCGTTTGGTGACGGATACAAAGGACTGCCTAATTTTGCTCCGTTTGACAGTGTTATAGTTACTGCCGGAGCTCCGTTTATCCCTAAACCTTTAATGGCGCAGTTAAAAATAGGAGGCAGGCTTATTATTCCTGTTGATAATGAGCAGGGTATACAGATAATGACTATGCTGATAAGAAAAAATGAAACTCAGTTTGAAAAACATGAGTTTGGTGAATTTAGGTTTGTGCCATTGTTGGAAAATAAAAACTAAACGTATATAAAAAAGGGTTGACTTAATGTCAACCCTTTTTTATTTGTATATTTTTTTGATCCTGTCAAGGTCGCGTTTTACGTCACGATCCTTAATAGTATCACGCTTGTCATAATTCTTTTTACCGCGTGCCAGTCCAATTTCCAGTTTGGCGAGTCCTTTTTCGTTTGTAAACAGCCTAAGCGGAACAATAGTTAAACCTTTGTTCTGTACACTTTTTAAAAGGCCTTTAAGCTCTCTTTTGTTAAGCAGTAGTTTACGTTCACTTTTTGGGGCATGGCTAAAGCTTCTGCTATAGGTGTATTCTTCTATATTGGTGTTTATGGCAAACAGCTCATGACCGTGAAATTCACAGAAACTTTCGGCAATAGAAGCCTTGCCCAAACGAATGGATTTAATTTCAGACCCTGCCAAAACAATACCGGCTGTATAACGCTCCAGTATCTCATAATCAAAGCGAGCTCTTTTGTTTAGTATGTTAACTGTTTTTTGCATAAGGATTGCAAAGGTAAGTACAATAGTTTAATGCGGCAAGAGGTTAGCCCTGCCTGTAATAATTATATTTTATTGATAATGTATGCGTAATTCTGCTTTCCGATGGGTATTAAAAATACTAACTATATTTACACTATGGAAACAAAACAATCAAACGATCCGTTACATGGCATAACCTTAAAAAAGATGGTAGAAGACCTCGTAGCTTTTTACGGTTTTGATACTCTTGGCGAACTGATAAACATAAAATGCTTTAACGAGAATCCAAGTGTAAAATCAAGCCTTACATTTTTAAGAAAAACCGACTGGGCACGTAAAAAGGTGGAAAACCTATATGTAAGTACCCTGCCCAAAATGCAGCAGGACTAAGCCTCTGCAATACCTTTCCATTTTTTTATTATTCTGGTAAGCAGGTACATATAAAGTACTGTGAATACAAGGTTGGTAAAGAAAATATAACCTTCAAATTCTTTTAACCACGGGCAAATGCCGGTGTTACAGGGTTCATAATAATAACGGTCGTCTACATATATTTCATGAAGTATTGCATAGATAATAAGTAACACACATGGCGATAGCCATAGTATTATATTTATAAATACTGAAGTGATTTTTTTACTGCCTTTGTTCTTGTAAACAGAAAAAAATACAATATAAATAACCATTAGTATTACGAGCCAGATAGCCAGATAGAGTATTAGCTCATCAAAATAAAAAGTATGTCTTATAACATGTCTTAAAGACATTACAATAGCAAACAGAATAAAACCTACTATACCGGTTGATATTACAGCAATAAACCAATTTCTTATTGTTGAAATCCTGAATGAGAAGATGATAAGTGAAAAAGCTAATGCTGCATATAAATATGCAATAGAGTATTTAAGGTCAAAAGGGGAAGTCCATGTTCGCGAAATTTTATTATATGCATAGTCTAATTGTTTAAACGATACATAATAACGTGGTAAAATAACTTTATCGCCATATTTATCTGTAGTAATAATGTTGTCTTTGGTGTTTTTTTCCGCTTCGTTATTTTCGCTGTCATATCTGTCTGGCACATTAACAGGGTATTCATATCCTGTTATATATGAATAGTGTGATGCCCCTATGGTGTAATAGTCATCAAATACCGGAGGGTTGTATACAAGGCTAATCCATTGTTCGGCCGTAATATTAGCTTTAAGACCGTGTTCGTTTTGTATATCTAAAAAGTTCCTGAACAATTGGGTTACCGAATCCTTTTTATTTTGTAACAGCCAGCCTTTTACTTTATAATTTAATATGGAATCACGTTCATGGCTAAGTATGGAATAAGTGCTTGTTTGTTTATTTATTAGCGAAATATAGGGGTGCATTTTGCCAAAATAGCATACCGAGTCATAATCGCTAGGGGATTTTATATTATAATGTATTTCACTATCCTCATAATAATCATTTTCACCCCCATAATATCTTAATTCAGGATAATAGTTTTCATTAACAAGGGTTTTTGTTTCATCGTTTTTATAATGCCTGAATGATCCGTCAATAAATATAGACGCCTCACTTAGTATAGTACACCTTCTTTCACCCTCCTCCCGGTCAAAGTAATTTCTTCCCCTTAGATCATGAGCATAGTAATAACTAAATGTATAGGATATATTAAGCAGGCATAGTACAGCTATAATTATCCATTCCTTAAACAGGGATGAATTTTTTTTGGGATAAAACGATTTAAAGGCATTATTCCTGAAATAGAATACAAGCCAAAGCACCAAAACAAGTATTGAGATTATAACAGCATAAAAAGTGCATTGATAGGAAAACTTATCATAATAGTCGTAATCGGTGGAATGAAAATCAACGGCTCCTTCGCTATAACCCCAAATAAAGAATATTATATTTATTATTAATGTTGTGATTAGTACAGGTACAAATTTGGTATTCCACAGTAAAGGGTGATGAAGCAGTAAATAGTTTTGTATTTTTTTAAACATAGCAGGTGTGATTATTAGGAAACAAAAAAGCGTCTGGTTGAGTTAGAAATATCACGCATGTAAACCACCGGTATGTTTTGGTCTATAACCGTTTTCATAAAATGGTTTATGGTAACATTTCCGTTAAATGTGGCAATATAAGTACCTCCGTTAAACTGTAGGCTTAACAAACCTGTACTTGCCAGGCAATCGTTAAGCGCACCTTGCGACCATGAGCTTTCAAACTCTATTACAAGATGTTTTTCAGTATCGTTATCATCATTATTTTCTTTCAGGTTTTTTTGTACTCCCTGTTTCAGGAATATAACCTCATCAGATGTTTTTTCTACCTCATACAGTTGCTGCGAACTCAGTATTATTCCTATTGGCCTGAATGCCGATTTGGCTATGGCTTTAAAGTCTTCCAGTACGGTTTGTTGTGCGAGTATATCTAAATTGGCAAGAGGTTCATCTATAAGCAATACTTTAGGTTTTCGTAACAGCATACGTGCCAGTTCAAACCTCATTTTATAACCGGAAGAAAGATCCTTCCATTTATGTTTCCTGAATTTTCTAAGTCCCAGTCTGGCAACTATCAGTTCTACCACCAGCGGAGATTCCTGTGGAGAGAAACCATAGCTTGAGGCAGTAAACAGGAGGTTATCCATCATGGAACCATACCAGGTATCTGTTCGCTGCGGTATGTAAACCAGCTTGGTGCGCAGGTCATACAAATCCTCATGTTTAAAATTATAGCTTATATGTCCGCTAGTAGGATGTAACTCACCACACAGTGAACGTAAAAGGGTTGTTTTACCGTTACCGTTTTCACCTACAAGACCAATAATATCTCCTTCATTAAGGGATAGGTTAACGGGGCCAAGGGTAAAACCTGAGTATTTTTTTGTAAGTTCACTGGCTTCAAGTATGTTTTGCCTTATTTGCTGAGGCCGCTTTACTAATGCCGAATGTAGTTCTGCCAGCAGTTCCTGTAACTTTTCCTTTTTAGAGTTGTCATCAGGGTTATTGTCAAGCCAGTTAAGCAGGTTACATGTTTTTGTGTAGAAACTGATTTCCTGAGTATCCAAAGTAAAGTCAATAATACGTTTAACGGCTAGCAGATAGTCTTCAAACTTCAGGAAGTCCAATATTTCCTGATATTGTTTTTCAAATTCGTTCATAAGTAAAGCGTGTAAGCTTCAAATATATCAAAATCAGCTTAATATTTAACAAAAAAAGCCCTGCAATTTGCAGGGCCATACATCAATATAAATAAACTAAAATTATTTTAGATTAGTCAGGATCGCTTACCGTAATGGTTTTATAAATATAAGTATATGCAGTTCCCTCTTCATTTACACCATTTACAAACTTAAGCTCGTATTCACCCGGTTCATCTTCAGAGAATGTATATCCTTCTGTAGCTGTAATTGCGTTACCGCTACAGGTACATCCTTCATACTTTACCGCCGGAGCAACGGTTCTTGGATATACGTCATTGTCATAAAAGGCTACAAACGTGCTACATCCTTCGGTCATACCAAATGATACATTTATGGTTATTTCCTCACCTGTTAAGGCTGTACCGGGGCCCGTAACCTGAGTTACATAGGGCTGTATGGTTTGAGAACAATAATTCTCATCGTCACTCAAACATCCGCTAAGGGTTGTCATTCCTATAAATAGTGCTAAAAACTTAAGGTACTTCATAATACTTTTTGCTTGTTTTGTTAATTAGATGCAACAGTATTTAAAAGGTTGCTGGTAAACTGCAAATTTTAACTAAATTTTATAGTTATGCAACTATTGTTTCCCTGTTGTATTTGTTTTTGTATTCAACAGGAGAGAGTCCGGTTAGTTTTTTAAACAGGTTTCTAAAGGTTTTGGTATCGTTATACCCCACCTCATACATTATTTCGTTAATGTTTTTATTACTGGTTTCCAGTTGCTTTTTTGCGGCTTCTATTTTAACGCGTTGTATATATTCGCCTGCTGTATTGTTTGTAGCCTTTTTAAAGCGTCGGTCAAAATGCCTTCGCCCTATGGCAAACTTATCGGCAAGCTCGTCTATAGATATTTTTTCGGCAATATTTTGCTCTATAAACTCCTGAGCTTTACGTATAGGCTCATCATCATGATTTTTTTGTCCGTTAAACATTATAAACGGAGACTGACTCTTACGGTCAATTTCTAAAGCAAACACCTTAGAGGCGACAATGGCAATATCGCGCCCGGCATGTTTTTCAACCAAATGCAGAAGCAGGCTCCAGTAAGAGGTAGCGCCACCACTGGAGTATAGTCCCTGTTGTTCGGTAACAATGCGTCCGTCTACAAGAGTAACATCGGGGAACATCTGTCTAAATTCGTTTGCCGTTTGCCAGTGGCTGGAACATTCCTTACCATCAAGTAAACCTGTTGATGCAAGTAAAAACGAACCTATACAAAGGCTTGCCACTTCACTGCCGTTATTGTAGTGTTTAATTATCCAGGGGATAAAATCCCTGTTAATGTCTATAGCCCTTTCCAGTTGCCCGCTAATGGCAGGAATAATAATCAGGTCGGTTTTTTTAATGTCTTTCAGCAGGGCATCGGTACGCACGGCAAAAAGCCCTTCGTGGTATTCTACCTCGCGGGACAACCCTACAAACTGAATATTAAAAACAGGGGAATGTCCGGCAGCCTCAAGAAAATTGTTTGCACCGGTAAAAATGGTTCGGGGATCTACTATGCTGGCCATTATAGCCTCGTTAGGCACCAGTATCGATACATGTATCATAATTCCTTTTTCTATTTAATAAAACCTAAAGGTGGTAGCGATAAACATGAAAATTAAGGCTAAGGTAATAAAATTATTTATGTCGGTAACCGCCCCTTAAAATGTCTGTACGAACACCTTGAAGGGCAGTTACCGGGCTATATCTTTGTTAATCACCTTAAACTGCTATGCTATACACAAATAAAGAAACACAAAGTAAGCGAAAGCTTATACTCTCGATGAATGTAACTCAGGATGGTTACCTCTCGGGACCGAACTGTGAACTCGACTGGCATTTTAATGCCTGGACAACCGAGATGGCAGAGTGTCTTGCAGACGAACTTAACAAAGCTGATACCATTCTCTTTGGGCGCATTACTTTCAACGCCATGTCGGCCTATTGGTCTAATAAAGGAGTTGATTTATCTTCCCCAATTGAAGACCGTGCCTTTGCACAAATGATTAACAGTTATACCAAATTGGTGTTTTCCAAAACACTAACTCATAGTACATGGAATAACAGTATTATGATAAATGATGACCCTGCCGTTTATATAAGGAAGTTAAAAGAGCAGAAGGGAAGCCCAATAATGATATATGGTAGTGCACAACTGGTTTGGTATTTAATAGACAATAAGCTTATAGATGAGTTTCAGTTATGGGTACATCCCATAAAACTGGGTAGGGGTAAACTGTTGTTCAAGTCAGTTTCTCCGCACTTTTTGGAATTGGTAAACACAAAAGAATTCCGTAACGGGGTAGTACTGTTTTATTACAGGTTTAAGCAATTGGTATAAAGCTTTTTAATATCTTTATATACAGACAAACACCAATATAAATGAACCGACTTTTTACTCTTACTTTATTAATCCTTCTGGCTGCCTGTGGTGCTAAAACCGATAGTCCCTTATCACTGGAACGATACACACAGGTAAACGGTTACCTTAAAGAAAAGGACTTCTTTAAGGCGCGTGATACTTTTGAGTATTACAAACCCGAAATAGGCAAGCCTGAAAAGTTTATACTAGAGGCTTTTATAGATAATGCTTTTAATAAGCCCGAATCATCTAATAAAAAAATTGATGAGGTTTTTAATGGCTATGCACAGCAGGTTAACGATTCGGTAAAGCAGCAGTTACTGGAAATACAACAAGGTAATTACGCACGCTTGTATGAATATGAAAAGGCAAACAGGATAGTGAAAGAGATACTGGATAAGTATAGCGGGGTACTGTCTAAAGATCAGATTGAAGATTATAAGAACTCACAAATAATGTGGACGGCACTTTCGTTTCAACCAAAGCAGCAGGTAAAAGTAAACAGACTTACTACCATAACCATGAAAAGGGATGTGGCAGGCTTGGCAAATCTCCCTGTTAAAGTGGGAAATATTGAAGCTGATTTTATTTTTGATACTGGCGCAAATATCTCAACAGTTACCGAAACCACTGCAAAGCAGTTTAATATGAAAATGCTTGATGGTATTATAGAAGTAGGTGCTATAACAGGACTATCAGTAAAATCACAACTGGCGGTTTGTCCTGAGTTTACCATAGGTGATATAACGGTTAGTAATGCTGTATTTTTAGTATTTCCTGATGATGCATTAGCATTCCCTCAAATTAATTACCAGATAAACGGAATTTTAGGTTTTCCGGTTATTGAGGCTTTAAAGGAAATCCAAATCACCAAAAACGATGAGTTCATAGTGCCAAAAGTACCGCGCCAGTATCCGTTGCGTAATATGGCTCTTGATTTCCTTAATCCTGTAATCTGTATAGAAGGTAATCATTATACGTTCGATTCCGGGGCGGTGGGTACCTCATTGTATATAAAATACTTTAACCGATACCAAAAAGAAATAGAGGGCAATTACCAACTAACCGATCTTACTTTTGGCGGAGCAGGGGGAACCCTTTCCAAAAAAGGTTATTACATTACCTTTAAGCCTAATGTTGCAGGCCACGAGTTGGTATTAGACAGTGTGCAGGCCTTTACCGAAAACATAGGTTCAAAAGAGAATCTGTATTATGGCAATATCGGTCAGGATGTAATAAAGCAATTTGATAAAATGACTCTTAATTTTGAGCACATGTATATAAAGTTTGACAGATAGAGCAAAGGGAAATTAGAATACAATTTCCCTTTTTTCAGCGAGTTCTTTTATTTTTTGTGAAGCTGTTTTTTCAAAGTCCACACTGGTGTCATAGTATTTGTCGCCTTCGGCAAGTATGGCAAAGTCGCCTATTTCCACACCCAGCCATGTATTACCTTCGTTATCTACGGTTAGGGTATAAGTGTAGCCAATATTGGTTACTCGTTCTTCCCATGTAGGCACATACAATTCGTACCGCAGCTTTTGATTAGGGATAAACTCAATTACCGAAAGTCTTGAATATCCCGGCCATTCAATTACAGTGGCAGGGTCAATGTCAAAATCGCCAAAATCTTCGGGAAGCCTGTCCCATATGCGGATGTATTTAGGTTTTGTAAGCACCTCCCACACACGGCTTAAGGGTGCGTTTATCCTGATGTTGTTTTTTACTACTAGTGATTTGGTCATAGCTTTTTCAGTTTGATTTTACCTTAAAATTACTCAAAGCAAAACATAACGGTAAGCTATTTAACGCTCTTTAACTTCGCTTTATAAATTGGTTTTAAGTTCAATAATCTCTGATTTGAAAAAATCAAATATAAAAACCCTGTCGTATCCTGATTCAAACGGAAGGTATAAAACCTCATCCTTTATAAAGAAATGATCACACTTACTCTGGTAATTATCAAGTGTAAGTATAAGCCATTTTTTATTGGTACCGGTGGCTTTCTCTTCCTCCTTTTTCAATACTTCTATTACATTTTCACGGGTAATTTCCTTAACCTTAAGATTAGTATTTATTTTATGGTAAAGGGCTTGTGTGCGGTTAAATTCCTTCACATAGCAGTAGTGTACCATTTCACCTTTGCTGCACAACAAAAGTTCTTCCTGTAGTTCCAGTAATCCGTTTGTGGTAAAGTTGTTTATATGCTTGTATAGTGTAAGCGTGTAAAACCCCTGTTTTTGATTGTGGAGCAGGTTAAGTTCGGTTTCCTGTAGTGTTTGTTCTAAAACATCACTGTAGCCTGATTGTATAAGGTTGAGGTCGGTTACTACAGTACTAATCTCTTCGTTATTATACTTCAGGCCAAAGTCACCATTAATAGTAACAAACTCCCTGCTTGTGGATACAAACTTCCATAAAGTGGAAAGTTCCTGTAACTTCTTTTCCTTTTTTTGTGTGCTAACAGAAAGATTTTCAATAGCATCTGTCCATTGCCCCATTGTATATAAATCCATTAGTAACTAGTTTTATTCAAATGTAAATTACATATAAGTACAGGATTATTATTTTATACAAACAGCCTGTTATATTATACAAACCTAATATTTAGTATTACTTAAATCTTAATTAGTAAGTTTGGTATAATTAATTAGCGGTTTTGTATAAAATTGATGCGTTAAAGTGCTAATTTGTATTATTTCGCAGTGTAAAATTGATAGGTTTGGATAACTTTTGTTTTAATAATAAGAGCTGGTTTGTTGAGTTTTTTATAGGTAAAAAGTACAGGGTGTACAGGCATTTGCTTATACTTAGCTATTTACTTTTAATAATGTATGACCCAAACGGGGTTAAAGAATATTCAGGCCCTTATAATTTTTATAATAAGACAATATGGTTTGGCTATTTCCTGCTTATGGTATACATAAACATGTATGTGTTTATACCACGTTTTTTGTTAAAGAGCCGGTTTGTAACCTACCTTATATCGCTTATAGCAATGGTAGTTTGCAGCTATGCAGTGATAAGAATTGTAAGAACCACTTATATAGAGCCCTATAGGGTACTCCCCGATAAAATTCATCATTTGGGGATATACAGGGAAATACTCAATGTGAGTAATATATTGATAATGCTGGTATTTTCCTCTACAGCCATAAAGCTGTTTCAGGAATGGGTTTATAATACTAATCGTATTAACGAACTGGAACGCAACTCGCTGGAAATTGAGCTTAAAGAACTTAAAAATCAGGTTAATCCCCACTTTTTGTTCAATATGCTTAACAATGTGAGTGTACTGGTTAAAAAGGATACCGATAAGGCTTCTCAAGTCATTATGAAACTATCGGGCTTCCTGAGGCATTTACTTTATCAGAACAGGAGGGATTCGGTAGCACTGGTGTCTGAAATTCAGTTTCTTAATGATTTTTTGGAGCTGGAAAATATAAGGCGGGATGATTTTAGCTTTACCATTGATGTGGTTTGTGAAAATGAGATAAGAATGATTATGCTTCCGCCAAACCTGTTTGTAACCTTTGTAGAAAATGCGGTAAAGCATAGTGTGGATTTAGATAATCCGTCGCACATAGATATAGGTTTTGGGGTTGTAGACCACAAACTGGTGTTTTCATGTGTAAATACAAAACCCGAAGAACCTACAGCAGTGAATAATGAAGGCGGACTGGGGTTAATAAATATACAAAGGCAGTTAGAACTGCTGTATGGCGAGGCTTTTGAACTCGATATTAAAGAAACTGATAGTCAGTTTATGGTTAAATTAACGTTACTGGTATGAACTGTATAATTGTAGACGATGAACCACTGGCCCGCGAAGGTATGTTGTTGCTTTTGCAGGATATTGGCTGTGTAACGGTTAAAGGATGTTTTAACGGCGTAAAAAAAGCACGCGAGTTTTTAAATGAAAACGACGTAGACCTTATTTTCCTGGATATAGAAATGCCTGGAATTAACGGGCTTGATTTTGCCTCATCGGTACCCAGGGAAACACTTATAATATTCACCACGGCTTATTCGCAGTATGCCCTAAAAAGCTATGAGGTAGAAGCCATAGATTATTTGGTAAAACCCATAGAAAAAGACAGGCTGCTAACCGCAATAGAAAAAGCATTAACGTACCACAACCTGCTTAAAGGTAAGGGAGGGGAAATGGAAGGCGTTGAAAACGAGTATATGCTGGTTAAAAGTGACCGTAGGTACCATAAAATACTTTTTACAGATATAAGATATATAGAAGGATTAAAGGATTATGTGGTAATTCATCTTGACGAGAGTAAAATGGTAACTGCCATGAACCTTAAAACCATTCATGGTAACCTCAACACCAAACAGTTTGTTAGGGTGAGTAAGTCGTATGTGGTAAACCTAAGCCATATAGATTCGTTTGACAATCATACCGTATATATAAAATCGGCAGAGATACCTGTAGGCGATGTGTATCGCAAAGACTTTTTCGAACTCTATTTAGGCCGCAGCCAGCCTGATAAGCTATAGGAGTTTAATCATCAATCAAAAATCATTATTCCATGAAAAGAAGCCTGCTTTTATTTTCATCGGCATTCTTATGCCTTTTTGCAAACGCTCAGGAACAGGACGAAATCAAGAAAGGTTTCCAAAGGGAACTGGCAGACAGGTTTCCGTCGTTTCGTATAATCGACTTGCAATACCAGCAGTACCTGCCGTCTGATTTTAATTCTGAGCTTTACAAACAGGACTATCAGGAAGGGACACTGCAAAACCACAGCAGGCTGAAACTTGCCGTTAACCTTCCTGTCATAAGAAAGCCCAAATGGAATATTACTACATCACTTAATTATACTTACGAGAGCCTTACAGTAAACAATCTTACTAATACAGGTACTTACAACGGACCTGTAGATAACAATACCAGCGATTTTCATTATCTGGCAGGAGCATTAAGTTTTACTTACTTTTCCAAAATGTTCAATAAGCCGTTTATTTATAACGCCAGTGTTTTTGTCGATGGGTCAGAACAGTCGGCAGAAAGGGTAAAAGGTTTTGTAGGAGGGACAATCGTACTGAAGCGTAATGCTCGAACCACTATTAGTACAGGACTTCTTGTTTTTATAGATCCGGCATCTCCCGTACCCGTTGCACCCGTGTTTACGCTTGAACACAAGTTTGAAAACTCACAATGGGTTTTTGACTGTTTTCTGCCAAATAGGTTGTTGTTTAGGCATCCGCTATTTAAAAACTGCAGGATACTGCTGGGTAGTGAGCTTACCTCAAACGGATTTTATTACTACCCTAACCGCAGCGGTTTTGCACAGGTATACGATTACCGCCAACTGGAAGTAAAAACAGGTTTTACTTATGAAACCATACTTAACCATCAGTTTATAGCCTATTTTAAAGGAGGATTGAGTAATGTATTCAATTCCCGTTTTACCGAAAGGGGAAAAGTGACTTCAAAATATATACTTTCTACACAGCAAAACGCTACAGGTTATTTTAATGTGGGAATTTCGTTTAATCCTTTTGCCAAAAAACCAGAGAAAAGAGACTAATCTTTTTTTAGTTTTTATTTAACAGATAGACAATTGTTTAAAAACTTTTTGAATTTCCCTTTGTTTGTGGTGCATACCGTAAAACGGTGTGGCTTTTTACATGCTAAAAATTTCTTAAACAAAAGTTATATACTCATAAAGTGCTGGTATGTAACTATATAAATTTAGAAATTGCAGTATCAAAACCAACCAAAAACAAAATCATGAAACTGCTTTACTATTTCCTATTATTGTTTGTAGTACTGTTAGGAGGCTACCTGTTTATTAACGATTTTAGCTTTGATAACGAAAGCTTTAGCGGTTTCCTTTTAAATACCCTGTTCATTTTTTTGGTGGCATGTGTTACAATACTTACAGTAGTATTGTTAGTGCTTGCAGTTAAAAGAAAAAGCGTACACAAGGGTATAATGACAATACAGGAATACTACAGGTACAAAGAGTACAATGCAGACTAAGAAAAATTGAGTTTAGTTAATCGATAATTATAGAAGGTGTGTTAATTCGAAAAGCCGGGAAAAATCATATATTTTCCGGCTTTTTTGTTTTTATTCGTTATCAAGGTTCTCGTTAAATACTGTAGGCAGCATTTTAGGGATAAACTTAATAAGTACCGGTAACAGCAGGCTACCGCCCGGTAGCAGGAAAATAGTAAGTGAAGGTACCGTTTTACAAATTTCAAGCAATTGCTTTTTTACCTTCTTCTTTTCGCCTTCATCAAGGCTGCGGTGAGTAGAGTGGGTAAGTAGTAACATTAGTTCGCCATTATTGGAAATTTCCTTGATAAGGCGCTTTTTATTACGTGTAATAAGCAGCGAAACGGTTTTTGCCGCGTGTCCGTAAAAATGCTTTACAGGATTTGAGTACTTAAAGTACGGTATCTCGTTTTTATATTCTTCAATAAAAAGATTAAACGACTCTATACTTTGTTTAGCAATATCCCTGTTAAGTTTAAGCTGACCGGCAAGGTTGTACAAAAACTCAATTTCTGTTTGTTCCTCTACCGCATCACTCCACACCGCCATTCCGGCCATATCCAGCAGGTAGTTTTTTTCCAGTTCTGATTCTGCAAAATCCAGTTCGGGCATAGTGATACTGCCGTTGTTTATTTTGGATAGTTTGGTATAGCGAACAGACGATTCAAACAGTTTGATAATAAGGTCATCGTAGTATGATTTTTCGGTTTTTTCGGTAAGAGCAATAGCAACAATTCCCATAACCGTTTCCTCCAGTCTTCTCAGGTATTTTTCCGGAAGCTCATGGTACAGCAGGTATTGGCGAAAAGCCAGTACATCCATAAACAGTAATGCATTGGTAAGTATGTGCGAAAAGTTACGGCTTATAATATTATCGTTTGTTTTAATGCGCTGTTCCAGTATGGCTTCAAGCTGATGGCTTGGGCCTCCTGCCGGCAGTACCATTTTAAGCGGATTAAATCCTTCAGGGGTCATCTCCCTGTAAAAGGCAATTGCCTGATTAATAAAGTCGGTTTTATTTTCCTTCTGGTTTACCAGCCTGTATAAAGCATACAAAGTGTTAAGCAATGCTGCCTTTGTGGTTTCTTCCGATGTCCACCCTTTGGTTTCGGCATCGTCCAGATCGTTAAAGGTTACTACATGCCCATATATAAATCCTGTTTCCCTTACGCAAAGGTAAAACTCACGGGAACTGTTATTTATATGCGGATTGTCTTTAAGCTTGGCAAAAAACTTATCGATCCAGCCGCTGGCAGAAGGGTTAATCATACTGTATTAATTGTAATGCAAAACTATGACTTTTTATAAATTAAAAAACCAATTTAACAAGAGTTAAATAAAACCTATAATTAGGCTAACACTTCCGTTACAAATATATTATGCCATAACTTTATGAGTAAATCATTAATTAATAAATATATGAATCTTAAAGCAGGCTATCCGTTCTGGTTGGTAAAAAACGGGCTACCATTTACATTTCCTAAGTTAGATCATGATGTGGAAACTGATGTTGTTATTATGGGCGCAGGTATATCGGGGGCGTTGGTTAGGTATTATCTGGTAAATGCAGGTATACAGTGCACCACTATAGATGCACGTACTATTGGACTGGGGAGTACCAGTGCCAGTACAGCACTGCTTCAGTATGAAATAGATGTCCCTTTGTATAAGCTAACCGAAATGATAGGTAAGGAAAATGCCAAAAGAGCCTATCAGCTATGCGGAGAGGCTATTGACACACTTGAGGAGATTACCAAAGGTTTTAAACTCGACGGGTTTAAAAAACGTAAAAGCCTGTATTATGCTGCCTATAAAAAAGACGTAAGCTGGCTTAAAAAGGAATATGAGGCAAGAAAGGAAGCCGGGTTTAAAGTACGCTGGCTTAATGAGGACGAACTGAAAGACCAATATGGCTTTAAGGGCTACGGTGCTATAGTATCAGACAAGGCTGCTGAGGTAGATGCCTATATGCTTACACACTGCCTGTTACAACACCACAAAAAAGGAGAGGATCTAAATGTTTTTGATCGTACCCCGGTTACCGATATTAAGCATAGCAAAAACAGAGTGGTACTTAAAACCGAATCAGGGCATACTATTAAAGCCAACAAACTTATATATGCTACAGGTTATGAGGTGGTTAATTTTATTGATAAGGATATTGTTAACCTGTTGTCTACCTATGCTGTGGTAAGCGAACAGTATAATGACAGGCCTTTTTGGAAAGATGAGGTGCTAATATGGAACACGGCCGACCCATACCTATATGTACGAACTACATCAGATAACAGGGTACTGGTAGGGGGCAGGGATGAAGATTTTTCCAATCCGGCTAAGCGGGATAAACTGATAGACAGGAAAACAAAGCAGCTTACTAATGATATTAATAAGATGTTCCCAAACCTCAATTTTATTCCCGAATTCACTTGGACGGGTACCTTTGGCTCCACTAAAGACGGCCTCCCGTATATAGGACCTTATAAAAAATTACCAAACGGATATTTTTCTTTGGGTTTTGGCGGAAACGGCATTACCTTTAGCGTGGTGGGAGCACAAATACTTTGTGACCTGCTGCAGGGCAAAAACAACGGCGATTTGTCCCTGTTTTCGTTTGACCGATAAAATTACCTGTTACAACCATGAGCATAAAGCATAAAGGCCTTACCGTATGGACGCTTTTAAAGACTACGTTTACCGAATTTTTTTCTGATAATGCCATTAAACTGGCGGCATCACTGTCTTATTATACCATATTCTCCATTGCGCCGCTTTCCATTATAATTATATCGGTTTGCGGACTCTTCTTTGGGGAAGATGCTGTTAAGGGCGAATTTTACGGACAGATAAATGAGTTTGTAGGACCAAATGCCGCAGCACAAATTCAGGAGATTATTACTAATACAAAACTATCTGGCGATAGTGTACTGGGGCTTATTATAGGTATTGCGGTACTGCTTGTGGGAGCATCGGGGGTATTTGTGGAGATACAAAGTTCCATTAACTATATATGGGGATTAAAAGCTAAACCAGATAAGAGTATCAAGAAGTTCATTAAGAACAGGCTTATGTCGTTCTCCATGATTGGGGCTATTGGCTTTTTATTGTTGGTGAGCTTACTGGCTAACACCGTGCTTGATTTACTGCGTAGCCAGTTAAAGCAACTCCTGCCCGAAACTACAGTCTATCTGGTATATGTATTAAACTTCGGATTAGTTTTTTGTACCATCACCTTATTGTTCTCAATTGTTTTCCGTACCCTGCCCGACGGACATGTAACCTGGAAGGATACCTTTGTAGGCTCGGGTACAACGGCAATACTTTTTATGCTGGGGAAATTTGGTATCAGTCTATACCTCACCAACTCAAATGTAGCTTCGGCTTTCGGGGCGGCAGGTTCCGTTATTATCATACTTTTATGGGTATATTATTCGGCTATCATATTATACTTCGGTGCCGAGTTTACCAAGGTGTACGCACGTCTTCACGGTAAAAAAATAACTCCTAATGCTTATGCCGTTAAGATTAGGAAAGATGTTATAGACGAATAAATTACATTTAGTATTTCCCTAACACTAATTGTGAATCCCTTAATATTTTAGTCATACTTTATGTGTTAATTTTGACATTGTAATCATGAAGTAACCAAATAATCTAAATAACAAACGACTATGAAAAGGAAATCAATATTAGGAAAAATGCTGCTTGGCGCAGCGCTTATAACCATGACATTAGGGGCTACTTCGTGTAAGGATAATAAGGAAACAGATCCTGCAGAAGTTGCCGAAGAGCAAAACGAAGCCAAGTTTGAAGATACTAACGAAGCTAAGGAAGAAGATGCTGAGTATTTTGTTTTTGCAGCCGAAGTGAACATGAAAGAAATTGAGCTGGCTAAACTGGCACAGCAAAAAAGTAAAAATGCCGAAGTGAGGGCTTTTGCCGAAACTCTTTTTAATGATCATACTAAGGCAATGGAAGACCTGAAGAAAAACGCAGAATTAAAAAATATATCGCTGCCCACAGCTTTAAGTGAAGACGGGAAAGAAGCTTATGATAAACTAAGCAAAGAGAAAACAGAGGACTTTGACAAAAAGTATGTGGATATGATGGTGGATGGTCATGAAGAGGCAATTAAGAAGATGGAAAAAGCCAGTGAGGAAGCTAATGACGAAGAAATAAGAATGTGGGCTGCCGATATGTTACCTACGCTTAAAACACACCATAATGAGGCTGTAAGACTACAGGACCTTATTAAGGAAATGAAATAAACAGGAAGGGAAAAATTGCTATGAAAAATCTATTGTTTATAATCGCTATTGTATTAGTCATACTATGGGCGCTGGGAAGTTTTGTAATTCATGTAGGCGGTGCCTTAATACACCTATTACTGGTGTTGGCACTTATCGCTATACTGGTTAATGTGTTTAGAGGAAAAAAGCCCCTCAGTTAAAAATACGATATGCTATTTAAAAGCCGCTGCGATACATTCGCAGCGGCTTTTTTATGTCTAAAAATAAACAGGTTTGTTTTTCGTTATTATTTCATAACAAAACAAACCACACCATGAAAAGAAAACTTCTGTGTACACTACTTGTACTGGTAACGTTTTACTGTAATGCACAAACCGCTCTAAACGGTACCGTTAAAAATGCCAATGGCGAAATCGTCACCCTTATTTACAGGCCATTTTTAAGAGGCTCCCTAAATCCTTTAGGTTTTACCAGTATGGGAACCCAAATTAGTAAAGAAGGTAATTTTACGTTTAAATCAGATAAGATACTGGACGGAGCTGAGTACTATATTATTTTTAAAGACAAGAACATTACAGGCCTTGTAATGTTTGAAGGAGATAACGTTAATCTTAACTTTGATGTCAATAAACCGGGCGAAACACTTTTTGCTACCGGTAAGGGAGCAGGAAAAATTAACATGATGCACCTGCCTCAGTTTGATGATGAGTTTATGGAGGATATGACTCCTACAGAATATGCAGCTTATCTGGATAGCTTATCATCTGCAAAGTTGGCATTGCTTGATGCGGTATACAAAAAAGAGAAAAACAATGAGGTTATAATCAATGCGGCAAACAGGGGAGTTTTAGAGCGTATTATAAATGAGTCTCCGTTAAGCGACAAGGAATACGACTTTTTAAAGTCGGTTATAAGCCTGCAAAAGTTTGAGATAGGTGCTTTTTTGGAATATAAGTCGGAAGAGATGGAAGGAAAACTTATTGATTTTTCTGATCCGGTTTATAAACCTTTTAATGTTAGTGAGTATAAAAAAATTACTAATGTAAATAACTGCTATCCTGCTTATATAGTTTACCTTATTTTAAGGGTAGAATATTTAAAAAGTTTAAAGGGTAAGGAGCTGTACTATGAAAACTGGTACAAGTATGTAAGCGAAGAAGATTTCATTAAATGGGAAGAAAAATTCCTGAATGAAAACTTCACCCCCGAGGTATGCGACAGGTATTATTCCGAATTTTTTTCGTGGTTAGTAAGTATGGGGCAACCTTATGATAAGTACAGTAAACAGTTAGATTACCTTCAAAACAATGCCAATAGTGAATCCTATCAAAAGTCGATTGATTTTATAAAGCTCATGGAGACAGCGCTTACAGATAAAAAGTATAATCTGGGAGATAGTAGCAAACAACTGGATAAGCAAAAGCTGGAGGCTATACTTGAAAAATACAAAAACAAAAAAAATGTACTGCTGGTATTTTGGTCGGCAGAGTTTGCAGGGAGCAGTATCCTGAACCAAATACCTTCACTGCAACATCTTGAAAAAGAAAAAGACCTCCAAATTGTTTATATAGGAATTGACAAAGCCGAGCTTAAAAACCTTTGGGCAGCCAGGATAATAGATAATAACTGGAAAGGCGAGCATTACTTTATGCCTATTGAAGGGAATGAGGACAGCCTTAAAAAATTTAGTAGTGACGATATTTATGCGTTTTGCGATGGTGGGGCAACCTTTACTGTAATAACTAAAAACAACACAGTGCTTAATAAGGTTGAAAACTCATATCAGTTGGCAGCAGGGAAAATCAAAAAGTATTTGTAAAAAGAGATACTATATAAATAAACATCCCGCCAACAGGCGGGATGTTTTTGAATAAACTAAACTAAAAACGGAAATTAGTGATTACTAGTGGTATTAGTATACATAAGCGTTTTCGTCTACCAGTTTTGCAGCGATAGTTTCCTTTAAGGCTACTACGTTTGGCATATTGGTATATTTAGTGAATCGTTTAAGACCCATAAGCATCATGCGTTGTTCGTCGCCTTCGGCAAACGATGCAATACCTTCTTTACCTTTAGTATTAACGGTATCTACCGCTCTGTAAAGATATAACTGAGCCATTGCAATTTGCTCTTTTACGTTTTCTTCGCCTTTGCTTTTTGCCAGTTTTTCTGTTCTCAGTATAACCGACTCGGCCATATATATTTCGATAAGTATATCAGAAGCAGCCATAAGCAGTTGTTGGTGTTTGTCAAGGTCTGGT
Source organism: Flavobacterium rhizophilum (assembly GCF_046000485.1). Taxonomy (NCBI): domain Bacteria; kingdom Pseudomonadati; phylum Bacteroidota; class Flavobacteriia; order Flavobacteriales; family Flavobacteriaceae; genus Flavobacterium; species Flavobacterium rhizophilum. The sequence goes on from NZ_JBELQB010000003.1 coordinate 259,814, forward strand.
CCGTATTTTTGTACGGCACTACCCGCCACCATTAAAAATGCTTTTTTAAGCTTACCGATAAGCTCTTTCTCTTCGGCAAATAATACCGAATAATCAGGAGTATCAAACGATGGTATCGCCATAAGTTCTTCGGCAACTTTCATTGCAGGTCCTAAAAGATCTACGTGTCCTTTCATTGCTTTTTTAACAAGCATACCTACCGATAGCATACGGTTAATCTCGTTTGTACCCTCATAAATACGGGCAATCCTTGCATCTCTCCATGCGCTTTCCATTGGGGTATCTTCAGAGAAGCCCATACCACCAAAAATCTGGATACCTTCGTCACTACAGTTCTGAATGTCTTCAGATACCGCCACTTTAAGGATAGAACACTCAATAGCAAATTCCTCTACACCTTTAAGCTCAGCATCCTGATGTGATTCTCCCGCAGCAACACGAGCTTCGATACGGTCTTCAATGCTTTTTGCAGCACGGTAGCACGCACTTTCTCCGGCATAGGCACTTGCAGCCATTTCTGCCAGTTTGGAACGGATAGCCCCAAAGCTTGAGATAGGAGTGTCGAACTGGATTCTTTCGTTAGCATATTTAACAGCGCCCGAGATAGTTCTTCTCTGTGCGTCAAGACATGCAGCAGCCAGTTTAATACGGCCTACGTTAAGGGCATTCATGGCAATTTTGAATCCGTTACCTCTTTCAGAAAGCATGTTCTCTACCGGTACTTTAGTTTCGTTAAAAAATACCTGACGGGTAGAGGAGGCACGGATACCCAGTTTATGCTCCTCTTCATTCATAGAGATACCGTTATTAGGATCGTTCTCTACAATGAATCCGGTAATGTTTTTGTCGTCTTCAATACGTGCAAATACAATAAACAGGCTACAGAATCCGGCATTGGAAATCCACATTTTTTGTCCTGTTATTTTGTAATGCGTACCGTCTTCACTAAGCACAGCCTTTGTTTTACCCGAGTTGGCATCACTACCGGCACCCGGTTCGGTAAGGCAGTAAGCACCAAACCATTCTCCGGTGGCAAGCTTAGGTACATATTTCTTTTTCTGTTCTTCAGTTCCGTACAGGGTAATTGGCATGGTGCCAATACCGGTGTGCGCACCAAATGCTGTTGAGAACGAACCTGTAGCACCCGAGATATAATCACAAACCAACATGGTCGAAACAAATCCCATACCCAGTCCGCCATACTCTTCCGGTACGGCTACGCCAAGAAAGCCAAGCTCTCCGGCTTTCTCCATACACTCTTTGGTGTAGGCATAATCTTTATTCTCAAAACGGTCTTTGTGCGGCCATAATTCACGGTCTACAAACTCTTTAACCGTGTCGCGCATCATAACCTGCTCTTCCGAAAAATCTTCGGGTGTGAACACATCTTCACACTTGGTTTCTTTTACAAGGAACTGACCTCCTCTTGTTATATCTTTAGCTTCGCTCATTTTTGTAATATTTTAATTTAGACTTTTAGATGATAGATAATAGATAACAGACTTATACGGAAACCAGAGTGTTTTGAAAACTCATAGTCATTCTCTGGAATTCCTCTAATTTATTTTCAATTACTACTGCATTGCTTTCAGAAATATAACCTCTGTGATGTGCTAGCAGCAGTTGCGTATGTAACTCAAAAGAAGAACCTAAAGAGACATTAATAAAATGACTAAATGATTTTGCACTTCTGCTTGAACCTTCCGCAATGTTTGATGGTATGGATATTGAGCATCTGTCCATCTGATTTTTTAACCCAAACTTTTCATGTGAAGGAAAAGTATCTGTTAAATCAAGAATTTCTTTTGCTATTTCCATGGCCATCTGCCATATTTTAAGCTTTTTAAAATTGTGTCTTTTAAAATCACTCATCGGTATGGTGCAGTAAGTTTTTAGTCTATTATCTTTTGTCTTTCGTCTTCAAGTCTTTTACATTAGTTCATAAACTCCGGCAGCTCCCTGTCCGGTACCTACACACATGGTGACCATACCGTACTTGCTTCCGCGGTTTTTCATTTCATCGAATAACTGAACAGACAGCTTAGCACCTGTACATCCCAGTGGGTGACCCAGTGCAATAGCACCACCATTCACATTTACAATATCTTTGTTAAGCCCAAGCTCACGTATAACAGCAAGCGACTGAGAGGCAAATGCCTCGTTAAGCTCAATAAGTTCAATGTCATTTAGGTTTAACCCTGCCATTTGTAGCGCTTTCGGGATGGCTTTTACAGGACCTATACCCATAATTCTTGGTTCCACACCGGCAGCGGCATAGCTAACCAAACGGGCAATAGGCTCAAGGTTAAGTTCCTTAACCATTTCTTCACTCATTACCATAACAAAGGCAGCACCGTCACTCATTTGGGAAGATGTACCCGCAGTTACACTACCATCGGCAGCAAATACAGGGCGCAGTCTTCCAAGAGCTTCAACCGAAGTATCGGCACGCGGACCCTCATCTTTAGTAACCGTATAGCTTTTAGTTGCTTTTTTACCGTTTTCGTCTACATATACCTGCTCTACGGTAATAGGCACAATCTGTTTGTCAAATTTGCCTTCCGCCTGAGCTTTAAGTGCTTTTTGGTGTGACTGATAACCAAACTCATCCTGGTCTTCACGGCTAACGTTATATTGCTTAGCAACCGCTTCGGCAGTTAGTCCCATCCCCCAATAATAATCCTCATGGCCGTTTTTAGCCAACTTATAATCCGGTACGGGTTTGTAACCACCCATAGGAATGTAACTCATACTTTCGGCGCCACCTGCAATAATACAGCTAGCCATTCCGCTTTGTATTTTGGCTGTGGCCATAGCGATAGTTTCCAGTCCCGATGCACAGTAACGGTTTACCGTAACCCCCGGAACATCTTCTACCTTAAGCCCCATTAAGGAAATAAGGCGGGCAAAGTTTAAGCCTTGTTCTGCCTCCGGCATGGCGTTACCTACCATTACGTCATCAATTCTTGATTTGTCCAGCTGCGGAAGCTCATTCATAATATGCTGAATGGTTTCGGCGGCCAGTTCGTCAGGCCTTTTAAAGCGGAAAACCCCTTTTGGTGCTTTCCCTACAGCCGTTCTGTATGCCTTTACTATATATGCTGTTTTCATTTTATTTTAGATTTTAGATGTTAGTATTGAGAATTGAGACTTCACCAATACTTTTTTGAAATGAATAATTCATTTTTTGTATTTCAGTAATCAGATTCAGTATTGCATCAATTTTAGACTTTTCAATCAGTTCAAGTTCAGAAGCCAATATTAATTGAGTATGTAGTTCATAGCTTGAGCCATTAGCTATACCCAAGAAATACCTAAACTCTTTATTGGAGTTCCTTCCGGCACCTTCGGCTATATTTGATGCGATTGAGACTGCTGCTCTTTTAATCTGTGATGTTAAACCAAACCTTTCATCAGCGGGTAAATCAGCAACTACTGTATAAACCTGTTTTGCCAGTTCGATTGATTTTTGCCAGATTTTTAAATCTTGTACCTTATGCATCTTGTCTCAATTCTAATATCTAAATACTCAATACTAATTTCTTAACGGTTTCCCTTTGGTTAACATAAACTGAATACGTTCCAGCGTTTTTCTCTCTCCACAAAGTGATAGGAATGCTTCCCTTTCAAGGTCAAGAAGGTACTGCTCTGTAACCAGTGTAGGTTCACTAAGGTCACCACCAGCCATAACATAAGCCAGTTTGTTTGCAATTTTCTTATCGTGTTCAGAGATGTAATGTCCGGCTTCCATACTGTCTGTCCCTACAAGGAACATACCCAGTGCCTGTTTGCCCAGTACTTTTACATCTTTACGTTTAACCGGCTGAGTGTAACCCGCTTCGGCAAGCAGCTTGGCATGTTTTTTAGCTTCGGCAATCTGCCTGTCTTTATTAACCACAATAACGTCTTTACCATGCTGAAGTATACCAAGGTCAAACGCCTCATAGGCCGATGTTGATACCTTAGCCATACCAATGGTTAGGAAATACTCCTGAAGTACGTTAAGTTCTACGTCGTTTTTACGGAAGGTATCTGCAGCACGCAGCGCCATCTCTTTAGATCCGCCACCGCCTGGGATAACCCCAACGCCAAATTCCACAAGTCCGATATACGTTTCGGCAGCAGCCACAACCTTATCGGCATGCATGCTCATTTCACAGCCACCGCCCAGTGTCATACCATGTGGTGCAACCACTACCGGTATAGAGGAGTAGCGCACACGCATCATAGTATCCTGGAACATTTTGATAGCCATGTTAAGCTCATCATATTCCTGCTCTACAGCCATCATGAATATCATACCAATGTTAGCACCAACCGAGAAGTTTGCAGCCTGGTTACCAATAACCAGTCCGTCATACTCTTTTTCGGCAATATCTATGGCTTTGTTTATGCCCTGTAGCACACCACCGCCAATGGTATTCATTTTAGACTGGAACTCAAGGTTAAGGATGCCGTCGCCAAGGTCTTCTATAATGGCCTCGCTGTTGCTCCATACCTTTTTGCTCTCGCGAATGTTGTTAAGTATAATAAAGGCATCCTGACCCGGAACTTTTTTCTGGGATTTAGATGCGATGTCGTAATAGTAAGTAGCTCCTTCTTTTACAGTGTAGAAGCTTTTGTTGCCAGATGCCAGCATTTCGTTAACCCATGCAGCAGGTTCAAGCCCTTCGGCTTTCATCAGTTCAATACCTTTTTCAACACCTACGGCATCCCATATTTCAAACGGACCGTTTTCCCAGCCAAATCCGGCTTTCATAGCGTCGTCTATCTTATACAGGTCGTCGGTAATTTCAGGAATACGGTTAGAGACATAGGCAAACATACCCGAGAAGTTTTTACGGTAAAACTCTCCGGCCTTATCTGTACCTTTTACAAGTACCTTAAAGCGGTTAATAGGCTTGTCTATAGTTTTGGTAAGCTCCAGTGTGGCAAACGATGCTTTTTTCTGCGGACGGTATTCCAGCGTATCCAAATTAAGTGCAAGGATGTCTTTGTCTACCTTTTTGTAAAAGCCCTGTTTTGTTTTGCTACCCAGCCATTTGTTTTCCATCATGGTATCAATGAATCCCGGAACCTTAAACAGTTCGTGAACCTCATCGTTAGGGCAGTTTTCATAAATACCGTTTGCAACATGTACAAGGGTATCAAGACCCACTACATCTACCGTACGGAAGGTAGCCGATTTAGGGCGGCCTATTACAGGTCCGGTAAGTTTATCAACTTCCTCAACAGTAAGCCCCATTTCCTTAACCTGATGGAAAAGGCTCATAATACCGTAAATACCAATACGGTTACCTATAAAGGCAGGGGTGTCTTTTGCAACTACCGATGTTTTACCAAGGAATTGCTCACCATAGTTATTTAAAAAGTCCAGTACCTCCTGTGAAGTTTGAGGACCCGGTATGATTTCGAAAAGTTTTAAGTATCGTGGCGGATTAAAGAAGTGTGTTCCGCAAAAATGTTTCTGGAAGTCCTCACTGCGGCCTTCGCTCATAAAGTGGATAGGTATACCCGATGTGTTTGATGTGATAAGTGTACCCGGTTTGCGGTACTTTTCAATTTGTTCAAACACTTTTTGTTTAATATCAAGCCTTTCAACAACTACTTCAATTACCCAGTCGCAGTCGGCAATTTTAGGAAGATCATCATCTATATTACCGGTAGATATTCTTGAAGCAAATTTCTGGTGGTAAATAGGGGAGGGTTTAGACTTAAGGGAGTTGGCAAGGTGTTCGTTTACAATTCTGTTCCTAACGACCTTATCCTCCAGTGTAAGCCCCTTTTTCTTTTCGGCTTCCGTAAGCTCTTTTGGGGCTATATCCAGCAAAAGAACCTCAACACCTATATTGGCAAAATGGCAGGCAATTGCCGATCCCATAATACCGGAGCCTATTACGGCCGCCTTTTTAATAGTGCGTTTCATTTTTTATAGTTGTATTTTTAGTTGTTTGTTAAATGAAACAGCCCGCCAAGGCGGTTTCACCTTTTATTATTTTGTTTTGTTTTCAATCTCTGCTTCGGGCTGTTCGGTTGCATAAATCTGCTTTTCGGCAATCAGCTCGTTTATAACTTCAGCCACTTCCACAAAATGATCCATTTTTTGCTGGGATATACGTTGTTTTACGGCCTCATTGAATTTTAATACCACCTCTTTGGAAAGATCTCTTTTTTCCCTGCCCAGTTTGGTAAGGTGTATAATTACACCACGACCGTCTACAGGGTTTTTTTTGCGGACAATAAGTCCTTTTTCTTCCATTGATTTTAATGTACGTGTGAGGCTTGTGGCCTCCATTCCCATTTGCGGACCCAGTGCTGTAGACGAGATGCCTTTCTCCTTGTCAATAGAAAGCAATGCAAATCCAATTGACATTGTTGCTCCATATTTTCCGGCTTCTTCGTTGTACATTCTTGCTACTGCCTGCCAGGTTGCCCTGAGAATGTAATCTATAGTTTTATCTTTCATATATAATGGTTTCTCAAAGATAATAAAATTTAATATGCGTGCATATTAAATTTAAAATAATTTTATTTAAAATTAAAAAACTCTCCATATAAGGAGAGTTAAATATACGCATTACTGCGGTATTGTTAAATATTATGCGTGAATATTATCAGTTAAGTAAATGTTATTTTTGCAAAAAAAATATTTAATTAATAGGAGTATCTATGTATTCTTTTTTGTTTGTGGTGAAGTCAAATTTAGTTTCAAACATGAATATTTGTTAAAACTGCTTAATGTGTTTATCCAGATTATTGTTTGAAGCAGGAGCTAAACCTTTCTTTACATTAGGGAAAGTTACCTTTTCGCGTATAACCTTCCATGAACTTGTTAAAGATGCTTCAGGAAAATATTTATAAGTATTAGGATATATGTTAACCTGATTGAAAATCAAGCAGGATAAAACAATCCTTTCACCTGTTTTAAGTATTATAAGAGTATAAAACAATTGATTCCATACAGAGGTTCGACTTCCTAAACCATGCGGTAAAAATAGTACTACTTTTTTTATATCCCTATCTCTAAAAATCAGTTCACCGCTTTTATCCGAATAATAGTACTCACCTGTACTTAACCTGATATTAAATGTACTATTTTCGTTAAATTTCTTATGATTATAGTATATAAGTAGGGTAGGTAATAGGAATACGATTAAAAAAAGCATCATACAAATTCCTAATGTCATAAGGAAAACCTGAAGAGTAAGGAAAATATCTTCAAAAAAGATTAATAAAAGCGCTGCTAAGCTGGAAAAAAAATAGATTGAAAATAATTTTCTTAGCGGAGTAGTAATATACTCTTTTTTATTTGAGAAAAAATTGAATTTTCTTTCACTCATAACCGATGTTTAAAGGTCTTTTAAATACTTAACAGGTACATTATCAGTTAGCCATACTTTATTGTCAGAAAGATAAAAAGCAAAACCATCGTTATACATTTGCAGCGCCATGACTTCCAGCACAACGGGCTTACCATGCCGACTGCCTACATTTATTGCAGTTTCTGTATTAGAACTTAAGTGTACATGCAGTCTGTTTGCTTTATGTAGTCCGTTTGCGAGTATAGAATCGAGGTTTTTTATTGCCGTGCCGTGGAATAGTACTTCGGGAGGCTGTTGCGGTTCATATCCGCTGTTTATTGTAACCGAATGTCCCTGACTTGCTCTTATAAGAGTACAGTCGTCATTAAAGGCAAAGCGCTTTTTATTGTTGGTGTCTACAATGTGCTTTAGCTCCTTAAAGGAGAAATTAACTCCTGCCTTACCCGATAGTGTAATTAAGCTTTCAACATTAGCCCATCCGTTTTCGTTAAGGTCAATGCCTATGTGTTCGGGTTTGTGGCGAAGTACTAAGCTCAGAAACTTACTGATATGGGTATTTTCTTTTTCGGAAAGCATTACTTCGTCTCAGTAAAAGTTTTACTTTCAGAGAGTAAGCCCTGCGCATTTTTGTTATAAGCCCTGTAGTAAACAAACTTTTGGTTATAGTCTATTTTGTATTTTTTCTGAATCTCTTTTTTAACAACCTCAAACTCATTGTTTAATGATGTTTCGTCGTTTGGTGGTATTTGGCTCTCATAGCTTATAAGCGGGAAAATACCTTCGGCGTTTTGTACAACGTTAAGATCAAGAACAACAGGCTTACTTTGAATTTGAAAAAGTGTATCGGGTAACGGGTAAGTCCTGTTAATCTCATTAGCTAATTTTTCGCCAAAATCATCAATATCTTTTGCAAAGTTATACTTAATAAGGTTTTTAGCAGGTTCAAGGGATCCTTTCGCCATTTTGGCATGATGCAGGGCATCTATATCATAACCATTATCATGAAAGCTTTTTGCATCATTAAAAAGATCATTGGCATCTTTATCATATGAGCCAAGTGTTCCCATAGTTATGTGAGTTATTTTCCATTTGTTATCTATTTTGGCATAAATAACGGTTACAAGATAATCGGTAACTTCTCTATAGGTGCTTTTTAAAAGCGAAACATAGGTTTCGTAGTTTTGGTTTACAAACTGTAACTTGTAGTTATGCTGTGCTGACAGTATAGTCGCTTCATGGTTTACTTTGGTGTGTTTACTGTAAAACTCCTCATACACTTCATGATCTGTTTCCAGCATTCCTTTTCTAAAAGGCCAAATTACGTCGTTTAGGTTTGCCGTTAGGTTGTCGTTAAACTTATCTGATCCCAGTTGGGCGAACACTTTTGTACTACTGTTTGAAAGGGCTTCAAAAAGGCTGTCGTTTTTGGCTTTTATAACTTCCCTAAGTTTTGGGTCTATATCGTTGTTTGAGATTGTTTCAGGTTTATTGTCACAACTTTGTAACGCGGCTGCCAATAGTAATAATGCGAATAATACTTTTTTCATTTTTAATTGGTGTGGATTGATTTTCCCTTTAGGGTAGCGAAAATAATAAATATTTTATAAATAAAGTTTTACTCTTTATCAGGTGTTGCTTCAGTAAAAAGAGTAATGAGGTTTTTTTTGAGTAGTAATGAATTATTGTAATAACTCCATACAGATATGATAAATACAATTATCGATGAGCCTATAGCAAGATAAAGATCGGTTAATGTGTCGTTCCTGAAATTAAGGTAAACAAACCAACCTGTAATGAGTATGGGTAATAATATAAATGATATAGACAGTTTGACTTTAATTTTAATAACCGTATGATTGCCTATTGGTGTTACCGTGCCCTCTACAACAGACTTATTTGTAGCACCCGATGTTTCCATTATGTTAAAACTGTTTTTACTAACTACACCGGTAAAATACTTTTGTTTTTTATGCGGAAAGATTTTCCATAAATTTTCACTTTGCGTAAGGCGGTTAAGCCTGCCCATAATTTCGTCAAAGCTTAATTGTGATTCTATAGTGTAGCATTTGTAAGGTATCATGTTGATGTATAAAAACACTAATTTACCAAATTAATCGAAACGGTTTAAATAATCTTGAATGGAGAAGTAAGAGTTTGCTATTGTTTTAGTTCAATTTTTCCGGTATGAGTATCTATATAAAGTTTGGTTTTGTTTACCTTATACCATTGTTGCCAGTTTAAATAATCCTGTTTTGTAGGGTTGAATTTACCTATATCACTACCATCTGATTCCGACATTATACCTGTAACTTTTTCAAAAAAGCTTATGGTTCCTATTATTCTCAGGCTGGTGTCGGGCTGTCCGTTTAGAAAACTGTTAAGTGATGCTAGTTTTGCTTCAAACTCCTTTTGGGCTTCATTCCTGCTTTTTACTGAACTCCCGCAACTTACCAGTGTAAATAGTATTAGGAGTAGTGTAACTAGTTTGAAATTAATTTTTGCTAGCATTTTTTGTTATAATAGTAATGCGGGCAACCTCGACTGTTTTATTGATATTCACGGCGGCTATAGCATTATTTTCAAGATAGTAGGTTTCAGGCTTTTCAATAAGATTGTCGTTTACAACAATAACGGCAGTTGCTCCGTCTTTTTCAATCTCTTTTAAAATATCTGCAAGGCATACCAGTTCGCTTTGTTCTTTGCGGGTAATATGTACTTCTTTGTTGGTTTTATCTGTACGAACGTTAGCCACATTAGCCGGCTCTATAAAATAATGGGTAATATCTACCTGTTTATTATCAAGGTAGGTTTTGTAACCGTTAACCGTAGGCACCTCCTGTGCCATTGTAGCAAAGGGTAGGAGTAGTAATATATAGAGTAGTTTTTTCATAGTCTTTTTATACAAAAAAACTCCCCGGTTTGGGGAGTGTGTTTTACCTGTCACCTTCGGTGCGGTATATCTTGTCATACAGTTTCTGGTATTTTTCTTTAATGGCTTTACGCTTCAGTTTAAGGGTAGGGGTCATTTCCCCACCGTCTACCGACCATAATTCCGGAGTAATTTCAAATCGTTTTACCTGTTCCCAGTGTCCGAATTTCTTATTGATGTCACTTACTTCTTCCTGTATCCTGTCGTGTATTTCCTTACTGTTGGCAATATCCTCGTTAGAGCTAACTTTAATACCCTTGCGTGAAGCCCATTCTTTTACAAATTCAAAGTCGGGCTGTATAAACGCTGCAGGCATTTTTTCACCTTCGCCTATAACCATAATCTGCTCAATAAAGCGCGACTGTTTCATGGCATTTTCTATAAGCTGAGGGGCAACATATTTACCTCCCGATGTTTTGAACATCTCTTTCTTCCTGTCGGTAATTTTAAGGAAACCGTCCTTGTCAATCTCTCCAATATCCCCGGTGTGGAAATATCCGTCGGTCATAACCTCATTGGTTTTTTCCTCATCTTTGTAATATCCCATCATTACGTTAGGACCTTTACAAAGAATTTCACCGTCTTCGGCAATCTTAACTTCGAGTCCGTTTAATGGTTTACCTACAGTACCGATTCTGAAACCACCATTACGCTGGTCGTTCACAGCAATAACAGGAGAAGTTTCCGTAAGTCCGTAACCCTCCATTACAGGGATTTCGGCTGCAGCAAACACACGTGCCAGTCTTGGTTGTATGGCAGCACTACCGCTTACCATAAGTCCAAGTCTTCCGCCAAGACCTGCTTTCCATTTACTGAAAATCAGTTTACGGGCAATAGCCAGTTTAAAGTCATACCATGCACCGTTTGCACCATAGGGTTCGTACTCAAGGCCAACCTCAACTGCCCAAAAGAACAGTTTGCGTTTAATACCTGTAAGCTCACTGCCTTTGGCAATAATTTTATCATATACTTTTTCAAGTAGTCTTGGTACAGCCGTAATAACATCGGGTGTAGCCTCTTTAATATTATCGCTTACCTTTTCAATAGATTCGGCAAAGTAAGTACTCACGCCATAGTATTGGTAAAGGTAAAGTATCATTCGTTCATAAATATGGCAAATAGGGAGGAAGCTAAGCCCCCTGTATTTACCTGCCTCAAACGGAACCCTTTCGGCACTCATCAAAACATCAGATACAATGTTTTTATGCGAAAGCATTACACCTTTAGGTCTTCCTGTAGTCCCCGATGTGTAAATTATAGTGGCAAGGTCGTTTTCGGTAATGGTGTTTTTAATATCCTCAACCTCCTGTTGGTTACTGTCGTCCTTACCAAGTTCCAGTATTTCGTTCCAGCTTTTGCATCCCGGTATGTCGTTAAAGGAATAAATCTCTTTTAGTTGGGTTTTGTCTTTAATGGACATTACCTTATCATACAGTTCCTGATCTGAAACAATACAGTGTGTAGCTCCCGAGTGATTTAATATATACTCCTGGTCTTCTTCACTAATGGTAGGGTAAATAGGTACGTTTTGAGCACCGGTTTGCAGTATGCCTATATCGGCAATATGCCATTCGGTCCTGTTGTTAGAGGAGATAACAGCTATCTTGTCGTCTTTTTTTATTCCCATCCTTAGCAGCCCTCGGGAAAAAGCATTGGCTTTATCTACATATTCCTGTGTTGATGTTTTTACCCACTGGTCGCCGTATTTTGTTACAAGCGCATCGGGTAAATTATACTTTTCCAACTGGTGATAAGGAAAATCGAATAAACGGGTGATAGTGTTCATGTGTATTGTTAAAAATTGCTTAATGCAAATTATGAAAATATATGATAAAAAGCAATTTTTTTGAGATTATGCTAAGTTTAATAAGTAACCTTTTGATAACTATGTAAGTAGGTGGCTTTATTGCTGCTTTTTTTTAATTTTAAACACACTAAAAGCCACATTTGGTTTTGCATTATCTGTTTTTAATATGCGTGCATATTAAAATTTCTGCATTTTTTTAACCCTAAAATTTTATACTCTTAAACGCAAGTTAATCTCATTTTGGAAATACTAAGCCTATATTTGTTCCGTTTATCAGAAAGACTTTACATAAATCACTATCAGTCATGTTGCGATACTTCGCTATTATCCCTTTGTTTTTGTTTACTAATCTGGTTTTTGGTCAGTCAAAAGCCGATACTACTTACGTTGCAGAATATCCACATAATGTAATGCTTACAGGTTTTTTAACACAAAACAGTATTCAGCTGAGTACGGAGGAGAAGGAATACATGCCTAATAATCCTTTAAAGGTAGGGGCGGGTATAGCGATAAAGAATACCGTAATTAACCTAAGCTACAATTTTGGACTTGCACCGCTTGCCGATAAAAGGCAGGGAGATACCAAAGCTGTAGATATACAGCTACACCAATATAGCAGATACTTTGTACTGGATTTGTTTTACCAAAAATACAAAGGATTTTATAGCGATAATGACGGTGATATTGAACTGTTCCCTGATATGTCGGTTAGAAATATCGGAGCCGAATTTGCCTATGTTTTTAAAGGGGATAAGTTCTCTACTAAGGCAGCTTTTCAGCAAAGCGAAATACAGCTGAAGTCGGCAGGGAGTTTTATACTTGGCGGTGGTGCTTACCTTTTCAGGATTAATCCGGGGGGCGAACTTTGGGAAAACGACCCTGCTCATTTGGATAATCTTCAGTTTGGTGCAAATGCGGGCTATGCCTATACCTGGGTTATTAACGAAAAATGGTTGCTTACGGGTATATTAACAGTGGGGGCCAATGTGGGTAACGACCCCGATGAACTTAAGAACTGGAAACTGGAGGCCTACCCAACAGCTTTAGGAAGGTGGTCTGGTGTGTATCATAAAAACGACTGGGCTCTTGCTGCTACGATTCTTGTTAATAACAAAACACTGTATCCGGACGGGGAAAGCGACCTAAACCTCACCGGAATCAATTTCCAAATGTCGTTTGTAAAGCATATTGATTTTTAAAATTACTACCAATCCGTAGCGAGTAAATTTTTTGCAGCTTTTACACTACACTTTTGGTACTTGCTGTAAGCTGCTGCTGCGCGCTGTTGTATTTGTGTGTTGTCTTCGCCCTTTATATAACCTGTAATGGCATCATGCAGGGTATAGGTTTCCGGGCACATAAGTCCTGTTGTCCATACTAAGGGATTTACATTGGCTTTTTTTAAATGTTTACCAAAATAACTTTTACTGTAACAGGCCAGTATAATCACATCACGTTTTTTGCCATCGGTATTGATATAATCGTCATACAGGTTAAAATCCATTAGTCCGTCATGACCTGTGTAGGTAATAAGTTTTGAGTTTCCTGCAATGCCCAGTGTTGTTCCGTTTACATTGAGAGTATCTTTAAGTTTGCCTGCGCTACTGTTTAAAAAATCTTTGGTACACTGTTTTATGTATTTACCATTATAGGCATCGGCTATCAGGTAGTAGTTTTTAGAGGTGTGTTTAAATACCAGGCGCTCCATGATTAGAGTGTCTTTTTTCTCTTTCTTAAGGAGTTTCCATTCGGTACTCTTTTTAAAAAACGTCCTTACACCATATCCACATCCCCAGTACAGGTTATTATCGGGATCCTGACCGTTACCTATAGCTTTTGGTACAGGTACTATACCCTGATATTTATTGTCACACAATGCCACATAAACATGAATGGTTTTGGCTGTTGTATCAAAAACCATATTGTTTACAGGTAGTGTTGTTTTGGTAGTGTCGGCTATGGCTATTTCATAGTTCACTTGTGGTTGTTCTTTCTGTTTACCACAACTCATAAAGGCGAGCCAAATAATTAAGAGTAATGATGTGAATCGGTTTATTATCATGGTATTGCAAAGTTGGTGTATAGTTATAACTGTAACTGAATATAAAATAGTATGAACTGCTTTTTAAAAGATTTAGTTTCATTTTATATTGTCAATGCATTTGTGCTCTCTATCACATTACCATCTATCTATTATTATCTATTGCCTTTCGAAGGAGCCTAAGTGCTAAAATGTACTAAGAAATATCAGGCTGTGGTTTTAACTTATTTAATAAAACAAGCTGTGATAATGGGGTGATATATATGTTTTAGAAGGCATTAAACAATATAGAAATATGTAAAATTTAAAGAATAAAAATTACAAATAGACAGATATTGTCAAAATGACTATATTGCAAATAGATTTATAACAAATTTGTAATTTATGAAAAAACGTTACTTTTTTTATCTGCTTTTATTTTACGGAATAACAGGATGGGCACAAAACACCATACGTTTTGCCTCACAAAATGATACTGTTATAATAAGCCGTCACATTTATGGACATTTTGCCGAACATTTAGGGCGATGTATATATGACGGTATATATGTTGGGGAATCAAACACTAAAATTCCCAATACAAATGGCGTGCGTAATGATATTATAGCAGCCTTAAAAAAACTTAATATTCCTAATTTGCGTTGGCCCGGAGGGTGTTTTGCAGATACATATCATTGGAAAGATGGCGTGGGTCCAAAAACAGAACGTCCTGAAATAGTAAATATGTGGTGGGGTGGTGTTACCGAAGATAACAGCTTTGGCACACACGATTTTTTAAATTTATGTGAAGTGCTGGGGGCTGAGCCTTATTTAGCAGGGAATGTGGGAAGCGGCGAGGTTCAGGAATTAGCCGATTGGGTGCAGTATGTAAATTTTAAAGGTACAAGCCCAATGAGTAATATGCGTCGGGATAACGGTCGTGATAAACCATGGAATGTTCAGTTTTGGGGAGTAGGCAACGAGGCTTGGGGCTGTGGAGGCAATATGACGGCTGATTACTATGCCGATGTGTACAGGAAGTACGCCACTTTTATGTCAAACTGGAATGGTAAGGAACTTTACAGGATTGCTTCGGGAGCCAGTGGAGACGACTATAACTGGACAGAAACATTAATGAAAAAAATCCCGAAAAATTTAGTTAAAGGGCTTGCATTACATTATTATACTGTAGTAGACTGGAGTAACAAAGGGAAGGCAACGAATTTTACCGATGAGGAATATTTTAATACCATGAAGGCATCATGGTTTATGAATGAGCAAATTGAAAAGCACTCTGAAATAATGGATAAATATGATCCAAAAAAAGAAATAGCACTTGTAGTAGATGAATGGGGGGCATGGTATGATACTGATCCGGCTGACAATAAAGGAGTACTTTACCAGCAAAACACAATGCGTGATGCTATTATCGCCGGGATGAATCTTAATATTTTTAATAACCATGCCGAACGGGTAAAAATGGCAAATCTTGCACAGGCTGTAAATGTGCTTCAGGCTGTTATTTTAACTGATGGCGAAAAGATGCTGCTAACACCTACTTATCATGTAATGGAAATGTATAAGGTTCATCAGGATGCAACGCTTGTACCTCTGGAAGTAAATTCTGCTAATTTTACTTATAAAGGAGACAGTATACCTGCGGTTACTGCATCAGCATCGGTAAAAAACGGTAAAACTCATATATCTTTAGTAAATGTAGATA
Source organism: Flavobacterium rhizophilum (assembly GCF_046000485.1). Classification (NCBI taxonomy): domain Bacteria; kingdom Pseudomonadati; phylum Bacteroidota; class Flavobacteriia; order Flavobacteriales; family Flavobacteriaceae; genus Flavobacterium; species Flavobacterium rhizophilum. The sequence continues at coordinate 275,615 of NZ_JBELQB010000003.1, forward strand.
ATAAGGTTTCGCAAACCATTGTTATATCAACCAACAAAAAATATAAAAAAGTATCTGGAAGGATACTTACCTCAAAAGATATGAATGACCATAATACTTTTGCAAATCCCGAAATTATTAAACCGGAAACATTTAATACTATGAAGCTTAAAGCAGAGGAATTAACTGTAAAACTTCCTCCTTTTTCGGTAGTTGTTTTAGAAATAGAGTAATTTTATGGTGATATCTGCCTTACTTTTGGCACATATATATAAACACCATGTAGTATGGCTATAAATAATCCAACAATACCCCGTGCAGAATTACTGGAAGCTTTATATATAAAAGCATTCCCTGCCGTGGCACGTTATGTATCAAAAAGGGGAGGAACTCTTGATGAGGCTAAAGATGTTTTCCATGATGCCCTTGTTATTTATATGGAGCACATTCAAAACGGGAGGGAAGTGCCTAATAATGAACAGGCTTATATAATGGGGATCTCAAAACATTTGTGGAGTAAACGTTTTGATGAGGTGACCAAAATGTACAGCGGAGATATTCCTTTTACCGATACGGATGCTGATTATACCGAGGCTGCCACACCAAAACTGATGCGCCTGCTTAGTACAACCGGTAAAAAGTGTATGGATTTGCTATCGGCTTTTTATTATGAGAAACTGGATGCTGAAAGACTGGCGCAAAGGTTCGGTTTTTCGGGAAGTAGATCGGCTACAGTACAAAAACACAAATGCCTTGAAAAGGTAAAGGAAACCGTAAAACAAAAATCGCTGCAGTATGAAGACTTCATGGAATAATACGGTTGAGACCGACAGCTACCTCAACGGTGAATGCAGTGGTGAAGAGAAAGTGCTGTTTGAAGCACGCCTGCTACTCGAACTCGATTTAAAAGAAAACCTGCACTGGCAAAAAACTACCCGTGCCATAGTACAGCAGTATGGCAGGCAACAGCTTAAATCCGAAGTAGAACAGGTAGCCCACCATGTGTTTACTGCCCGTAAATATGTTTCCTTTAAGGAAAAGGTGTTTAGTTTTTTTAGGTAATCAAATTTAAAATACAATCACAATCAGTAACACCCTGTGCTATAGCGGTGGCAGGATAGTTATGCTTTAATCAAATCAAAAAACGAACAGTTATGAACGCAAAAGAATTTCGCAATTACGCGGTAAAACACCATAGGATAAACAGCCTGCATGTAGATAAATACATGAGTAATACACAACGCTATGCCGATCCAACGGCGCTAACGCCCTACATTATGGAAGAACGCCAGCTTAATATTACCCAGCTTGATGTTTTTTCAAGGCTAATGATGGACAGGATTATTTTTTTAGGGGAACAGGTGGAAGAGCGTAATGCAAACATTATACAGGCACAGCTACTCTTTTTACAGTCGCTCGATGCAAAAAAAGACATACAGTTATATATCAACTCCCCGGGCGGATCGGTATATGCGGGCTTTGGTATTTATGACACTATGCAGTACATAACGCCCGATGTAGCTACTATATGTACCGGAGTTGCACTCTCAATGGGGTCGGTACTGTTATGCGCGGGAGCTGAAGGTAAACGATCGGCATTACAACATGCAAGGGTCATGATACACCAAACATCGGGTGGGGCACAGGGTACGGCTGCCGATATGGATATAAGTGTACGTCAGGTATTAAAAGTGCAGCAAGACCTGTACAGTATAATTGCCCGCCATAGCGGTAAAGACTTTGATACCATTAATAAAAGTGCCGAACGCGATTACTGGATGACATCCGAAGAAGCCAAAGCCTTCGGGATGATTGATGAAGTATTGACCAGATAGAGGTTTTAAGTTTTTAATTCCCCTTCTCTGGACGTAGCTTTTAAAGATTAAAGTTGTCATTACGAGAGCAATGAAATGGAGTGTGGTAATCTATATAATTATTGAGATTGCTTCGTTGTATCTTAATCGCAATAGCAGTATGGTTTTCTTAAAATTAGTGTAATATTTTAAGGTTATGTACTAAAAAAAAGCTAATTACAAGTCAGGATTCATTCATGCAAAATATTCTTGTTAAATTAGAGAAACATTAAAACCAAAAGATTATGAATGTATCAAAAGTAATAGGTATTATACTGATTGTGATAAGCTTGGGAGTGGGGTATATTGGTGTAAATAAAGTAGCCGACAGTACTAAAGCAATCAACTTTTTAGGAATTGAAATTGATGCCTCAAACGAATCGGGGCAAATGCAGGGCTTTATATATTTAGGGGGAGCAATACTTTTGCTTGCCGGCGGATTATATACCGTGAGAAAATCCAACAATTAATATAGATACGACCTTCGGAACCACAATCAGAAGCTCTTGAGGATAAAAAAATCCCCGCCTGTGCGGGGATTTTTGTTGTGTTTATATGGTAATACAATTAGGCTTTTAGTGAAGCCATATCAATTACAAAACGGTAACGTACATCGCTTTTTATCATACGCTCATACGCTTCGTTTATTTCCTGCATTTTGATCACCTCAATTTCCGATGTGATGTTGTGTTTACCACAAAAATCAAGCATCTCCTGAGTTTCGGCAATACCACCAATAACCGATCCGGCTACTGCTTTCCTGCCTAAAATCATAGGTACGGTATTAAGTAACGGCTCCAGTCCGCCAAGGTAACCTACAACTACAAGAGTGCCGTTAATGGCAAGTGTACCTACATATGGGTTAAGGTCGTGTACATAAGGCACAGTATCGATAATAACATCAAACTTACCAGCTACGCTTTTCATTTGCTCATCATCTGTAGAGATAACCACCTCATGTGCACCAAGGTCAAGCGCATCCTGAGTTTTTCCCGGAGTTCTTGAGAACAGGGTTACATTAGCTCCAAGGGCATTGGCAAGCTTAATGGCCATGTGGCCTAATCCGCCAAGTCCTACAACTGCTACTTTACTGTTTGGTCCCACGTTCCAGTGGCGTAATGGTGACCATGTTGTGATACCTGCACATAGTAACGGGGCTGTTCCTGCAAGGTCAAGGTTTTCAGGCACTCTAAGTACAAAGTGCTCATCTACCACTACCTTTTCAGAATATCCGCCAAAGGTATGTCCGCCCAAATGTTTGTCTTTACCATTGTAAGTACCTGTAAATCCGGGTACACAGTATTGCTCTAAGTCCTGTTTACAGCTGGGGCACTCACCGCAGGAGTCTACCATACACCCTACAGCTGCAAGGTCGCCTACTTTAAACTTGCTTACTTCACTACCTACACGGGTTACCCGGCCTACAATTTCGTGTCCCGGTACGGCAGGATACATAGACCCGCCCCAGTCGTTACGGGCAGTATGCAGGTCAGAGTGGCACACACCGCAGTATAAAATGTCAATTTCCACATCTTTAGTAGTTGGTTCCCTGCGGTCAATATTAAGTTGTTTTAAGTCGGCATCGGCGGCTTGTGCGCCATAAGCCTTTACGTTTGTTACACTCATAATAGATTTGTTTTTTGGTAATCTTTAAAGTTAGTTATTTTTGAAGGTAAAACCTGTTGAACAGGTTTTAATATTTTGCTAATATTTAAGATAAGTATCAGTGAATCAAAAGCCAATAAGCTTTCCTTTTAATTTACTGATGCCTGCCTTAAAGCCATGTAAATTTAGATAAGGGTAAACGGGTAAACTTGCAAGATTCAAACAATAAATTACGTTTTTCAAACATTGTTTTTTGGTTCATTACAGTAATTTGTAAAGCAAACCTTGTATTTACCCAACTGAAAAATAATGATAAAAAGACGAGACATACCGGATTTGAACCTATACAAACTATAGTAGCCAAGAGTCAATACCATGAGATGATTTTGATTTATATTGTTAAAAAGCACTGCATTTCTTTAAAATATACTAAAATAAGGATAATGAGGATTTTAGGTATAGCTTAATAACTTTAAAAGGTGTAATTTTATAGTACCGTATTAAACTCAAAAGAATAATAAGTTTACCTCAATCCCTCAACTGTATGGAACAAAAACTGTGTGAACAGCTATTGTTAGCTAATGGCATTCTTACGAAAGCCGATCTCAAAAAAAATGAGATAAGTGTTAATCCAACCGATATAGAGATTAGCCAAATTGTAAGTGTATATAAAATAAGAGAAACTATAGAAAAAAATAAAAAGGAGCTAACAGCTCTTAAAGAGCTTCTTAAAAACCTCAAAAAGGAAAACGCATATAAAAAACTAAGAATAATAAAAATAGCAGGATCCCTTAACCAAATGGTGTTTATTGATGCAGGTATTAAAAAGGTATATGGTACGTTGAATATGTAATTTTTGTTATATATTTTATGTTTTATTTAACATAAACATGTTTTTTTATATCTAAAATTGTTAAATTAATTTTAGAAACTATCCTTATGAAAAAACTAGCCTTACCCTTTATTTTTTGTGTTTCGACATTCTTTTATTTTTCCTGTTCGTCAGATATTGATAATGCAACAGATAATCAGCAGCCTGAATCTATCTCATTTCAGCTGAAAAGCATGTCTTCAGACAGTATAGCTGTTGCAAAGAGACTTTATGCTGATATGATGCAATCGCAACCCTATATAGATATGAAAACTTCTGTTAGGGCGTTTAACACTAAAATTGGATATAATAAGGGCGTAAGTTTTTTAACTAAGGCCGAGTGGATGCAATGGATAAGCAGTAATATTTCGAAAACTAATTATGCAAGTGTAAATCAGTTTGAATATATGTATAATGATTTTGTGAGTAAAAGTACTGTTGTAAGGCAAAGTAACCAGCGCCTGTTTAATTTATTGCGTACTGCTGCTAATAATGACTTGATTTATTCATATATAATAAATCCTGAACTTGAAATTGTTACTCCGGAGCCGGATATTCAAAGTGCATGTGAAGAGGCCTGTATGGATGCCTGTACTTATAATATAGATGTGGAGATAGAAGGTTACAGGCAGGATTTAATACTTGCCGATGTTTTAGGAAGTCAGGAATATAGAGATATGGCTGTTAGAGATCATGATTTTATGATGAATATAATTATCCCGGCAGACCTTAATTTATGTATGATGGAATGTGAACAAAACGGCGGTAGTAATTAGGCTTAAAGCATTTCCTTAATGAGTATTTTTATAGCTATGAAAAAACAAATGGCTATTACTACCCTTGTATTAGTACTTTTAAAATTTACGTATAACATTTACAGTATTGTTTATAATGTACAGCAACCATTACTGGAGCGCTACTTTAACTATGCAATACTATTTATTATATTTTACTATGGTTTTACAGGAGCTAAAAAGCACAAAATAAAAGCCTAAGTACAAAAACTAAATATTGTTTTATAAATTGTTGTGATAATTTTGGAATGGTTATTTTTACCCTCCTAAATTTTTAAAAATAATCACACCATGAAACCATGTCTAAGTTGTGGCAACATGCTTGCCGAAGATGCCACTTTTTGTTATGTATGTAATACTGAACAAAAAGAAGGTTTTGAGCAATTTGAAATAAAGCCAAAACAAAGCGATGTGTTTCTAAAAGTATTGTGCATACTAACTATATTGAGTATGGGTTTTAATCTCATAACTTCATTAATGAACTTGATAACCTCTCCGCGTTTGTCACATAATATTGATTTAGGATATCCGCTTATGCCTGTATTTATTGCTTCTGCAATTATATCGGTAAGTAAATTAACAGGGGCTATATTTATGTTACAAAAAAAATTAAAAGGACTTTATATTTACACCGTAGCTGCCGGGTTGAGTATCATAATAACGATATATACTACTATATCAATATTCCAAAACTTTGATATCATATTTACGCTTATCTCTGTAGGGACCGGCTTGTTCTTCGGACTCTTATTTGTGGTGCTGTACTGGCTGCCTGTAAACAGAAAGCTTTTGTCATAAGCCATATTAAAAATACCATAAAGGCTCCCTGGAAGTTGGGGAGCCTTTTTTATTTTTCCGCAATGGTATATCATGCTGACTACAGGAGACATCTTTCAGCTTCATATCGAAATGCCACAACGTGCTGTCATTTAGATACGTAATGTAATGAAGTGAGAAATCTCAAATTGTGTTTTATCCTTTTGTCTTGAAACAAAAGAACGAAAAATTCAAGGCTCTAACCCCTTAGGCTACAAATTTCGGCACTCGGCTAAACCATCCGAACTCGGCTGTCGCCTTAAACACCGGATACTTATTAACGCCTCGTTTGTAATTTGCTTACGCCACGGCGTTTTATGCCGGAGCTTGACTGTACTGTCGTTTCCATGTCGACCTTGTGGAGACATCTCTTTCATTAGAGGGGGATTTATTCCATCAGTCGGCTTTTCAGCCTCGTGTCTCATTGCGCTTCGCTTCATATCGAAATGACATAACGTGTTGTCATTCCGATACGTAATGTAATTTACTTCTCCATAAGGTTTAATACCTCTTCAACAATCTCTTTTATATCTATTAACGGATAGGTCTCCAGTAGGTCGTAATAATCTTCCATAAACACATCAAAAGTCATATCCTGTTTTATAATGCCTGTATAAATTTGGAAGCCTAATTCCTGAAGCCATTCCCATTCTTCTATTAAATTAAACTTATTGTCCAAAGCATTGTTTAGCGTACTTAAAAAATCTTCCAGCTCAGGTTTGTACTTAGCAAGTAACTCAATAAAAATTGCAAGATCTCGATTGTTGTTAGAATCAACTTCAATTAGTCCTTTTTTATTTTTGAACAAATAGATGTTATGTTTTTTTAATAATGGCATTTTCCTAATTTAGTTTTTTATTGCAACACGAGCGGGACGCTCGCGCCAGCAGGGGAGTAATTTTATATAATTTGTTTTATAAATTGGCGTGCAATTTCTAGTTCAGGATCATTTTTTTGATCTTTGATTAGTACCTCATTTATCCATTTTGGACCATGATTGCCTACACTTCTTACAAAACCTTCTAATTCTCCAACTTCAACTATAAATAATCCTTTATCTTTAAATTTTAATTGTAAACGTTCAAATGCTTGCGTAGCATTACCACTAGGAATAAATGCTTTTCCTACAGCTTTAGCTTCTGTCCAAGGTGAGGCTTTTTTGAATACTTGCTGAATTTCTCTAACTTTTTCCTTCGGAAAAATTCTATCTGTTATTCCTTCTAGGATATTTTCTATTTCCTCTTTAGCTTCCATTGTTAGAAATTCAGGTCTTTTCCTTTCAATTTCTGATTTAACTAATTCCCAGTCTGATTTAATTTCATTCCAATTACCGTCTAAATCTTCATAAATTGCTTTTAGAGGATGGATATTATTAAGTACATCAAAATCTGATACCACACTTATTGGAACATTTAAATTTTTAAGAGCTTTAATAGCAACTGGAATTCTATGTTTTCCTCCCACATTTATAAATAATATATCAGGTGAAATTTGATTGGTGTCTTCAAATTGTGAACTGAGTATTGAAGAAAAAAATCTGGAATCAGAATCGCTTTCACAAATTACTACTTTGGAATGAAAAAGACCATCCAATATATTTGAGTGTCTTAAAAGTGAGTCGCTCCAAATAGTATTAATATCGGTATTATCTAAGAGACTAACTTTGTTTATATTTCCCTCCCTTTGTAATCGAACTACTTTTAAATTTTTTGAATCAGTATCTAATAAACCTTTAAGGAAGCTTTCACTATGAGTTGATAGAAATGTTTGTCTTTCAGAGGACATATTTTTAGATATCATTTTTCCTAATAATCGAGCTTGTGGAGGATGTAAGAAAGCCTCGGGTTCATCAATTAATAAAATAGAATATGTCGAAATAAAAGCATTTAATAAAACTCCTACAAAGCTTCTCATCCCATCACCCTGAAGATGTAATAAATCTAATTTTTCTAGTTCTTTTAAATAAGATGTAGAAACTCTATCTTTTCCTTGTTCAGGAATAGGTTTTTTTCCTACATATAAAGGAACTTGATTACCCGCATTTCTGTGAACTATTAAATCAGTTCCAAAAGCCTGTTTGAAATAGTTACTAAAAACTTCTTCTAATTCATCATTTTTTTGTAGAATATGTATAGGGTGTGAAGGTGGTTCTGAAGTTAATGCAATAGCCCGAGGTGGGTTAGCAGCTGCTAATCTTCTTTCAGTTGATAAGAGATTTAAAAAGTAACTTTTTAAATCTTGTAGACCTAGCGAAAGAACATTAGACCAGTAATATTTAATATTATTATTATTTAATGAAAATTGATATCCTAGAAGCTGTCCCTCATTTCCTTTTATTGAATCTTTTTCTATATATAAAATTAATTCTTCTTCAGAGCCCTCTTTTGAAAATGTTACTTTTTTTATGACTTTGTTTGTTTCGTAATTGAGGTGACTTGTAGTTTTTTCAATTTCTTTCAATGAAAGACTCTTTCCTGAATTATTAGGTCCAACAAATACAATAATATCATTTTTAGATAATGGAATTTTTGTACCATCATTAAATTCGATTTCATTGATCCAAACTAAAGGTTTCATTTTGTAAGGTGTTTAAAGTTACGTCCACTAATTTAACATTTTTATTTTAACATAACCCATAAAAAAAGCCCCGCAACTTGCGGGGCTCTTGGTCTATTATCTGGCGTCTATATTCTAAACGTCTTATTATTTGTTCTCAATCCACTTACGGGCATTAACAAATGCTTCGTGCCAAGGCGTAACCTCATCTTCGCGACCTTCAGGGTAGTAAGCCCAGTTCCACTGGAACATAGAACGCTCAATGTGTGGCATCATTACCAGGTGACGACCGTCGTTGCTAGCCATCATTGCTACATTATAGCTCGATCCGTTAGGGTTTGCAGGATAACCTTCGTAACCATACTTGGCAACAATATTATACTGGTCTTCGCCATAAGGCAGGTTAAACTTACCTTCACCATGCGAAATCCAAACACCCAGCGTACTACCGGCTAGGGTAGAAAGCATTACCGATGTGTTTTCCTGTACGGTAACCGATGTAAACGCACTTTCGTGTTTGTGGCTGTCGTTGTGAAGCATTTTTGGTTTGTTCTCATGATCAGGGTTTATAAGCCCAAGCTCAACGAAAAGCTGACAACCGTTACAAATACCTACCGACAGGGTATCTTCACGCTTAAAGAAGTTCTCTAAAGCCGTTTTAGCCTTTTCGTTGTAAAGGAAAGCACCAGCCCATCCTTTAGCCGAGCCAAGTACATCTGAATTAGAGAAACCACCCACAGCACCAATAAACTGAATATCCTCAAGTGTTTCACGACCGGAGATAAGGTCGGTCATGTGTACGTCCTTAACATCAAATCCGGCAAGGTACATAGCGTTTGCCATTTCGCGCTCAGAGTTCGAACCCTTTTCACGAATAATAGCCGCTTTTGGTCTTGGCTTGCTGCTGTCTATAGCTACTTTTTTACCATCAAAATGGCTAGGGAAGCTATAGGTTAACGGTTGGTTTTTATAATTGTCAAAACGCTCCTGCGCTTTTACTTTTCCACTTTGTTTCTGGTCTAGCAGGTACGATGTTTTGTACCATGTATCCCTAGCCTCGCTTACATTAAAGCTAAGGTTGCTTTCGCCGTTTTTAACGGTAACCACAGCACCTTCTGCAGGCTTACCTATAAGGGTAAAGTCTACACCGTTTTTAGCAAGTTCTGCCTCTACAGCTGCATCTGCCTGTATAACAAGCGCAATGTTCTCGTTAAACAGGGCTTTAACCGTATCGGCTTCGTTAAGGGCAGTAAGGTCATATTCAGCACCAAGGTTCACCTCAGTAAAGCTCATTTCAAGAAGCGTAGTAATTAAACCACCACTACCTATATCGTGTCCGGCAGCAATTTTACCATTCTTGATAAGTTCCTGTATAGTATTGAAAGCTGTTTTGAATTTGGCAGCATCCTTAATAGTAGGAACATCGTTACCTACTTTATTAAGTACCTGTGCAAACGACGAACCTCCAAGCTTAAATGCATCGCCTGATAGGTTAATGTAGTAAATGTTTCCGCCGTTCTTTTTAAGTACAGGTTCTACTACCTTGTTAATGTCGTTACAGTTACCTGCAGCCGATATAATCACAGTACCCGGAGCGATAACATCGCCGTTAGGGTACTTTTGTTTCATTGATAAAGAGTCTTTACCGGTAGGGATGTTAATACCCAGCTGGATAGCAAAGTCGCTACATGCCTCTACAGCATCATAAAGCCTTGCATCTTCACCTTCGTTTTTACAGGCCCACATCCAGTTTGCCGAAAGCGATACACTTTTAAGTCCGTCTTTAAGCGGAGCCCAAACAATGTTACTTAAAGCCTCTGCAATAGCAGTACGGCTACCGGCAGCAGCATCGGCAAGGGCAGCAACAGGTGAGTGTCCTATAGAGGTTGCAATACCTTCCTTACCTGCAAAGTCAAGTGCCATAACACCCACGTTGTTAAGCGGTAATTGTATAGGTCCGGCAGTTTGCTGTTTAGCAACACGTCCGCCCACACAACGGTCAACTTTGTTGGTTAACCAGTCTTTACAAGCTACAGCCTCAAGCTGAAGTACCTGGTTAAGGTAGTTGTGAATGTTTTCCTGAGTGTACTCAGGGTTAGCATATTTCGCTTCAACCGTTTTATCGGTCATTATTGTTTTAGGTGATGAGCCAAACATATCTTCCAGAGCAAAGTCCATTGGCTTAGCCCCTGTGGTAGCCGACTCAAATGTAAACCTATGGTCACCCGTTACATCACCCACAGCATACATTGGCGAACGCTCACGATCGGCAATACGTTTAAGGGTATCAATATCTTTTTGTCCTATAACAAGTCCCATACGTTCCTGCGACTCGTTACCTATTATTTCTTTAGCCGAAAGGGTAGGGTCACCCACAGGCAGTTTGTCTAAATCTATTTTACCTCCTGTTTCCTCAACAAGTTCTGACAGACAGTTTAAGTGTCCGCCCGCACCGTGATCGTGAATAGAAACAATTGGATTTTCGTCGCTCTCCACAAGACCTCTCACGGCGTTTGCAGCACGTTTTTGCATCTCAGGGTTAGAACGCTGTATGGCGTTAAGTTCGATACCCGAGCTGAATTCTCCCGTATCGGCAGATGATACCGCAGCACCACCCATACCAATGCGGTAGTTTTCACCACCAAGTATAACTACTTTATCGCCTGTTTGCGGTTTTTGTTTTATTGACTGGCTCTCCTTACCGTACCCGATACCACCTGCAAGCATGATTACTTTATCGAAACCAAGTTTGCGTGCATCTTCTTCATGTTCAAATGTTAGTACTGAACCCGAGATAAGCGGTTGCCCGAATTTGTTACCAAAGTCAGATGCACCGTTTGATGCTTTTATAAGGATGTCCATTGGGGTTTGGTAAAGCCATTTACGCTCTTCCATACCGTTTTCCCAAGGGCGATTTTCCTCAAGGCGAGAGTACGAGGTCATATACACTGCTGTACCTGCTAACGGAAGTGAACCCTGTCCGCCAGCCAGCCTGTCACGAATTTCACCACCACTACCGGTTGCAGCACCGTTAAACGGCTCTACTGTAGTAGGGAAGTTGTGCGTTTCTGCTTTTATAGATATAACCGAGTCAAATTCCTTAACGTCATAAAAATCGGGCTTATCAGCAGTTTTTGGAGCAAACTGCTGCACACGTGGACCTTTTATAAAGGCTACGTTGTCCTTGTAAGCCGAAACGATATCGTTAGGGTTTTCCTGCGATGTTTTTTTGATAAGTTTAAATAGAGATGATGGCTTTTCCTCACCGTCTATTACAAACGTACCGTTAAATATTTTGTGACGGCAGTGCTCTGAATTCACCTGAGAGAAACCAAACACTTCTGAATCCGTAAGTTTACGGCCCAGTTTTGTAGCAAGGTTTTCAAGATACTCAACCTCATCAGGGCTAAGTGCCAGTCCTTCTTTTTCGTTGTAAGCCGCTATATCTGTAATTTCCAGTATAGGTTCCGGCTGTATGTTTATGGTATAAATATCCTGATTAAGTCCGTTATACTTTTGCGAAAGCATAGGGTCAAAATCAGTATTGTCTTCTGTAGTTTTTTCAAACTCTTCAATCCTTACAATACCCTGTATACCCATGTTTTGAGTAATCTCTACGGCATTGGTGCTCCATGGCGTTATCATTGTGGCGCGTGGCCCAACAAAAAAATCCGTCAGCACGGATTTCTCTATCTTATGTGCGTTGCCAAAAAGCCAGTTCAGTTTTGAAATATCCTCTGTAGAAAGTTCGCCTTGCGTTTGTACTGCAAAAACGGTATTCGTCTGGTTTCCGAAGAAATGGATCATTAGAAAAAGTAGTTACGTTGTTGAAAACGCAAAATTAATCTAATTTTCCATAACTGGCAATACCATAAATGCCTATTTGTATATTTGGTTTTTTGTTGATTTGGAGTAGGGTAGTTACAGTGTTTTAAGTTCTGGATCCACTGTCATTGTGAGGAGGAACGACGTAACAATCTCAAAGGCTAATTAGGTGTATTGTATTAATGTGGTTAGGCTTTGTGTATTCTATGCAGAATTTTTACTTTCGCACCACTAAACAAACACACCTCAACATGCAAACCCAAATAGGCTTTCCGTTATTTTTTAAACTTGTAAAAGGTAATAAATTATTTCTCTTAGGAGCTATTTTTACCCTATTGTCTATTGTAGTAATGGTACCAACATTTATGATGGTTTCATCGTTTATAGAGCCATACCAAAAATATGACCACGAGCTTATTTACAGCAAAGGCACCGAAAAAGAAGCAGTTGTAGATAGAATGACTATTAAAACCAATGTCACTATTAATAGTGAGAATCCGATTTTAATATTCTATTCTTATAAAGATAACGGACAGGTGGTACACGACAAGTTTGAAACATTTGACTTAAATGATATGCATAATGCATTTTCAAACGATAAGATTAAAATACATGAGCCTGTAGTGATAAAAGTATACAAAGGGCAGTCTGCCATAGTAGGACTGGAGCCGTTTGTTTTTCCTTATAAAGTGTTTTATATTTTCTTTATTTTTCCTTTGGTCGGAATCATTTTGCTTGTAATAGGGATGATACCGGGACTTAAAATTTACAGGATATATAAAAACGGAAAGGAACGTGAAGCTACTATATATGATTTAGCACCTGTGTCATCGGGTTTCTTTCTTTTAGCTAAAAGAAAAGCAGCTGTAAATTACCATTATCTTTCTAAAAACGGCACTAAGCTAACCGGAGAGGCTATGCTTCCCATTAACTTTTTGGTTAATCATGTTCAAGGAGATACTCTTACGGTATATGTTTCCCTTGGTGACGAAAATAAATCTTATCCGTCACCAAAGTATCTTTTTAAATAGAAGTTATAAATATAGTTTATACTAATTACCTTAACCTAACACGGTTTCGGTAAATGCTAATACCTTCAAAGTTTAGTACTGTCCCTATAATACTTATTAATAGTAAAATAATAACGAGGCTAAAATGAATCCAGTTATTTAGATTTTGCGAATAGTTTACTCCTGTAAAAAGAGTGAATATACTGATAATTACTCCTAAAACGGAGATAGAAAAAATTGAGATTTTCATAATAATTTGCTTTTGAAAAAGAGTGGGGTTAAAGCAAATTTGTAGAGTATGCCGTCTCACGATAGTTTTTTTCTTTAATCGTATGCCTAAACAAAAACTATCATTTAAGATTCAGGATTGATACAAATATAAGTTATTTAATTGAATTACAGCGAATAATGGCTTCGCTTTTAGTGTATAACGAAAACTTTATGATAAAGGAGAGTAAACCGATATATGTTACCTATCTTTATTGAAGTATTATATGCGGATAAATATATTGTTTCGTTAAAATACTGTTTAATCAATTGATAAATATGGATAACAAATTTAATATAGCCGTACTTATAGATGGCGATAATGCCCAACCGAAACTGATACAGGCTATTATAGAAGAAGTTTCTAAATACGGTAAAGCAACTATAAGAAGAATATATGGAGACTGGACTACTCCGCAAATGAACGGATGGAAAGAGGTTATTAACCAATATTCGTTTAATCCTGTACAGAAATTTGCCTATACATCGGGCAAAAACTCAACCGACAGTTCGCTGATTATAGATGCTATGGATATACTACACAGTAAGAATGTTGAGGGATTCTGTATCGTGTCAAGCGATAGTGATTATACAGGGCTTGCAAAAAGAATAAGGGAAGACGGCGTTTTTGTTATGGGGATAGGGCAAAAGCAAACCCCGGTAGCCTTTGTACAATCGTGCGAGATTTTTACCTATACCGAAAATATTTCGGCAGTAATTGCAGAGGATGAGGAAGATGAACCTGCAAAAACAGCTACAGCAAAAGCCAGAGCAAAGCTTAAACCAAAACCGGCTATAAGCACCGCTATCATTGACAAGGCTTTTGATATTTCCATAAATGAGGATGAGGAAGCCTATATTGCAACCATAGGGTCTAACCTAAGAAAAATAGATCCCAGTTTTGACCCCAGGGCTTTTGGCTTTAAAACGCTCACGCAATTGTTTGACAACCTTCCTAAATATGAAATACTTAAAAACATTGTAAACGGACTAAACCATCCGTTAGTAAAAAAGAAGTCTAAAAAAAGGTAGTTTATGAAGTGGCCATTCTTTTAAGGATAGCCCATTGTTTAAGTGCTACTCTTCCATCAACAGCAGGGTAGCCTAAAACGGTTTTCCCGGCAGCAACATCACCCGTAACGCCCGAACCGGCTCCTACAACAGCACCGCTGCCTATGGTAACGTGGTCTTTAATAGAAGCACTTCCTCCTATAACCACTCCGTCACCAAGTGTAACCGATCCTGCTAGTCCGCTATTTCCTGCCATAATACAAAAACGTCCCATAACACTGTTGTGGCCTATTTGTACTAAGTTGTCAATTTTACAACCGTCGCCAATAATGGTAGAGCTAAACTTACCGCGATCCACGCACGATCCCGCACCAATTTCTACCTTGTTACCTATAACAACATTACCTATTTGAGGAATTTTTACCAATCCCTGTTGCGGGCATGGCCTAAACCCAAACCCATCGGCACCAATAGTACAGTTAGGGTGTAAAATGCAAAGAGCACCTATTATACAACGCTCACGTACCACTGTGCCCGACCATATTGTTGTACCATTACCTATAGTACTCTCATCAAGTACGGTTACATTAGGATAAATAATAGCATTATCACCAATGGTTACATTAGCACCTATATAACAGCCTGCACCTATTTTTACATTACTACCTATGTTTGCGCTAGGGTGTATAGTGGCAGTAGGATGTATGTCTTTCTCAAAACACGGTGGAGCCGAAGCAAACAGTTCCAGTATTTGTGACATCGCTAAGTCGGCATTATTTACTTTAATAAAAGCCCTGTTATCTCCGGGTTGTATAGATATATCTTTATTAACTACAGCTATACAGGCATTAGAGCCTTCCCATAGTTTTTCATACTTTTTATTACCAATAAATGTTATCTGGTTAGCGTTAGCCAGTTCCAGCTGTTCAGGAGAGGTTACTTCGTTAGTTGTGCTTCCTTCAATTACACCATTAATAATATCATTTATTTGCTGTAATGTGTATGATTTCATAAGTACATGTGGTATTAATAACTGCAGGTAGGGTACAGAAAGGATTAAAAAAATTAGGCAGTTATCTGTTTTGTCAAATAACTACTAATTAATGATTATTGTTTGTTTTTTTATGTTAACGCCAAATTAACATATAATATTTTTAAAAAACTACTGTGCTTGTTATTAAATAATAAAAATATGATAATTTAATAATACTTATTTGGGTGATTTTAGTGTGAGCTTTTCAGCAAAGTGAGAGGTGGCGCGGGATACCTGTAGTTTTAAGCATACCCGTTTTCCTTTAGCCAGGCTTTTTCTTCCTGAGCCAGTTTTATTTTAATCGACATTTGAGCATACTTGTTTATCACATACAATGCCCTTGTTTTCATGATGTCAGAAGGCCGTCCGTATTCAAGTATAAAATGGGCAGCCCATAAATCTACGAGATATTGAGATTCACAAAAGTATAATGCAAAACCTTCGTTACCTCTTTTAGCAATAAGTTGCTGGGCTAAGTTACAAAGTGTTTGGTAGTTTTCTGAAGGGTATAGATTTTTGTTTGATGGGGTATAACCGTCAAAATACATTTTTCTGCACAGGAATAAAAATGATGTTCCCGGATCACTCATTATGGGGTATGATTTGATTTTTAGTAAATTTAGGTATTGTTGCTTGAATAATAGTAAAAAAATTAACACTTTTTAACCGAATTTACCTACACTTAATCGATTTTATGATTATTTTATTACGGTATTCCGTAATAAGATGAATATAATTCATGAAAAAATCCCGCCGTTTTCGGGCGGGATTGGGGATTTAAAATTATTCGGGGGAATAATTCTAAAAAATAAAGATTATTTTCTTGTAAGTATAATTTCCATGCTTTTGTATTTCTTACCGCCTTTTGGGGTTTCAAACATTTGCATTTTACGTGTGTTCTCATCAACTATGTCATATAGCTCACGCACTTCTTTCACTGTTTTTGTAACAGGGTCCACCATAGTACCATTCAAGGTAGTGGTTCTGGTATTGCCATTAAAGGTTCCTCTCATTACCATCATACCTGTGCCCATGTTGTCAATCCATGTAGAGACATATTCGTTTGTTGCATTATCATAAGCAACTGTTGAAATACCTTCAAACGGCATTCCCATCATATTGCCGGTGTAGGTAGATTGCTGATAACGTCCGTCAAGTATCATTTTAATTTCACAGCTCGAAGTTTCTTTCTGTGGTGGTGCATCGGGGCCCATCCAAAAAGTCATATCGCAGTTCCAATTACCTTCTTCATTTGCCATCATCTTGTGTGCTTCACCCGGAGTCATATATTCCATCCAGGCATTTGCTACAGTAGCAGAGTCCATCTCAGCCATTGGTGCCGGTTCTTCGGTAGGAACCGTATCTTTCATCATAGGTTCTTCCGAATCCATCTTTTGTTCTTTTTTGCACGAAGCAAAGCATACGGCTACCGCTGAAAGGGTAAAAAAGATTTTTTTCATAATTGTTTGTTTTTGTGAGTTGTTTAACAAAATTATGAAAAATAATATGATTTATTATAAATATGTGTTAATCTTCCTCGAAAACCGTACTCTCGTAAGCGCCGGAATCAGGTGCGGCAAGGTTTCTTTGGGTTTGTACTATGTCATTAGGTACTATAGCTGCTACCGAAGGTTTTCCTAACCCATTTGCAGCCGACTCATCACTAATGTTCAGTTTGTTATTATTTGGGTCTTCAAAAAACGGCTTGTAGGTAGTACTGTTTTGGGCTATGGTACAGCCTGTAAATAATGACTGGTTACCAAAGTTGTACATAGGGTCGTTTGTAAATCGATTAGTGTTATCTATAAATTTGATGAAGCAATTGGTAAACGTGTATTCAAAAGGCAAATCGCCTACACGGTCAAACAATATACCGAAGTTTGATGAACCATACATTATACAGTTTTCAAAGCTTGCATTAAAGTTGTTTACCAAAATAGCATCTTCTGTTTCTAAATAATCACTTAAAAGTACAGGTACCTGATTAAAGCTGTTAAAGTAATTGGCAAAGGTACAGTGTCTAAATTGGTATATACCGCCTAGTGTACCTGCAAAAGCAGCCTGTCCGGCAGAGTTTATTACAACATTTTCTCCGTATATTGTAGAGTTACGTGAAAGGAGTCCTACGTTAGTAGAATTATATATTTGGGTATTTCGAAGTCTTAGTGATATAGCTGTTCCGTTATTGCCTTCGGCCAGGATACCTACGGTTGAGTTTTTAATGATTACATTACAAATGTTTGTTGTAGAGCCTTCCTGTAACCAAATTGCTCCCCATTGCCCCGGTATATCCGCAAAATCAGGCTCAAGGCGATCCCCTTCAATAATTACAGTATTGCCTTCTGTTGCCGGGTCGTTTAGGCTACCAATATTAAGGCGGGCATCATTACGTACAATAAGGCCGGAGTTGTCATGAAAATGTATATGTGCACCTTTCCTTACATTAAGTGTTTTTCCGTTAGGTACAGCTGCATAACCATATATTACATAAGGCTTAGCATCCGTCCAAATCAGTTCATTGCCGTTTTCCTGTTCATTAAGGTTAAAACCATAAATCTGGGTATCGTCGGTTTCACTAACCGGAATACTTTCATACATGCCCTCGTCATTACGCTGAGGGTATAAAAACACAGCATCCTGTACCAGTGTTACAAGCTCTACTTTTTGCGGAGCCATTTGTGTACTGTGAAACTCTATCTGATCGGTGTATAAAAAGGTATTTTCGGTATTAACAAATTCCTCGTAATTTATGGTCGTTTCCACAAAAACAAACATACTGTCGTGAGCCATAAGCTCTACGTTGTTAAACACACGACCGGGAACCCCGTCGACCATTAGTCGGTATTTGGAATCCTCTCCCTGTCCAAGGGTTAGGGTAGGTATGCTAATATCTTTATCGCCACGGTTGTATACTTTTAGTGTATAGGTACTGGATCCAATGTTGGTAAATACTGTATCAAGATACACGGTGTCCCTGGAAAACTCCAGTCCGCCCTGGCTTGGTTCAAACTCAAAATCATCACGGCATGAGGTAAACGTAAGCACAAATACACCAAAGAAAAACAATAGTAAGCTATAGCGCATAAATAACAATTTTTGGTAAATGTAGCATTAATTTAAAAAGTAAAAAAGCGGCTGTATACTAAACGGGGAAAATTATCATTTAGTTTACGGGTAATCCGTACAAAATTTAAAAATCAGTATTTAAAACACTCTGTATTCTATTATCTCATGTCTTTTATCTAACTGTACAGGGCTTTTCGTAACTTTACCCTTTAAATTAGTATACATGGCATTTGATAAAGAAAAGGCACTAAAAATGTGCAACGATTTTGCGAAAAATACCTTAATGGAAACCCTTAATATAGTTTATACCGATGCTGGCGAAGGCTTTTTGGAAGCCAAAATGCCGGTTAACCCAAGCGTACACCAGCCAATGGGACTATTGCATGGAGGAGCCACGGTAGCACTGGCAGAAAGTGTAGGAAGTGCGGCATCATTACTGTTTGTGAATCCTGAACTGCAGGAGGCAAGAGGTATAGAAATTAGTGCCAACCATGTGCGTGCCAAGCGAGACGGAGTGGTAACCGGTACGGCAAGAATAGTACACCAAGGTAGGAGCCTGCATTTATGGGAAGTTAAAATAACCGATGAGCAGGGGCGCCTTGTTTCGCTTTGCAAGATTACTAATATGATTTTGCCAAGAAAACGATAATTTGTTAATTCGGCTATCTGGTTATTTGAGTACATGTGTGAGTTTCTCTTCCTGAGAGGAGCATGGGTATATAAAATAATCAAATCCACGAATATATTATAAGATGACCAATCTACTTTTAAAAATACAAAACCAGTTGCAGGAGCAGCGTCCGTTTGCTGTATATAGCAAACCGGGCAGTGATACCGTAACCGGGATTTTCCAGACGAATATAGAGGAGTATTATCTTACCGACTTTACCCAACAGGGCTTTGTGTTCGCCCCGTTTGAGGGTGATAAATACCTGTTTATCCCAATGGAGCAAAGTGATGTGATAACGGTAACGATAGAGGCTAACGGGTTTGCTCCGGCCGAACCTCAGCCTGTAGCAATAAATCCCGAGGCTAAGTCGTGCTTTGAAGATTTGGTTACCCGATGTGTAAACGCTATAAAAAAAGGTGAGTTTGGTAAACTGGTAGCATCGCGTAGTGAAATGGCTCAGCTTTCGGTAACCGATATTACCAAGGTATACCAAAACCTGCTGTATGCTTATCCTAATGCGTTTAAGTATATGTTTTTCCATCCTGTAAGCGGACTATGGATGGGGGCAACACCAGAGCAGTTACTTAAAGCACAAAACCATACCATACATACCGTAGCCCTTGCCGGAACCCAGCTTTATAAGGAAGGGGAAGAGGCCGTTTGGGAAAATAAAGAGAAGGAGGAACAACAGTTTGTGACCGACTTTATTTTAAACGAGCTTAAAGATTACACTAATCAGATTACTACTACTCAGCCCTACACCTTTAGTGCGGGTAATATAGTACATATTAAAACCGATATTTCGGCAGAGCTTAAAGAGGTTTCCCTTTTAAAGGAAGTACTGCAAACCCTGCATCCAACACCTGCGGTATGCGGACTGCCTAAAACCCGGGCCAAACAGTTTATACTGGATAACGAGGGGTACGACCGCGAATATTATTCGGGTTTCCTTGGGGAGTTAAACCGTGATTTTGCAACAGGAAAACATGCTCAAACCGATTTGTTTGTGAACCTGCGCTGTATGAAGGTAAATGGTAATGTAGCCCAGTTGTTTATAGGTTGCGGTATAACAAAAGACAGTAACCCGGAAAATGAGTTTATAGAAACAGTTAACAAGAGTATGACTATGCGAAGGGTACTTTGATTAGTATTCAGTTGATTTGTCATTCTGACGATAGGAAGAATCTCTTTGCATCTAGATTAGATTCTTCATTCCGCTATTACTGCAATCAGAATGACAACAATAGAGTAAGCAAACGGCATTAGGCTCCGTAGCGTAAGAAAATTATAAACGAGGTGTAAAAAAGCATCCGCTGTTTGAGGCTATAGCCGAGTTCGGATGGTTTAGCCGAGTGACATAATTTTTAGCTAAAGGAGTCTTAGCCTTGACTTTTTAGTTCTTTTGTGTCAAGACAAAAGGACAGAGCTATTATTGTTCTTGCTAGTTACGAAGCACTATGCTAATGAGTACAGTTCCTTTCGACGAAAGGAGAAGTCTTCTTTTATTTAGATTCTTCATTCCGCTATTACTGCAATCAGAATGACAACAATAGAGTAAGCAAACGGCATTAGGCTCCGTAGCGTAAGAAAATTATAAACGAGGTGTAAAAAAGCATCCGCTGTTTGAGGCTATAGCCGAGTTCGGATGGTTTAGCCGAGTGACATAATTTTTAGCTAAAGGAGTCTTAGCCTTGACTTTTTAGTTCTTTTGTGTCAAGACAAAAGGACAGAGCTATTATTGTCATTGCTAGGTACAAAGCAATCTACCGCTTACTGCGACTGAATACTCTAACAATCCCTTTATATAAACCAAAGTCCGTATCTTTGCACTACTCAAAATAGTAAGAATGAAACTCGATATACTTGTATTTGGCGCCCATCCAGATGATGTGGAGCTAAGCTGTGGGGCAACCGTAGCAAAAGAAATTTCCCTAGGTAAAACCGTTGGTATTGTTGACTTAACCCGTGGCGAACTGGGTACACGCGGTACTGCCGAAATTCGTGATGAAGAGGCTGCCGAAGCGGCAAAAATTTTAGGGGTTTCTGTAAGGGAGAATCTGCGTTTTCGTGACGGATTTTTTGTAAATGACGAAAAACACCAGCTTGAGGTTATTAAAATGATTCGTAAGTACCAGCCTGAAATCGTGATTTGCAATGCAGTAGATGACCGCCATATAGACCACGGTAAGGGTAGTAAACTGGTAAGTGATGCGTGTTTCCTTTCGGGACTTCGCAAAATAGAAACCCAGCTTAACGGCGAACCTCAGCAGGCTTACAGGCCTAAACTTGTATACCACTACATACAATGGAAAAATATTACGCCTGATTTTGTTGTGGATGTTACCGGATTTATGGACACAAAAGTAGCTTCGCTTATGGCATATAAGTCGCAGTTTTATGATCCAAACAGTGACGAACCGGTTACACCAATTGCTACAAAAAACTTTAAAGAAAGCATTTTGTACCGCGCGCAGGACTTAGGAAGGCTAATAAACAGCGAATATGCCGAAGGCTTTACGGTTGAAAGGTATGTGGCTGTCAATAGCTTAAGTGATTTAGTGTAAAAAAGTGCAATTTTTTTTGTATATTTATTTGCAGGAAACGTAGAGCTATACTATATTTGCACTCGCAAAACAGATGGTGATTGTAGCTCAGTTGGTTAGAGCGTCGGATTGTGGTTCCGAAGGTCGTGGGTTCGAGACCCATCATTCACCCCTAAATAGAAACCCTTAGAGAAATCTAAGGGTTTTTTTGTTTTAAGCTTTTTTATTTGCCAGAACAAAAGGACAAAGCTGCTATTGTCATTGCGAGGCACGAAGCAATCTAATTAGTAGGTTCTGTATGTCATTTCGACAACAGGAAGAATCTTATTTCCATTTCGACCTTGTGGAGAAATCTCTTTGTATATGGATTAGATTTCTCATTCCATTTCATTCCATATCGAAATGACAACGCGTTATGTCATTGCGAGGCACGAAGCAATCTGTAGTGAGATTGCCACGCTTCATTGCATTACGCTCGCAACGACAGCAGGAGTGCTAATATTAGGGTAAGCAATCGGCTTTGGGCTCTGTAGCGTAAAGAAATTAAAATCCAACACTTTTTTCTTTATTGTATTCCCTTAATTTTTACATTTGGGAAAATTTATAATTATGGAACTTTTTGTAGTAATGGGAGCTGCTATTGTAATTTACTTCATCTCCCGCGAGTGGAGCAAAAGAAATTCAAGCTATATAAAACCCGATAACAAACCGGAATACAGTGCAAACCTACGGGAACTTGTAGAGAAATTCGGACTACGTTATGCCGATAAACTGGAAATGGTACCTCAGCCCGATGGTACAACCGTGCTGGTGTATGCCAAGCAGGACACTTCAAAGCAGAATCAAATTGCTGTAATAAAAGATAAAGACCTTTACAAAAAAGTAAAGAAAGATAAAGTATATGCAAAAGTAGCTTCGGTTGCCGGAGGTACTATGAAAATTGAATTCTTCGGGAATTAATCTCTCTGCCATATTGAGCGAAACGCAGTGTAGCCGAAATATCTAAATCTTAAAAATAGAGAAACCCCTTAGTGGAAGCTAAGGGGTTTTGTTTTAGTAGTCTGTTATAATACCACTCCGTCATTGCGAGGAACGAAGCAATGTATTACAAGTTCTGTATGTCATTCTTACGAAAGGAAGAATCTCTTTGCATTTCGACCTTATGGAGAAATCTCTTTGTATTTTGATTAGATTTCTCACTCCATTTTCACTCCGTATCGAAATGACAATACACTCCGTCATTGCGAGGAACGAAGCAATCTCTTTATGAGTACTGCATGTCATTCTGACGAAAGGAAGAATCTCATTTCCATTTCGACCCTGTGGAGAAATCTCTTTGTATATGGGTTAGATTTCTCACTCCATTTTCACTCCGTATCGAAATGACAGTACACTCCGTCATTGCGAGGAACAAAGCAATCTCTTTATGAGTACTGCATGTCATTCTGACGAAAGGAAGAATCTCATTTCCATTTCGACCCTGTGGAGAAATCTCTTTGTATATGGGTTAGATTTCTCACTCCATTTTCACTCCGTATCGAAATGACAGTACACTCCGTCATTGCGAGGAACAAAGCAATCTCTTTATGAGTACTGCATGTCATTCTG